>NZ_WTYD01000001.1:1970000-2193495 GCF_009827295.1 Qipengyuania pelagi | reverse complement strand
CTGAACCGCCAACGTTTTGCCGCAGGAGCGATCTCGAAGGCTGACCTCAACCGGGCCCTGCGAGAACAGCAGCAGGCCTCAGCAGACCTCGTCCGGGCAAAAGGCGCCCTTACGCTGGCGTGGATCGCGCTGCAGAAGTCGCTGGGCCTTGGGTGGCAAGAGCCTGTTCGAGATCAATAGTCCCGCCGCGATGATCAAGTGATCCGGTTGACGAGAAGTAGGCGCCCCTGCCGCTGGCGACCAACTTGCCGTCGGGCTCGATAACCCGGGTTTCCGCCACCGAAATCTGTCGCCCGATCTTCACGATCTGTCCGTGAGCAGTGAGAGGTCCTGAGGTTGCAGGACGGTGGTAATCGACATGCAGATCGGCCGTCGCTCTCGCCGCGACGCCCCCGGCAAGCAGAGTATAAAGCCCGGTGAGGTCGACCAGTGAAGCCAGGATCCCTCCATGCGCCGACCCAATCATAGGGTTCGACACGATCTCTTCGCGCCATGGCATGGTGATCGCGATTCCCTGGTCGGAGCATGTTGCAATCTCCAGCCCAAGCCATCGATGAAACGGCGCGATATTCAGCATTTCCTGCAAGCGCTCTCGATCGATCATAGCTCCCTCGTCCCCTGTGGCTGAGCCGTATCGGATGAGTGATGGCGCCGTAGGAAATCGACGATAGCGGCGGAAAAGGCATCGTTCGCATCGCCCACGACCATGTGCGTGGCATCGGCAATATCGGTGTATTCTGCATGGGGGGCGAGTTGTCGCAGATGCAATACGGCCTCTTCGGAAACAAGATCGCTAGAGGCGCCTCGGATGAGGTGAAGCGGAAGCGTGAGATTCGCCGCAGCTTGGCTGAGCATTGCCGATTGACGTTCTTGGCTGTCTGGGTCGCCTTGTCTGGCTGACATTATATTACGGATAAACGCAGGGTCCCAGTGCCAATAGAAGCGCCCATCCGGCTTCTGCCGCAGATAGCTTTTCAGACCATCGCTCGCGCCCCGCCTGGGACGATGCGGCATGTAGCGAGCGATCACGTCGGCCGCCTCCTCTGGTGAGGCGAAGCCGCTATCGACATGCTCTTCCATGAAACCAACCACGCGCATTACACCGCTGGGCGCCATGCGCGGGGCAATGTCGACCAATGTGAGTGAAGCAAAGCTACCTGGAGCAAGCTCCCCTGCGGCAATCAGTCCAGCGAGCCCGCCCAGTGAAGCGCCGACCAGCGCTGGCTTCTGGTCCAGGCGCGACGCTGCAGCGACCAGATCCGCCGCGAAGTCGCGCATTTCATAAGCTCCGCATGGCGACCAATCGCTGTCTCCGTGACCGCGCATGTCGAAGGCGATTGCGCGAAAGCCGGCTTGAGCCAGCTCGCTGACCACCCTTCTCCACGCGCGCCGTGTCTGCCCGCCGCCGTGCGCAAGAAGGACGGGTATGGCGTAGGCATCCCCCTCAGCCTCGGCTGTAAGAGAAATCGCGCCTGCGCCCTCAATCGTAAAGGTTTCTCTCGCCATCTCTGGATGGTAGGAAAGGCGCGCTAAATAGTAAACCGATTTAGTTTGTGGCTCTCGGCTCCGTGTTGGCTGTCCTGCAGGGGCGTTTCAACGACGGCAAAAGTCTATGCCAAGAGGGGTTTCTCCAGACCATTCTCTAATGCACCGGCTTGCGATTCGGTCAGCAGTCGCTGTCCGCATAATCCGCTCAAAGATATAAAAGCTGCCTTTCCGCTTCCGGCCCAAATTCCGCCGCTTCAAATTACAAGCGAATTGGGCAATCAGATTGGACACCTTCACTGATCGCACTCCAAGCTGGACACACGCCAAACCAATCCTTGCACCTTGGAATCGGGAGGTTCAGTGTGTCGCAATGCAAACGCCAGAGTGCGCCACGAAACTCCGATTTGTGCTTCCCCCGCGCTTCCCCGGAGCAACCGACAGAGCGGGGAAGCAGAATTCGCCAACTTGCGATCCGCTTAAGCGGTTCAATTTTCTAAAGAAAAATGGAGCGGGCGAGGCGATTCGAACGCCCGACCCCAACCTTGGCAAGGTTGTGCTCTACCCCTGAGCTACGCCCGCTCACTGACGTTCCCGGTGTAGGCCAGCTGGCCATGGCACCGTGGGGAGGCGCGCGATTAGCAGCGGGTTTCGCACCGTGCAAGGCAAAAATGCGGGATCGCGCCCGCGAAGCGACCCAGCCCTTGTCCTGCCCCGCCTCGCCCTTCAAAAGGGGTGCGCCGCGCCCCACATAAGGGCCCGATATAGCGAAGAAACGCACAGGAAAGGAAGATCGCAGTGGCGAGCATGGGTCTCAATCTCGACGAACAGAAGGCGGTGGATCGCTTCCGCAGCGATGTCGTCGAACCGTCGATGACGAAGCTCGTCGTGCTCGATTTCTGGGCCGAATGGTGCGGGCCGTGCAAGGCGCTGACGCCGGTCCTCGAAAAGGTCGCGGCCGATTATGCCGACAAGGGCGTGGTCCTCGCCAAGGTCAATGTCGACGAGGAACAGTTCATCGCGAGCCAGTTCCAGGTCCGGTCGATCCCCACCGTTTATGCGATGTTCCAGGGCCAGCCGGTCGCCGATCTGACCAATGCGCGCAGCGAATCGCAATTGAAGCAGATGCTCGACCAGCTTTTGAGCCAGCTTCCCGTCGAACCGGGCGCGGCTGGCGAGCAATCCGACCGGCAGGCCGATATCGCGCAATTCGTCGCGATGGGCGAACAGGTGCTGGCCGATGGCGATGCCGAGCGGGCGGCGGGCATCTTCATGCAGGTGGTCGATATAGCGCCCGACGAGGGCGCGGCGCAGGCCGGGCTGGTGCGCGCGCTGGTCGAAGCGGGGCGGGTCGAGGAGGCACAGGCCGCGCTCGCCGCCGCGCGCAGCAATCCCGCGCTGGCCGACGATCCGCAACTGGATGCGGCGCAAAGCGCGCTCGATCTCGCCGCCAATGCGCCGGACGAGGGCGAGCTGGCGGCGCTGAAGTCAAAGGCCGAGGGCGGTGCGATGGAAGACCGGCTAGCCTATGCCGAAGCGGCCTTCGCGGGCGGCAAGCGGGGCGAGGCGGCGGACGAACTGCTCGCCATGATCGAGGCCGACAACCAGTGGAACGAGGGCGCCGCGCGCGCCAAGCTCCTGCAGATCTTCGAAGCGGTCGGGCTCGAGGACCCTTGGGTCGTCACCACGCGGCGGCGCCTGTCGCGCATCCTGTTCGGATAGGCGGCACGGCTTGAGGCTTTCCATCTTCCCCCTGCCGGGCGCGATCCTGTTTCCCGGCCTGCAATTGCCGCTCCACATCTTCGAGCCGCGCTATCGCGCGATGGCGAGCGATGCGCTGGCGCGCGACCGGCGGATCGCGATGATCCAGCCGAGGCGGGGCGGGGATGATTCGCCGCTTTACGACGTCGGTTGCATCGGCCGGATCGGCGAGGTCGAGGCGATGGATGACGGGCGCTATAACATCGTCCTCGAAGGCGAATCGCGCTTCCGGGTTCTCCGCGAACTGGATGTCACCACCGCCTTCCGCCAGGTCGAAGCCGAGGCGATTGCGGATGACGAGGAGGAGGTCCTCTCCAGCGTCGAGCGCGCCGGGTTCGAGTTCGAGGCGCGCCGCTTCGCCGATATGCAGGGCTACAGCGTGGACTGGGATTCGGTCGATCGGCTGGACGACCAGTCGCTGATCAACGGCGTATCCCAGATCGCCCCCTTCGATGTCGCGGCCAAACAGGCCCTGCTCGAAGCCGACAGCCTGGGCGAACGGTGCGAATTGCTGATCCAGCTGATGCAGTTCTTCGCCCTGCGCGATGGCGGGGACGATCGCGTGACCCTGCAATAGGTTTTCGGGCGGTCGTGAAGGCGCGAGCGTGGGATTGATGAGCGCTCACAGAGGCGCAGAGGCACGGAGAGAGTGGGAGTAAGCTCCTGCGGCGCGGCCGCATTCCCACGGAAGCGTCGGCACCCGAACAGAGCGAGAAATTGAAGAGCGGCCTCGCCGCCATCGCAACAGTTCTGCGCCTCTGTGCCTCTGTGAGCGCCTTATATCCCGAAAGACCCCCTGAGACCGTCGATCACATATTGCGCCGCCAGCGCCGCCAGCAGCACGCCCAAGAGCCGCGTCACCACCGCTTCCACCCGGTCGCCGAACAGCCGCATCAGCGGGCCAGCCGCGACGAGCGCCAGCGCGGTCAGCACCAGCACGCTCGCCAGCGCGCCGAGCACGACAAGCGATGCTTCCCACCCGTCCGCTTCCTGCATCAGCAGCATGATCGCCGCGATCGCGCCCGGCCCGGCCAGCATCGGCATGGCCATGGGGAAGACCGACACGTCCTCGACCTCGGGCGTGTTGGCGTGCTGGGCGGCGATCTTCTCGGCCCGCTCCTCGCGCCGCTGGGTGCGTTTTTCGAACACCATTTCCCACGCGATCCAGAACAGCATTAGCCCGCCCGCGATGCGGAAGCTGTCGAGCTCGATATGGAGCGCCGCCAAGAGATCGACGCCGAACAGCGCGAAGACCAGCAGGATAGCCGCCGCGATGGCACAGGCGCGCAGGGCCATGTTGCGGCGCTGCGCCGCGTTCGCGCCCTTGGTCAGTCCGGCATAGATCGGTGCGCAGCCGGGCGGATCGATGACCACAAACAGGGTCACGAAGGCGGAGAGGAAGAGTTCGGCCATGTCAGCTCTCACGCTCGAAGCGGCCATCGGCGGTGACGGCGAACCGTACGGCCTCCTGCCATGTCCCGTTCTGCCAGTAATGCGCCACGAACAGGCGGCGTCCGTCGGTGAAATGCACCCAGCGCCACACCAAAGTTCCGTCCTGCGAAGCGCCGCCATCGGTCCGCGTGCCCTCCTCATAGATCGGCAGGGGGAGTGGCGGGGGCGGGGCGGACGCTGCCGGGCAATCCGCAACCTCGCCAGAAATCATCGGGATCGCGCGCACGACGATGAGATTGTCGCCCGTGCCGGTTGCGGGCGCTTCCGTCCGACTCTCGTTCTCGCGCGCAGTCAGCACGGCATCCGGCGCGCCGAGATCGTAGACATATTTGTAATCGTAATCGCGCTGGCGTTCCCACGCGGTGACGTAATAGCCCCATTGCCCGTCAGGATCGGCGTATTTGCCCTGCGAGATCGCGATCTGCCCGTCACAGCTCGACCAGACGGCGAGCGGCGTCCATTGCTTCGGCACGGCGGGATCGGCACGGCGCGCGAGCCAGGCGGCGGCATCGACCGGGCCGTTCGCGCCGTGGATCACCGCCCCATCGGCGGCATAGTCGCGGAAGGCGGTCCACTGGCCGTCCTCGCGGGCGGCGCGGGAAAAACCAATGTCGGTCGCCACCACGCTGCCCGGATTGGCGGTGGTCCTAACTTCGCGCTCGAACCGTTCGGTATAGCGGGGCACGCGCGGGCCTGCCGCACAGGCACCCAGCGCGAGGCATCCGGCGATCAGAGCGAGCTTGGCCGCGGCACGCACCGGGTCAGAGACCTTCGGGCGCGTCGAGCCCGGCATGGGCGTAGGCCGCGACGAGCGTGTTGCGAAGCAGGACGGCGATCGTCATCGGGCCGACGCCGCCGGGGACGGGCGTGATGGCGGAGGCGATCTCGCTCGCCGGGCCGTAATCGACATCGCCGACCAGGCGCCCTCGCTCTTCGCCATCTGCTGGCGGCAAGCGGTTGATGCCGACATCGATCACGGTCGCACCGGGCTTCAGCCAGTCGGCCTTGATCATTTCGGCGCGGCCCACGGCGGCGACGACGATATCCGCGCGGCGCACCACGCTCGGCAGGTCCTTCGTCCGGCTATGCGCGATGGTGACGGTGGCGTTCGCGTCCAGGAGCAATTGCGCCATCGGCTTGCCCACGATGTTGGAGCGCCCGATGACGACCGCCTCCAGCCCCGAAAGGTCGCCCAGACGGTCCGCCAGCAGCATCATGCAGCCAAGCGGCGTGCAGGGGACGAAGCCGGTCTGCCCCACCGCCAGCCGTCCGGCATTGGCGACGTGGAAGCCGTCCACGTCCTTGTCCGGGTCGATTGCGGCGATCACCGCCTGATCGTCCAGATGGTCGGGCAGGGGAAGCTGGACGAGGATGCCGTCGACCGCATCGTCCGCATTCAGCCGCTCGACCAGCGCCAAAAGATCCTCTTGCGAAGTGTCCGCCGGCAGGTGGTGTTCGAACCCGTTCATATTGGCGGCCGCCACGGCCTTGCCCTTGCTGCGGACGTAGACCTGGCTCGCGGGATCCTCGCCCACCAGCACCACGGCGAGCCCGGCCTTGCGACCCGCCGCCCCCTCGAAGTCGGACGCCCATCCGCCGACCCGCGTGCGCAAGCCTTCGGCAAACGCCTTCCCGTCGATCCGGTCCGCCGCCATCAGACGCTCTTGATCACGCCGTCCAGCACCAGCAGGACGATGTTGAGCGCGATGATGAGGACCAGCGGCGAGAAGTCGATCGCCCCCGTGCTCGGCAGGATGTTGCGGATCGGGCGCAGCAACGGGTCGAGCAGGCGATTGATCGCCATGTAGAAGCTCGACAGGAACTCGTTGGAGCTGTTGACCACGTTGAAGGCGAACAGCAGCCCGATGATGAACTGGATGATGATCAGCATCACCAGCACATTGGTGAGCATCGCGACGATTTCGTAGATGGTGTAGAGCGCTTGCATACCGGTCCCGTCCGTTGGGTTTCGTGCGGTGTCCTGGGCCCCGCTTACAGGCCCGCTTACAGGCGACGGGCCATGGAGGGAAGGCCTAGCGGGCCGCTTCGGGCGCTGTGGTCCGGTCCGCCCGGCCCCCTGTGCGTATCAACGTTCCCGCACCCTGTTCGGTGAAGAATTCGAGCAGCATGGCATGGGCCACCCGCCCATCCAGCACCACCGCCGCATCGCATCCCCCTTCGACCGCGTGGACGCAGGTTTCGAGCTTGGGGATCATGCCCCCGCCGATCGTCCCGTCTTCGCGCAGGCGCGCAATGTCGGTGGGATCGAGATCGGTCAGCAATTCGCCCTGCTTGTCCAGCACGCCGGCGACATCGGTGAGCAGGAACAGCCGCGCCGCGCCCAGCGCCGCCGCCAATGCGCCCGCCATCGTATCGGCGTTGATGTTGTAGGTGTGCCCGTCCACCCCGCTTCCGATCGGGGCGACGATCGGGATCATGCCCGCCGCGATCGCGGTGTCGATGACGGCGGTATCGACATGGGTCGGCTCGCCCACGAAGCCCAGATCGAGCGCCTGTTCGATATTGCTGTCCGGGTCCTTGGCAGTGCGCTCCAGCTTGGTCGCGGTGACGAGATTGCCGTCCTTGCCCGACAGGCCGATCGCCTTGCCGCCGGCCTGCGCGATCCAGCCGACCAATTGCTTGTTGATCGCGCCCGACAGGACCATCTCGGCGATCTCGGCCGTGGCCTTGTCGGTCACGCGCAAACCATCGACGAAGGTGCTTTCGACGCCCAGTTTCTTCAGCATCGCGCCGATCTGCGGGCCGCCGCCATGGACCACCACCGGATTGATGCCGACCGCCTTTAGCAGCACCACGTCGCTGGCGAATTCGCGCGCCGCCTGTTCGTCGCCCATGGCGTGGCCGCCATATTTCACCACGAAGGTGCGCCCGGCATAGCGCTGGAAATAGGGCAGCGCCTCGATCAGCGTGGCCGCTTTCGTGTGCAGGGTGGTGGGATCGGGACTTGAACCGCTCATGGCAAAACGCCTGCCTTCGGGTGGGAGGAAGGCAGGCGCTTAGCGTGCGATCGCGCGTGCGGAAAGAGCGCGTTTATTGCGCGGGCGCTTCGGTCAGGTCGTCCGAACCCGTCTGCGTCTCGGTCTGGTTCTCGAGCGCCCGGACATCCTCGGCAGTTGCGCCGCGCACCTGCTCCAGCCCTTCTGCGGTGTCCGAGGTCAGGTCCGTGTTCAGCCGCTCTTCCTGCGTGGTGATCGCGTTGTCGGGGATCGTCTCGATCTCCTCGTCGCCATCGGCATTCAGGAAGAAGATGATCGACGCGACTGCCAGAAGGACGATCATGCCGACCCAGAACCAGCGGCTGGACGGTTTGGTATCGGGAACGGGATCGGACATGATGAAAAGCTCTCCTGTGTAGTCGTTTGCAGGAATAATGGTCGGGCGGGGCGGGCGTTCCGAATTGCGGGTTTCGCTCTCGTTCCGCTGGCCCTCGCGCTCGGGCGGCTCTAGGCTTCGAGCGTATGAACCGAGCCGCCCTTATCCTCGCCCTGATCCCCCTGTCGGCCTGTGCCGCTATCCCGGACGCGTCGACCCTGCCGCCCCTCCCGGCGGAGCAGCAGGCGTTCTGGGACGCGCTGGAGAGCCATTGCGGGAAGGCCTATGCCGGATCGCTCGCCAGCGAGGACGCGCGCGATGCGGCGTTTCGCGGCAAGGCGATGCGCGCCCATTGGGCCGACTGTTCGCCCAGCCGCATCGCCATCGCCTTCCATGTCGAGGATGCGGAGGAGGCAGGGGGATGGGACCGCAGCCGCACCTGGCTGGTCAGCCGCACCGCCGAGGGCTTGCGGCTGAAGCACGATCACCGCCATCGTGACGGGAGCATTGACGCGGTCACCCAGTATGGCGGCGACACATTGGGCGCGGGAACGGCGCGCGCGCAGGATTTTCCGGTCGATGCCTATTCGATCGCAATGTTCGAGCGCGAGGGGCTCGACCAGTCGCTCACCAATGTCTGGCGCGTCGAGGTCGATCCGGCGCGCAAGCCCGATGCGCGCTTCGCCTACCAGCTCACCCGCCGCAACGATCCGACCCGGCTGTTCCGCGTGGCGTTCGATCTGACCCGCCCCGTCCCCGCGCCGCCGCCCGCCTGGGGCTGGTGAGGCCGCGCGGTCGCGCGATAATATCGTAATTTCCGCGCGCCGCGCATCTGCCTTCAAGGGCACTCAAGGCAAGAAAAAGACCGCCAGCCCCGCCAGCATTGCAATGTGGAGGATCGCGATCGTGTGTAGGCGGCTGGAAAAAGGCTCCTTGCGGGTCTTGTGGCGGAACATTTGCCGGGCGAGGTAAGCACCCGGCGTCCCTCCCAGTAAGGCGATCTGGAGGAGGTGGAATTCCGAAATTCGACGGTGGCCTGTCCGCGCCGCGCTCTTGTCGATGGCGAAAGCCAGGACGGCGGCGGCGTTTGCGCCGATCAGCCATACTGCCAGCACCGCAAATGGGGAGAGATCGGCGAAGAGACTCATGCGGTTTCGTCTAAAGTCCATGAGGTGGGACCAGTAAGGCCGCAAGCTGCGCGTGCTGACACGGGGCGGAGAATGCCTCGGCGACACGCTGGTCGCAGTAGGCCTAGCGGAGGAATGGCAGGGCTATCGGCGGGAGTGGTGTTGAACTTGGTTTCGACAAAATTCTTCTACCGTCTAATCTATATGATTAGCAGATCGAAGGAGTGCAGCCTCCTCAGCGTTTTTCGGAGAAACGGATACGAACTCGCGAGATCCAAATTTCAGCCCTAATCTGCGCATCAAACTGCGATCGTTCTCGGAATAAAGAATTGCGATCCCCTTTGGCGCTAAGATATCTCGCGCGCCACTGTTGCGTCGGATGCGCTTCATGAAATCATCCTGAGCTGCGATAGCCTGAATTTGAACTCGAGATATTGGAATTCCCTGAAAGCGCTCGAATAGGGTGGCGATCCGTTGCGTCCCTCCGCCCTGCATGATCGCTGCACGGTCAGCATCATCGGTAAGAGCCCAGAAATTAGCCGTGTATTCGAAATCCTTGGCCATCCACCAGATGTTTCGGCGCCCAGCTGCGGAAAGTCCTGTTTTCGCGTCTCGATTCGAACCGGCTCGCAAATATTGCGATCGAGCTCTTACCAATCCAAAATCGCATCGGGCGGCGGCTTCATCTACTTTGATCAAAACGCACAATTGGTTGAAAGCCTCTGGCGGGATCATCCAACCACCACCTTTGGCTGAAGTGGTCGTTTTCACATCTACCTCTTCGCCACCGATCAGCAGATCGAGACGGACACCCTTCGGAACTCCAAGCCAATCACGAAGGATGATTTCGAATTTCGTCCCGAGATATGTCTTTTCCGTTTTCTCTAAATCGGAGAAAAAGAACCTCCCCGTACGAGCGGTGTCGATTACTTCATCTATCGCGGCACGGAAAAAACCACGCAGTTTTTCGGAAAAGGCCTCCCAGCCGCCGACAGCGTCAATGAGATCGGTTTCGAGTTTTTTCAGGTCGGCATGATCGAGATGCGCCAATGCTAGCGGAATACGATCGGTTTCGCCGGACAACCTCACGCGGCAGCCAAGGAAATTGCTTTTTTGGCTTGCAGCGCAACGGCAAGGTTCCGGGCAACGGCTTTCGCAACCGGGGGCGGGAACGCATTGCCGATCTGGCGATAGCGGGTGGTCTTTGTCCCATGAAATTGCCAAGTATCGGGAAAGCCCTGCAAACGGGCAGTCATTCTAAGCGTCAATCTAGGCATGCCGACGAAGTCAGGTGGAGGCGCCTCGTTCGCAAGGCTTTTACCCTCCACGCCCAAGGTCGCCCAAGCGCGTCTGGCGCGAGTGGGGCCGAGATCGGGCCCGCCATGCTTTTTAGACCCTCCGACAAGCGTCGGAGCGATGTCGTCAGCGCGCGCCGCCCACTTCTTTGCACCGCGCCATCCATTCTCCTCCATAAGATCGCGAAGACATTGCCCAACTGTAGGAGGATTGTGCGGATCGACTTCTGGCCAGTCGAAGTTTCCGACCAATTCCTTCTTTAAAGCCACAATTACGACGCGAGGTCGTAATTGCGGTACACCAAAGTCGGAAGCATTGAGCAGGCGCCAATCCGCATGATACCCAAGCTTAGATAGTTGCCGCCTCAAATGGCCTCGATAATCATCGAACACTGCCGAGAGAAAGCCTCGAACGTTCTCGATCATCACCGCTTTTGGACGAATTTCATCAATCAACCTCAAGGCAGCAGGAAAGAGATTCCGTTCGTCCAGCTCCCCTAATTGCTTGCCAGCCACGGAGAATGGGGGGCACGGCAAGCCAGCGGTAAGAAGATCGACACCAGCGAATGGTCGCCCGTCGAATTCGCCCATATCGGCCGAGCGCACATCCCACTGCGGACGGTTCAACCTCAAGGTTTCAGCAAAATCAGGCTCGATCTCAACAAGCGCCGCGTGCTTGAATCCGGCTTGCTCGAGACCGAGCGCTTGACCCCCGGCACCGGCGCAAAACTCTATCGAATGCATTGCGAAAACTCCTTCGCAGCATCGCTATGTTCTCAATCCGTTCCGGTCAAGCAGACCGATCCGATAAGGATCATTTCACTCCGCCGCCTCGACAGCATCCCCGAACAGCCCCGGACCCTGATCGTCCGCGTCCGCTTCCTCGTTGGCCGGTTTCGCCTTGTTGCGCTTGTCGAAGCTCGACCAGACGTCCTGCCAGTTCCCCTTGGTCGCGCCCTTGGAATATTCGGTCGCACGGGTTTCGAAGAAATTGGCGTGCTCCACGCCGTTCAGCAGCGGGGCGAGCCAGGGGAGGGGGTGGTCTTCAACCATGTAGATCGGTTGCAGGCCCAGCTGGCCCAGGCGCCAGTCCGCGATGTAGCGGATATATTTCTTGATCTCCTTGGCCGTCATCCCCGTCACCGGGCCTTGTTCGAAGGCGAGGTCGATGAAGGCGTCCTCGAGGCGGACCGTCTTCTGGCACATGTCCATGATGTCTTCCTTCACCGCCTTGGTCAGGCAGTCCCGCTCGGCGCAGAAGGCGTGGAACAGGCGGATGATCCCTTCGCAGTGCAGCGATTCGTCGCGCACGGACCAGCTGACGATCTGGCCCATGCCCTTCATCTTGTTGAAGCGCGGGAAGTTCATCAGCATGGCGAAGCTGGCGAACAATTGCAGCCCTTCGGTGAATCCGCCGAACATCGCCAGCGTGCGGGCGATATCCTCGTCATTGTCGACGCCGAATTCCTGAAGATAGTCGTGCTTGTCCTTCATCTCCTCGTATTCGAGGAACATGCCGTATTCGCTTTCCGGCATCCCGATCGTGTCGAGGAGGTGCGAATAGGCGGCGATATGCACCGTCTCCATGTTGGAGAAGGCGGCGAGCATCATCTTGACCTCGGTCGGCTTGAACACGCGGCCGTATTTCTCGTGGTAGCAATCCTGCACCTCGACATCGGCCTGGGTGAAGAAGCGGAAGATCTGCGTGAGCAGATTGCGCTCGTGATCGGTGAGGTTCTGCGCCCAGTCGCGGCAATCCTCGCCCAGCGGCACTTCCTCCGGCATCCAGTGGATCTGCTGCTGGCGCTTCCAGAAATCGTAAGCCCAGGGATATTCGAACGGCTTGTAGGTCTTGCGGGCTTCGAGCAACGACATCTTGTGTCTCCGGGCTTTCGTGTGAACCGGAACATATAGAGCATCCGGCCGCATTTTCGAACCCGCTATCTGGCGATTCGGCGGGGATAAAGCGGGGAGAATTCACGACGAAAGGGGTTGCATCGCGCGGAACGCTGTGGGTGGCGCAGGCGTTGGGAGGGCGAAAGGAATTTTTCCGATGAGCACCTATGATGGACAATACGAACCCAGGGACAGCCGCGACGTGACCCTGTCGAGCGATAGCGCGCCAGGCGAGCCCGACCGCACCGGCCACCGCGAAGGCGCAACGCGCCAGCAGGAGCAGCAGGCCGATTCGAATGATGGTGAGGCGCAGGTCGCCTACGGCAACAGCAAGGATCGCGAAGGCCAGATGGAACAGGACATCGCGACCGACGGGGCCAAAAACGGCACCAAGGGCGACGACAGTGTCGTGGGTGAAACCTCCGCCGACCCGGCAGCGCGTGCGAAGGCCGACGGCAATCGTCCGCTCTCCGGCGACTGAGCGCCGAACCAGTTTGGGGTAGGACGGGTTCGGCCCGTTCCCCTTTGCGGGCCAGCCCGCACCCCGACGCCCCGCCGACCCCGGCGGGGCGTTTTTCGTGGCCGGACGGTGCTGGCGAGGGCTCATGCTCCACGATTGGCTGCGCCTTCACCGACCCGTTGCTGAGCGGCGACGAACCGAGGAACAAGCCGCGCGAGCACCCGTTGGTCAGATATAAGCAACTTATACCAAAGGGTAATTTATGTTCGAGAAGATCCGCATCAAGGAACACATGGAAATCGCCGATTCGAACGGCCAGCATGTCGGAACGGTCGACGATGTCGAAGGCGACAATATCAAGCTGACCAAGTCGGACAGTGCCGACAGCATCCACCATCTGATCCCTGTCGACGCCGTCGAAAAGATCGACGACAATCGGATTTATCTCAAGGAAGGTGCACGCATTCCGGCCGGGCTTGGGAATAAGGCCAACGCCTGAACGTCCATACGATCGAATTAGCAAAAGCCCCACCGGTCTCGGGATTGGTGGGGCTTTTGCGTTCGGGTGGTAGCCGGTCGAGAATTTCAATTGATACGATCGGTTGGCCTCGACCGGAGAAATGGACGTGCTCACCAGCCGTTATGGCAATTTCCCCATATGCCATGGCGTAAGTCCGATCCCTTCGACAGGAAGCCATCTGCCCACATGCTCCGCGACCGGGGGTGACTGTGGGACTGAACCCAACACAGTGTTAATTGAAGTTGGCGCTGTAACGATTTGTGGGCCGTAAGCCATCTGAGAAGTGATGCCTTTCTCCCCAGATTCACTTTTTATCCTTCTTGACGCCTGAAAGTATTACGAGGGCACAACCCAAAAAGACGACGGCAAGGGATATGCTGATTATTATCCAGGGAGCCATTGGTATCCTTCATCGAAGTTTGACGCATCATTGCGGCGTTTTTCGTGCCAGTTTCATAGCTACCCCCTAGCGTCAACCTATTGGCCATTCTCTGCCTCAATCATAGATCGATGGGTGATGCTCTAAGCAACTCTCAGCTTCATAAGCCAACCGTCGCAAAACCACCTTTGAAACGGTCATGCAGGGCCCACCCGAGCAGCACCGGAAGCGGATATTGCCGGAGGCTTGCGGCGGCGACCGGTTTCAGGTTCGCCTGGAGAAAGTCGGAACGACCCAAGTTGGGGCGCGAAGCTGACGTTCGACAGGTAACTCGTTGCGTCATGACCGTCTCCACCTCCACCGGCATTTTTGAAAACGCTTCAATTCCCTCCCAAATCGGCGGGAAGCCTTTGCCTATCTCCAAATGCGGTTTGCGGCGCGTTCTCGCCGCCTTTGATGAATTTTTGTAATTGTCCCCGAATGTTGCGGCTGCTTTCAAGCCGATACGAAGCGAAAATGTTTGCCTGCGGTTTGCGCGCTTCTTTAAGAGGCGCGCACGATCATAAGGTTTGGAACTCTTGCAAGATTCTCACCCCAACGGGAAACTCCGCGACAAAACGGTCTGGTGGTCCATCCTCGGCCTGTTTGCGGGTATCGGCTTCTTCCTGATCAGCGCGATCGTTTCGTATTCGAACGTTCTCGGAATGCGCGAGAACGAAGACCGGATCCGCAATACGCATGAGGTGCTGACCGCGCTCGACGAGCTTATGATAGCCGCGCTCGATGTCGAGACCGGAACGAGGGGCTATGTCCTGACCGGAGACGTCCAGTATCTCGAGCCCTACCGGACCGGAAGCGCGGATACGCGTGACGTTCTGGCGAAGCTGGAACCCCTCACGCACGGCAACGCAGTGCAGGCCGCGAACCTCGACCGGCTCCGGACTTTGATCGAGGAGAAAATCCGCTTCTCCCGGCTGGCCGTCGAGACCCGCCGGGACCGGGGTATCGAACCGGCGATCGCGCTGACCGACAGCGATCGGGGCAAGATGGCGATGGACGCGATCCGCCAGCAAATGGCGCAGATGAACCGCGAGGAGACGGTCGAGCGCGAGCAGCGCATCGCCGAGCTGGCCGCATCGTCCAATGCGGCGATCCTCAGCGCGTTGATTACCAGCCTCATCGGGATCGCGCTGACCATTGCCATTTTCATCCTGCTCGCGCGCAGCAACCGTCTGCGCGAACGTCAGCGATGGCTGCAGACCGCGCAGGTGGACCTCGGCAAAGCCATGCGCGGCGAATTGACAGTGCCGCAGATCGGAGCCGCTGTTCTCGCGTTCTTCTCCGAGAGGATCGGCGCGACGGCGGGGGCGATCTTCAAGGGCGAAAGCGGCACGTTCAATCGTGTGGCCGTTCTTGGCGTGCCCGATATCTCCTCGGTGCCCGAGGCGTTCGGCATCGGCGAAGGTTTACTCGGCCGGGTGGCGGCGGAGGGGCAGCAGATCGTGCTGTCCGACATTCCCCATGGCTATCTCAAGATCGGTTCGGCCTTCGGCAGCGATATGCCGCGCCATCTCGTGGTCTCCCCGGCCTTCAACGAGGGGGCGGTCAATGCGGTCATCGAACTCGGATTCTTCGATGCCGTCGACGATCGCGTGCACGATCTTTTCGGCGCCGTTGCCGATTCGATCGGGGTCGCTCTGCGCTCGGCCCGTTTCCGCGAGCGGCTTCAGGAAGCGCTGGAAGAAACGCAGCGGCAGGCGGGTGAACTCCAGGCGCAGAGCGAGGAACTGCGCGTCTCCAACGAGGAGCTGGAAGAGCAGGGCAATGCGCTGAAGGAATCGCAGGCACGGCTGGAACTGCAACAGGTCGAACTGGAGCAGACCAACACGCAGCTGGAAGAGCAGGCGCAGACGTTGGAGGGTCAGCGCGACGAGCTTTCCCGCGCCGCTGCCGCCCTGCAATTGAAGGCCCGCGAGCTGGAACAGGCCAGCCAGTACAAGTCCGATTTCCTCGCCAATATGAGCCATGAATTGCGCACGCCGCTCAATTCGCTGCTGATCCTTTCCAAGCTTCTGGGCGACAATGCCGACGGCAATCTGTCTGCCGACCAGATCAAGTTCGCCCGCACGATCGAATCCTCCGGCAACGATCTCCTGACCCTCATCAACGACATACTCGACCTGTCGAAGATCGAGGCGGGCCATGTCGAGATCGAGGCCGCCCCGGTGCCGACCGAGCGGCTCGCTTCGGACCTGCGCAAGACGTTCGAGCCGCTGGCGCAGCAGCGCGGGCTGGATCTGGAGATCGCGCTGGCCGCCGGTGCGCCGCGTTCGATCGAGACCGATCGCCAGCGGCTGGAACAGGTGCTCAAGAACCTGTTGTCCAACGCCATCAAGTTCACCGAAAAAGGCGGGGTCACGCTGTCGATCTCCGGCAAGGGAGATGACACGGTCGCGTTCGCGGTTGCGGATACCGGCATCGGTATTGCCGCGGAACAGCGCGACGCGATCTTCGACGCCTTCCGCCAGGCCGACGGCACCATCAGCCGCAAGTTCGGCGGCACCGGCCTCGGCCTCTCGATCTCGCGCGAGCTCGTCCGTCTGCTTGGGGGCACGATCCGGCTCGAGAGCGAGGAAGGCAAGGGCAGCACATTCGTGGTGGAGGTGCCGGCGACCTACGATCCCGCCATGGTTGCTCCGCGCAAATCGGCATCGACGGACGAGAGCTCTGAGGCGGGTGCCCCACAAATTTTGGCGGCCGCGTCCCGGACAACACGCCCGGTCACAGGCGCTGCGAATACCGCGCCCAAGCAGACGGCTGTCGACGATGACCGGGAGGCGTTGTCCGGCGACAAGCGCGTCCTGCTCGTGATCGAGGACGACAGCAGCTTTGCCGGCATCGTCTGCGATCTGTCACGCGAAATGGGCTTCGAATGCCTCGTCGCCGGCACCGCGCAGGAAGCGATCGATCTGGCCCGCGAATACCGGCCCAGCGCGATCGTGCTCGACATCGGCCTGCCCGATCAGTCGGGCCTGACCGTGCTCGACCGGCTCAAGCACGAGGACGGCACGCGGCACATTCCTATCCACGTCATTTCCGGATCGGACCAGGCCCAGACCGCGCTGGCCTTGGGGGCGATCGGCTTCCTCGAAAAACCTGCCCCGCGCGAACAGCTGGCCGAGGTGCTGGCCTCGCTGCAGGAGAAGCTGGCATCGCGCGTCCGGCGCGTGCTGATCGTCGAGGACGACGCGGTTCAGCGCGAGGCGGTCAGCCAGTTGCTCGGTTCGCAGGACGTGGAGACGGTCGGGGTCGGCACGGCTGCGGAATGCCTCGAGGAACTGCGCGGCGGCCGGTACGATTGCATGGTCCTCGACCTGGCATTGCCGGATGCGACGGGCTTCGCCCTGCTCGAAACGCTGAGCGAGGACGGCGATGGCCCGCTGCCCCCGGTCATCGTCTACACTGGCCGCGACCTGTCGGCTGACGAGGAACAGCGCCTGCGCCGCTATTCCAGCTCGATCATCATCAAAGGTGCAAAGTCGCCCGAGCGCCTGCTGGACGAGGTCTCGCTGTTCCTGCACCAGGTGGTCTCCGATCTGCCTGCCGAACAGCGCGAGATGATCGAGAAGGCACGCCACCGCGATGCGGCGCTCGAAGGCCGCCGTATTCTCATCGTCGAGGATGACGTGCGCAACGTCTATTCGCTGACCAGCGTGCTCGAACCCCGCGGCGCACTGACGCGGATCGCGCGCAACGGGCAGGAGGCGATCGATGCGCTCGACGAGGCGGCGGGCGATCCGGGCAAGACCATCGACCTAGTGCTGATGGATGTGATGATGCCGGTGATGGACGGCCTGACCGCGGCCCGTGCGATCCGCGCCGACGAGCGCTGGAAGAAACTGCCCATCGTCATGCTCACCGCAAAGGCCATGCCCGACGACCAGCAGAAATGCATCGACGCAGGGGCCAATGATTACATGTCCAAGCCGATCGACGTGGACAAGCTCCTGTCGCTGGTCCGGGTATGGATGCCCCGCTGATGAGCGCCGAAGCGATGAGCGCCAAAACCGCGAGCGAGAGCATCGAGGATATCGAGATCGAACTGCTGCTGGACGCAGTCTATCGGTACTACCACTACGATTTCCGCCATTATGCCCGCGCGTCGATCAAGCGGCGGCTTTTGCAGGCGCGAAAGCAGTGGGGATATGCCAGCGTGTCCGACATTCAGTCCGCCGTGCTGCGTGACGAAACCATCCTGCCGCGGCTGCTGAACTTCCTCACCGTGCAGGTGAGCGAGATGTTCCGCGATCCTTCCTATTTCCGGGCCCTGCGCGAAAAGGTCGTGCCGCACCTCAGGACGTATCCCTCGCTAAAGGTCTGGGTCGCGGGATGCAGTAACGGCGAAGAGCTCTATTCGCTGTCGATCCTCTTCGCCGAGGAGGGATTGTCAGACCGCACCATGTTCTATGCGACCGATATCAACCCGGCGGCGCTTCGCGCGGCGCAGTCGGGGATATACCCGCTGGACCGGGTGCGCCTGTTCACCGAGAACCACCGCTTGTCCGGTGGACATGGCTCGTTGTCTGAGCATTATACCGCCGACTACGACAGGGCCGTGTTCGACAGAACCCTGCGCGAGCGGACCGTCTTTTCCGACCACAGCCTGGTGACCGACGCCGCGTTCGGTGAGATGCACCTTATTTCGTGCCGCAACGTGCTCATCTATTTCGACCGCGACCTGCAGGATCGGGTCGTCGGACTGTTCGGCGAATCGCTCGCGCGGGGCGGGTTCCTCGGCATCGGGTCGAAGGAAAGCCTGCGCTTCTCGGCCCATGCCGACATGTTCTCGGAATTCGTCCGCGAAGAGAAGATCTATCGGAGGAATGCGCGATGATGCGGGCGGTCGTCATCGGGGCCTCGGCAGGCGGCGTGCAGGCCCTGTCGCAAGTCCTGCCGTCTCTGCCGGTGGACTTCCCGCTCCCCGTTCTGGTGGTCGTCCACATCCCGCCCCGGCGCGACAACGCGCTGGTCGATCTGTTCGCCGGGAAATGCCGCATCCCGGTCAAGGAGGCGGAGGACAAGGAGCCGCTGGAGCCCGGCACGATCTATTTCGCACCGCCCGATTATCACCTGCTCGTCGAGGCGGGCGGCACGCTTGCCCTGTCTTCGGACGAGCCGGTCAATCACTCGCGCCCGGCGATCGACGTGCTGTTCGAAAGCGCGGCGGATGCCTTCGGCACCGGGTTGGCCGGGATCGTGCTGACCGGCGCGAACAGCGATGGTGCCGAGGGCCTGCGCGCCATATGCGCGGCGGGCGGGCAAGCTATCGTCCAGGACCCGGCATCCGCGGAAGTCGCGACGATGCCCCGAGCCGCGCTGGCCGCGTGCCCGAACTCGCAAACGGTGCGAGTTGAGAATATCCGACAGGCGCTGGAGGCCATGATCGCAAGATGACCGACACCGCCAAATTCCTGCTGGTCGACGATCTCGAGGAAAATCTCCTCGCTCTCGAAGCCCTGCTCGCGCGCGACGGCCTCGAACTTCACATGGCGCGCAGCGGCGAGGATGCGCTCGAGCTGATGCTGTCCAACGAGTATGCACTGGCGCTGCTCGACGTGCAGATGCCCGGCATGGACGGCTTCGAACTGGCCGAGTTCATGCGCGCGAACGAGCGATCGCGGCATATTCCGATCATCTTCCTGACGGCGGGCAGCGGCAATGCCGTCCGCCGCTTCCGTGGCTACGAAGCGGGCGCGGTCGACTTCATCCAGAAGCCGATCGAGGCCGACGTCCTGCGTTCCAAGGCGAACGTGTTCCTGGATCTGTACCTCCAGCGGCAGCAGATCATCGCCCAGCGGGACGAGCTCGCATCTCTGACAGTCGCGTTGCAGGCCGCGGATCAGCAGAAGAACCGGTTCCTGGCAGTGCTTGCCCACGAGCTGCGCAATCCGCTGGCGGTTCTTGCGGCCGGGCTCAACATCCTGGAACGCCGGACCGATCAGAAAGCGATCGACACCAGCCGCAAGTCGATGCGGCAGCACCTCAGTTACATGACACGGCTCGTCGACGATCTACTCGACATAAACCGTATCGAACGGGGCAAGATTTCGCTGCGCCGCGAGAACGTGCTTCTGTCCGATATCCTTCCCTCCGCCCTGGAGATCGCCGCACCGGCGATAGAAGGAGCAGGGCACACGCTCGCGGTCGATTTGCCTGAGCAGGCTATCGTGCTGGACGTTGATCCGGCGCGGTTCGTTCAGATGGTTGGCAATATCGTGGGCAATGCGGCGCGATACACGCCCCATGGTGGGCAAATCAGGGTTTCGGCGAGCCGTAGCGCCGATAAGGCCAGCATCGTCGTATCGGACAATGGGGTCGGTATCCCAGCCGATCAGCAGGCGCGCGTCTTCGAAATGTTCGAGCAGTCGGACGCAGGATTGGGCGTGGTCGGAGACGGGCTGGGGATCGGGCTGGCTCTGGTCAAGCAACTCGTCGAACTGCATGGCGGGACGATCCAACTGGTGAGCAGCACGCCGGGCGAAGGCAGCACTTTCGAAATCCAGCTCCCGGCCCGGGACGGTTAGCGCGCTATCGGGAACGTCCTTTGTAAAGCGTTCTCGCGGCCTGCCTATCGCTAATGGCTATCGCGGGGCAGGCCTCGATCGGTATCGATGCGCTGGAATGTCTCACTGCCTTCGAGGATGGCGCCGCTCGCCAAGCCGCCGATCGAATGGCGCTGGATTTCCTGCCACGGCGTCTGGGACCTGGGCACATGCGCATCGATGCTCCGCCGCATTTCGGTGCGGCGGCTCTCGATTTCGGCTTCGTCCAGCAGAAGGTCGACACGTCGATTGCGCAGGTCCACGCGCAGGCGATCATATGTGCGGATTATCGCGAGGTTGCCTCCAGCCGCTGCCTCGGGCGTCACATTCAGGATAGAGGGCGAACCGCTGGTGCCCGATTGCCGTCCATCGCCGAGGCAGGGCAATTCGCGGATGCCCGCCTTCAGCAGATATTCGGGCGGACGCATGTTGACCACTTCGGCGGCGCCCGGATACCCGATCGGCCCGCACCAGCGCATGACCAGAATATCGGACTCCGTCACCTCCAGTCCGGGGTCGTCGATCCGAGCATGGTAGTCCTCCGGGCCCTCGAACACGATCGCGCGACCCTCGAAAGCATCGGGATCGTCGGGGTCCGACAGAAAGCGCTTTCTGAACGTCTGGGAAATGACGCTGGTCTTGAGGATTCCGGAGTCGAACAGATTGCCTGAGAGAACGACGAATCCCGATTTTTCCATCAAAGGGTCGTCGATCGCTCGGATCACGTCAGGAAGCAGGGTGGTCTTCCCGCGATAATTCGTATCGATCGTTTTACCGGTAACGGTGATAGGGCTTCCGTCGATCAGGCCTGCATCGAGCAATTGCCCCAAAACGGCCGGAACGCCCCCGGCCTCGTAGAAATCTTCGCCCAGATAGCGACCGGCGGGTTGCATGTTGACCAGCAGGGGCACGTCCAGCCCGGCCGTGTGCCAGTCGTCTATGCTGAGATCGACACCCATATGTCGCGCGATCGCGGCGATGTGGATCGGCGCATTGGTCGATCCCCCGATCGCCGAGTTGACGACGATGGCGTTGAGAAAAGCCGCGCGAGTCAGGATCTTCGACGGCCTGAGATCCTCGCGGACCAGGTCCACCGCCCGCTTTCCGGTCCGGTATGCCATCTCCTGGCGCTGGCGATACGGAGCCGGGATGGCTGCCGATCCGGGAAGCTGCATGCCGAGAGCTTCGGCCAGCGAGTTCATGGTGGTGGCGGTGCCCATGGTGTTGCAATAGCCGGTGGAAGGAGCCGATGCCGCGACGAGGTCGAAGAACTGCGCATCGTCAATCTCACCGGCGGCCAGCTTCTGGCGTGCTTCCCAGATGATCGTGCCAGAGCCGATCAAGCGGTTGCCGCTCCGCCCGTTGAGCATGGGCCCCACCGACAGGGCTATCGCCGGTATGTCGACCGTCGCCGCCGCCATCAACAGGGCAGGGGTGGTCTTGTCGCAACCTATCGTCAGCACGACCCCATCGAGAGGATAGCCGTACAGCAATTCCACCAGTCCCAGATAAGCGAGGTTGCGATCGAGGCCCGCCGTGGGCCGCTTGCCCGTCTCCTGGATCGGATGAACCGGAAATTCGATCGCAATCCCACCGGCGTCGCGGATGCCTTCGCGGATGCGATCGGCCAGAACCAGGTGGTGACGATTGCACGGGCTCAGGTCCGATCCGGTCTGAGCGATACCGATGATCGGGCGACCGGACTGAAGTTCCTCGCGGGACAGGCCGAAATTGAGATATCGCTCCAGGTAAAGCGCCGTCATTCCGGGATCGTCCGAATTGTCGAACCACGCGCGTGATCGCAACGGTCGATCCCGATCGTCCTGCATTCCGGCCGTATCTCTCCCGCTCATTCTGTTCCCTCTCCGGCCTTCAGCTCTTTCCATGCGGCGACGAGATCGGCGGCGCGGGGCCCGACGTCTTGCCGGCCGTCGCCCTTCCGATACAGGGCGCTGCCGACCCCGATCCCCTCGGCTCCGCTGGACAGCCAATCGCGCAGGGAGTTCCGGTCGGTTCCGCCCACCGCCCAGATCCCCGTCCCATCCGGCAATACGTCGCGAAGGGCGCGGAGATGGTTCGGGCCAAGCGTTCCGGCCGGAAACAATTTGATCCGCCTCGCCCCGGCAGCGATCGCGGTGAAAGCTTCGGTCGGCGTCTGGCACCCCGGAATCACCTCGAGCCCCAGCGACAGCGCTTCCGAGATCACCCGCTGATCGGTGTTCGGGGTCACGATCAGCCGCCCTCCCGCCGAAGCGACTTCACGCACATCGGCAACGGATGTGACCGTGCCGGCGCCGCAAAGCGCGCTTTCGCCGAACCGGTCCACGAGGCGCCGGATCGAGGCGAGCGGCCGGGGCGAGTTCAGCGGCACTTCGATAATGGAGATACCGGCCTCGACCAGCGCCGCGGCGACATCTTCGATTTCGTCTTCGCGGATACCCCGGAGGATGGCGACGATCGGTGCGGCGCCATCGGCAATCAGATCGTCCAGCGTCATGCCGGAATCCGTTCGATGAAGCCTGCAAGCCTGTCGAGGCCCGCCATGACGCAGGCCTGTCCGTCCATTGCGCGCGAGCGGATCCCGGCCTGAGCCGCCGCCGCTTGATAGAGCGTCACCAGGTCCTCGTCGCCGATCAGTGTTATCTCGTCGACCAACCCGGTCAACCGCACGGCTTCGGCCATTTCCGCGGCCAGCAGAATCCCGGACAGATAACCTCGCGCCCACTCCCGGCTGCGATCGCCGACGAGCTGCGCGGTGCGGACGGAAAAAAGGCTGGCCAGCGGATTCGTGCCGCCTTCGCCGAGGCCGCAGGTGAACCCGTCCTGCCCGTCGCCCGCATTCTCCTCGCGATCGATCAGAAGGCTCGACCGGGTGGTCAGGTTGGCGAAGAGTTCGCCGGTCAGGAAGGTCTGGAAGCGTATGATCTCAGCATCGCGGACGATGGCCCATTTTGAGTGCGTTCCGGGGAGGACAAGGCAGTGCGTGCCGGAGGCCAGCGACGGATCCAGTTCCAGCGCGCCGAATATCTGCGCTTCTTCGCCGCGCATCACGTCCGGCTGATCGGCAAAGTTCTGGCAGGAAAGGCCGGCGGCGATCCATGTCGGATATTCGCTCGACGGCACAGAACTTAGCCCGCGTGACCATGCGCCGACATCCGCCGGGCAGGCGATGTAAGGGGTCGGGTGCAGACTGGATTGGGACCCCGCCATTCCGCAGAGCAAGACGCCCTCGGAAAGGCTTTCCGCCCATGGGGAGAGCACTTGGGCCAATGTTTCGGCCGGTGACGACGTCAGGCGAGCGATGCCGGGGCCGGTCAGGCGGTCCTGCTCGCCACGACGAATCCGGAGCAGGCGCAGGTGCGTGCTGCCCCAGTCACCCTTGATCATCTCACCACTCCCATTGCCAGCCACCGAGCTTGGCATATCGAGTCTTTTATTAATATGATAAATATGCTTCAAGCGATTTCTGGCTGATCACAACGATCGAATGATTGTGTATGGCAGGGAGGAAAAATGAACCTGGCAACGCTCGATATTGCTGTTATCGGGGCCTACGGGATCTTCATCTTCGGCTTGGCCCAATGGGTCAGCAGCCGGAAGACCGAAGCCGGCCCCCGCAATTCGTCCGATTATTTCCTGGCCTCGAGAAGTCTGCCCTGGTGGGCGATCGGCGCTTCGCTGATCGCCGCGAATATCTCGGCAGAGCAGATCGTCGGGATGTCAGGGTCCGGTTATGCCATGGGCCTCGCGATCGCATCGTACGAATGGATGGCGGCGGCGACGCTGCTGATCGTCGGCAAGTGGTTCCTGCCTATCTTCCTTCGCAACGACATCGTCACGATGCCGCAGTTTCTCGACCGGCGGTATGGCCCGAGTCTGCGCACCCTGATGGCGGTGTTCTGGCTGGCCCTGTACGTATTCGTGAATCTCACATCGATCATCTGGCTCGGATCGATCGTCATCAACAAGGTGGCGGGGCTGCCCCAGGATGCCGCATTGGCTCTCCTTGGCGCCTTTGCGCTCCTCTACCAGTTGCGCGGGGGTCTGAAGGCCGTCGCGCTCACCGATATCGTACAGGTGACGCTGTTGATTATGGGCGGGCTGGTTATTTCCTATCTGACCCTCGGAGAGATCGGCCAAGGCCAGGGCGTCGTCGCGGGCTGGAACCGGTTGATGGGCGAGGCGCCAGGCCATTTTCACATGATCCTGTCCCCCGACAATCCTTTCTATGCCGACCTGCCGGGATTGTCGGTACTGGTCGGCGGAATGTGGATCGCCAACCTCTCCTACTGGGGTTTCAACCAGTACATCATCCAGCGCGCACTGGCCGCGAAATCGCTCGATGAGGCGCAAAAGGGCATCCTCTTCGCTGCGTTTCTGAAACTGTTGATGCCCTTGATCATCGTCGTGCCGGGCATCGCGGCGGTCATCCTCGCGCCCGATCTGGCGAAGCCGGACGAGGCCTATCCGTCCATGATGCGCCTTCTCCCCACCGGTCTGCTCGGCCTGGTGTTTGCCGCCCTGATCGCGGCGATCATTGCCAGCACCGCCTCGAAGATCAATTCGGTGGCGACGATCTTCACGCTCGACATCTATGCGAAATTCCGCGGTATCGCTCCCGCCGGACTGGAGCAGGCCGACGCTGCGTCGGCGTCGTCTGCGGTCCAGGAAAAGCAGCTGGTGCTGGTGGGCCGTCTCGCAGCGACGGCGGCAATCCTGCTCGCTGTCCTGACGGCGCGACCGCTGCTCGGCTCCAGCGATCAGGCGTTCCAGTTCATCCAGGAGTTCACCGGGTTCTTCACCCCGGGGATTACCGTGATCTTCCTCCTCGGCCTGTTCTGGAAGCGCGCCAACGAGGCGGGGGCGATCGGCGCCGCGATCATCTCGGTGGTCGGATCGTACCTCTTCAAGGTGCTCACCCCTGCATTGCCGTTCATGGATAGGATGGCGATCGTGTTCGGTCTCGCTTTGGCAGGGGCGGTCGTCATCTCCCTCGCGATGCAGGGCAGGGGCGCGCGCGACACGATACGGACCGACGATGTCGGCTATCGGACCGGCGCGATCTTCAATACGGGTGCGACGGCGGTCATCCTGATCCTGATCGCCCTTTATGCGACATTCTGGTGACCGCTGACGTGTCCAAGCCCATCCGCCTCGCTCTCGTCGGCATCGGCAAGATTGCCCGATCCCAGCACCTGCCGGCGATCGACCGGGTGGGGCGGCTCGACCTGACGGCGATGGTCAGCACCGGTGCGGTAGACGACGATGTCCGCTTCGAAACTCTGTCCGATCTCGTTGCCAGCGGGCTTGCGATCGATGCGGTGTCGTTCGCGACCCCGCCTGTGGGCCGCTTCGAACTGGCGGTCGAGGCGCTTGCGGCAGGCTGGCACGTCATGCTCGAAAAACCCCCGACGGCGACGGTCAGCGAGCTGGAGGAGCTGCGCCGCGTCGCGGGCGAGAAAGGGCGGACGGTTTTCGCTGCGTGGCACTCCCACGAAGCGGCGGGCGTCGGTGCCGCACGACAATGGCTCGCGGATCGCCGCATTCTGGGAGGAGAAGTTTTCTGGCACGAGAATGTCCGGGATTTCCACCCCGGCCAGGAATGGATTTTCGCTCCGGGCGGCCTCGGTGTGTTCGATCCGGCCATCAATGCCCTGTCGATCCTGACCGAAATACTTCCATGCTCGCTCTTCGTCGAGGAAGCCTCGCTCGTCTTTCCCGCCAATCGCCATGCGCCGATCCGGTCGCGGGGCGCTTTCGCGACATCGCAGGCAGAGGCACGGATCGCGTTCGACCTGGATTTCGAATCCGCCGGCGAGGCACAATGGGACATAGCGATCCGGACAGACCGCGGCGTGCTCGAATTGCGGAACGGCGGAGCCGATCTCTACATCGAGGGCGTGAAGCAAGCCGTTGCGCGGACCTCCGAGTACGAAGCACTGTACGAACGATTCGTCGGATTGGTGGAAAGAGGTGAAAGCGACGTCGACGGCCGCCCCCTGCAACTCGTGGCTGACATCTTTCTCACGGGTGGGCGAGAGACGTGCGAGCCCTTCGCATTCTAGCCGGACGATGGGCAAATGAGTGATCGAATGCGCCCGGCTCGGAATATCTTGGCTGAAAGGTTATTCTGACATGTCACCGTCCAGCCGAATCGGTTTCGCGCCGCTCGCCACGATCGATGTCGGGAACACCCTGGGCGAGGGCGTTGTGTGGCAGGCGCAGGGCAGTGCCTTTCTATGGACCGACATCGAGGGCCGGTCGCTTCACCGGCTCGAATGGCCGGGATTGCGCCACAGCCGGTTCGACTTGCCCTATCGCCTCTGCTCGTTCGCCATCACGCGCGACGAAACCGAGATCGTGGCCGCTTTCGAGATGGGGATCGCCTATTACGATTTCGCCGATGGTTCGATCGATTGGCTGGCTCGCCCCGAGCTGCCCGTCGGTGTGCGGTTCAACGACGGTCGCTGCGACCGAACTGGATGCTTCGTCGTGGGAACCATGGTGGAGGAGCCAGATGCGATCGCGCCGTCGGCGAGCGGCACGCTGGCGCGGCTCGAACCGTCCGGCACGCTGACCACCCTGCTCAGCGGTATTTCGATTTCGAACGCGCTGTGCTGGTCGCCGGACGGTACGAAGATGTATCATGCGGACAGCCCGACCGGGCAGCTCCGAGCGTATGACTATCCTTCGGTGAAGCCGACCGGTGTGGGGTTGTCGCGATACGATGGAGGCATGGTTCCGGATGGCGCGTGCGTGGATGCGGAAGGGCGGATCTGGGTGGCGGCCTGGGGTGGCAGTGCCGTAATCGTCCATTCCCCTGACGGAGCCATTCTGGACCGGATACCGGTTCCTGCTCGCCAGCCCACCTGCGTCGCGTTCGGGGGGTGGGATCTGGACATTCTTGCCGTCACCTCCGCGACACAGGGCATCGCCCCGCAGGACCGGCAAAAGGACGGGGCGCTGCACCTGTTCAGAGTCGAGGCACGGGGCATCCTCGAGGTTACGGCGGACTATCGATGAAATCAGTCATGCGAAGATCGCGACTGGACGGTATGGTGGAAATTCCGGGCGGGGAGTTTCTGATGGGCTCGGACCGCTTCTATCCGGAAGAAGCCCCCGCCCGGACGGTCAGGGTACGACCTTTTCTGCTCGACCCCGAGCCGGTCACCAACGCCCGGTTCGCCCGGTTCGTGGAAGCCACCGGCCATGTAACCGAAGCAGAACGGTCACCGGATCCCCGGCGCTATCCCGATATGGATCCCGCCATGGCCTATCCGGGCTCGCTGGTGTTCTTCCCGACCGCTGGACCGGTCCCGACCAATCGGGTGGATCTCTGGTGGCATTTCCAGGCGGGCGCGCAGTGGCGCCATCCTCTGGGGCCCGGAAGCGACCTGTCCGGGCTGGACGGCCATCCGGTCGTCCATGTCTCTTTCGGCGATGCGGCCGCTTATGCCCGCTGGGCCGGGAAACGCCTGCCGACCGAGGCCGAGTGGGAGTGCGCCGCGCGCGGGGGGCTGAGCGATCAGGACTATGCCTGGGGGAGCGACCTCGCGCCCGGCGGCAGGATGCTGGCGAATTTCTGGCAGGGCAGCTTTCCATTCCGCAACGACCTGCTCGACGGATGGGAAAGGACGTCGCCCGTCGGCACGTTTCCCGCCAACCCCTTCGGCGCCTTCGACATGATAGGCAATGTGTGGGAATGGACGGCCGACTGGTGGGCGGTGGCATCCGGCGATCGGCCTACCGCCCCTGCCTGCTGCATTCCCGAAAATCCCCGGGGGGGAACTTTGCGTGGCAGTTTCGACGCTGCGATGCCCGGCGTGAAGATCGGGCGCAGGGTTCTCAAGGGCGGCTCGCATCTGTGTGCCGAGAACTATTGCCGCCGCTACCGTCCCGCCGCGCGCCATCCGGAGATGGTGGACACATCGACCAGCCATATCGGCTTCCGCTGCGCGGCCGATCTGCCGAACGAAAGATCGAAAAGATGAGATATTGGGATGCGCTTCTCGGATCGGCAGCCTTGGCGATGATCGCCGCGCCCGCCGCAGCCGACCAGCCGATGGTGCTCTTGCGCGGCCTGTCGGACGACGCCGTCTTCCAGCGCGGGAAAGCGATCGAGATCGGCGGGCAGACGGTTGCCGGCTCGGAGGTAACGGTCGATCTGGCCGGTGTCGCGAGGCGCACACGTACCAATGCGGATGGCACCTGGAACGTCACCTTACCCGCCCGGGAAGCTGCGACCGGCCTCGATCTCACGGTGTCCTCGAACGGCACGAGCACGGTGCTTCGGAGCATTTCGGTAGGAGACGTCATCCTGTGTTCGGGCCAGTCGAACATGGAATTCCCAATGGCCAAGACGGCGTTGATCGACCGGGAGCGCGATCTCGAGATCGATCATTCGCTGCGGCTGCTCAATGTGCCGAGGGCAAGTGCTCGAGTGCCTCTAAGCCAGTTCGAGAAACCGCCGGTCTGGAAGAAGACGCACGGCAACTCGGCTGATTTTTCGGCTGTCTGCATGCTTGCGGGTCGCGAGATTGCCCGGACCCGCAAGGTGACCGTGGGCCTGATCGCCGCGTCCTATGGCGGCACTCCGATCGAGGCGTGGATGTCGCGCGACGAACTCGATCGGGCGGGGGGCATGGACGAGGAAGTGGCCGTATTGGACCTCTACCGGCGTGACCCCGCCGCGGCCGGTACTGCCCACAACGCGCGACTGGACGAATTGTGGCAGAATGTTCCGGCCATTAACGGAAAGCCCGGCAGAAGCCGTGTCGGATACGCAAATCTCTACAACGCCATGCTGGCTCCCTTGGCGACGATGCCCTTGGCGGGGGCGATCTGGTATCAGGGGGAAGCCAATGCGGGCGCGCGTGACGGCCGGGAAGACTATGCCGGGAAACTGGCGACGCTGATCGCCGGGTTGCGAACGCGTCACGGTGCCGGGCTCCCGGTGGTCGTCGTGCAGATTGCCCCTTTCGGAGCGCTGTCTCCCGCCCCGCGCGAAGATGCCTCGGCCGAGATCCGCGAGGCTCAGCGACTGGTTTCCGAAGCCGACCCGTTGGCCGAGCTAGTCGTGACCACCGACGTCGGGGAACGGTTCGACATCCACCCGCCCTTGAAGAAGCCGGTCGGAGAGCGGGCGGCTGCGGCGCTCGACCGTATCGCTGGGATTGCGGGAGCGCCCGCCGGTTCGCCTCGGGCCGTCGGCGCGCGCCGGGTCGGGAAAACCGTCCAGGTGACGGTGGCCGGAGGGACCGGCGATCTTTTCACCGCAGGCGGCACGCGTCCCGCCCCCATCGCCCTCTGCAGGACGGATCGGGACATCGCTTGTATTTCCGCAGATGCGAGTTTGCAGGACGGTGTGATATCCGTCGCGGTACCCGACGATTTCCAGCCGGATAAAGTGCGCTATTGCTGGGCGTCCGCTCCGATATGCAACGTCTTCGACCGGGCGCAGCTTCCATTGGGACCGTTCGAGCTGCCCGTGGCTCGGGAGTGATCGAAAGCCTCGGCAGGGAATCGACTGGCCTGCCTCACTGAAAATCTCCGATCGGTGTTCGGCATGGCGCACGACTTGCGCGCGCAGTTGCCGCGCTTGGCGCGGAGCGAGCGGGCCTGATACGGGTTCGAGCCTTGCTCAGCCGCCGTTCGTAAAGGCGCGCTCTACCGTCCGGTTGGAAACGGAAAAACCGGCGGCGCGCCAATGCGGCGCGCCACCGGCCCTGTATCTCCTGTCGCTCAGAACCGGAGGTCGACACCGGCGAAATACGAGCGTCCGGACTGCTGGCTCCAGGCAGTGTAATTGCGATAGACGTAATATGCGGTGTCTGCGGTGTTGGTCAGGTTGGTGGCCTGAAACTGCAGCGTGAAATGCTTGTTGAGGCGGTAGGAGGCGGAGGCGTCCAGATAGGTCCGCCCGAAACTCACGATCGGCGCATTCAGCGAACTGACCGAGCGGACGCGATCGCTCGCGTATCTGCCCGCAAAGCGAACCGCCAGGCCGCCCTTCTCGTAGAACAGGATCGCGGACCCGGTCCACGGAGTGAAGCCCTGCACGCCCGGATTGCGATTATAGGCATCGTAGACGAACTGGCCCGTCGCATCGACGTCGTTGAGGATGCCGTAACCCGGATCGATCGTCGTCCAGTTACGCGATCCGTTGGCGATCAGGCCGAACCCATCGAGGGGCGAGGGAAGGAAGTCGAAGTCGAACCGGACCTGCGCTTCGAGCCCGTAGAAGGAACCCTTGCGCGTGTTGACCGGCTTGGAGATCTGGTAATCGATACCGGCGATCACCTCGTCCACCACCTGGTCGGTCACGAAGCCGTCGACGCTCTTGTAATAGCCGCTGAGGCTGACGGACGTTCCTTTGTGAGGATACCATTCCAGCGCGACATCGACCTGATCGGAGACGATCGGATTCAGGCCGGGATTGCCGGCATTGCCCCGCAAGGGAAACTGGTTCTCGTCCCCTCCGAGCAGGTTGCGCGAGAGGCGCAGATCGAGGAATTCCGGGCGCGAGATCGCTCGGCCGATACCCAGGCGCCCGAGCAGGGACGGGCTGAAATCGTATCGGACATTCAGGCTGGGGAGGAGGTAAGTGTAGCTGTTGGTCTCGGTCGCCGGGATCAGTCCGTTGACCGTGATCGTGCGCACTCCGTCCACAATGGTCGAGCCGATATTGCCGGTAAAGCCGCTCGCCGTCAGCTTCGTGTTAACGAGACGCGCTCCGACCGAACCCTCTACCCGACCCGTCTCGAAATCCGCTTTGACGAAGCCGGCCCAGGTGTCCTCCCGATTGTCGATCGAGGAGGCCAGCAGGATCGCGTCTGTGACCGGCAGGGTATCGACCACCGGCATGAGGCCGTTGAGGGCATTGCGATCCGCCACCGCGAAGGGTGAGATATAGGTCCCGGTCGAATTGGGGACATCGAACCTCAAATAGGGTTGATCGAGGAACAGGGTCGCAGGCAGGCGCCCGATGGCCAGGTTGGGGAACAGAGAGGCGTTGCGGATGCTGTTGTCGAAATAGGGGGTCGTCAGCGCCTCGATGCTACGCCTGGTGAAGGCGCCGCCGAGCGAAAGCTTGGTCAATGCGCCGCTGAATTCCCTGTCGATCCAAAGCCGCGTGCCATAGACCTTGTCGTCGACGTCGCGCTGTTGCCGGAAATACTGGAACGCGCCGTAATTGCTTGGCTGGGTCAGATCCTTGTTGAAGTTGTCGAAAGCGATCGACTCCTCGCCGAGGGTCAGGAAAGTGTTGTTCCCCGTAACCTGCAGGACAGGGCGAACGATCTGCTGATCGTTCGTGGTTCGCGAATAATAGGTGTCGCTGCCGATCGTCCAGGCGCCGAGTTCCTGCGTGGCTTTCAGACCCACCAGCTTGGCGCGGCTCGTCACGTAGATGTCGTCGTAACGGGACAGGATCTGGAGATTGGTCAGCTGGGCCGACTGGAGATTGTCGCCCGAAAACGTGGCGTTGGAATAGCGTGCGGGAATATTGAGGTTGTTGACCTGCAGGATATCCTTGAAATTCTTGTTTCGAAATTCGCTCGCAAGGCCGTCGAGCTTGATGTGAAGGCCAGACGCGTTTTCGTATTCCAGCACGCCCATGACCGCCGAGCGTTTGTTCGTTTCGCCTTCGTTGGACGACCAGATCCCATTGGGGAGAACGGTCTGCGTTCCTGCGACGGTCGCCTGCGTGAAGCCGACCATGAAGGTGCCGGCGGTCACCGTGGGGTCCGACAGCTGATTGTAGCCCAGCGCGATGCCCAGTTGCCCCGCGCCGACGTCGAATTTCTGCTGGCCCTGGATGCTGATCTTGCCGCCGACCTCGTCCACGCCCAATGTGTAGTTCTTGCGAAACGGAGTGAAGAGGGCGCGCGTGCTGACGAGCATGCCCGGCTTGGCCGAGAGCGGCGAAGGCGTCTCGAGAACGACGCTGCCCGCGATCCCACCTTCGGTCAGGTCCGCGGAGGTCGACTTGTAGACGCCGGCGGTCTTGAACAATTCGGAAGGGTACATCACGAAGAAGACGCTGCGGTCGCCGTTGCGTCCGCTCAGAACCCTGCCGTCCACCGTCGAAACGGTCAGGAGTTGGGGAAGCCCGCGCAGCGAGATGTTTTCGACCGTGCCGCGAAATCGGGTGCCCACGATACCGGGCGTGAACTCGAGAGCCTCGGCAATGTCGGTGGTGACCAGCGAGCCGACATCGGCGACCGGCAGGAAGTCCGCGACCGCTCCCGTCTCCCGCTTCTGTTCGAGCGCGCTATCGAGGTCGGCACGAAGACCCGACACGATGATGACATTCTCTTCCTCTTCGGGCTGCTGGGCAGGACGAACGGTGGGATCCGGCGTCGCGCTGGCATTCTGCGTCGTGCTTGGCGCCGGGCTTGGCGTCGCGGCCTGTGCGAAGACAGGTGTCGCGGCGAAAGCCATCGGTAGCGCAAGTGCCGATCCAGCGAGCAGGCGCCCCAGGCACGCAGGCCGCCCCCGCATAAACGCGCGTTCCTTCATCATTCCCTCCCATTGCGGCCGGCCAGTGACGTTACCAGGCATGGTTCGCCTGATGGGGCCCGCTCGATTGTGACAAATCCCGCATAGCGGGCTTCGCTTGGGCTTATATATCTTACAAATAAAACTTCACAAGTGCATTTTTCAGGGGTATCGCCATCAGTAGAAGGGCTCGATTAAGGAGTCCCCGCATATATTATATTATAGAATGGCCGGTTGAGAGGGTTGTTGAAATGCTCCAGTTTTGCGCGGGAACACGCTCGGGCACGCCGTCGAAGCTGCGACTACGGGGGCGCGGAATCGGACTGGCGGCAATCGGCGTTCTGGCCTTCGGCGCGAACTCGGCGGCAGCGCAGGACAGCGCATGTGCGAAATCGCCCGATTCCCGGATCCAGGTTTGCGTCAGCGTCGCTGGCGGGCGGGCGCAATATACGGTGGAGCGCGACGGGAAGACGGTCGTCGCGCCATCGAATCTGGGAATGAGCTTCGAAGGCGAGGCAATTCCGCGGTTCGAGGCCATGTCCGACATCGCCCGCAAAGAGGAGCGTACTTCGTGGGAGCAGCCATGGGGCGAAGCGCGGGTCGTCGCGAACGACTACTCCCAATTGGCCGTGGTCTTGCGCGGCGATACGCCGCTCACGCGCGAAACCGGGCTCACCATCCGGGTCTTCGACGACGGACTGGGGCTGCGCTACGAATTTGCGGATATCCCTGCCGGTCGCGAAGTCTCGGTGGTCGGAGATCTGACCGAATTCCGCCTGGGCAGCGGCAAATGGGAGGCATGGTGGTATCCCGCGCTGCAACCCGATCGCGACGAGTACCTCTATTCGCGCACGGACGCGCGCCGGATCACCCTGGCGGAGACCCCGCTGACCATGCGGCGCGAAGACGGTTTGCACGCGTCGATCCATGAAGCGGCGCTCATCGACTTTCCCAGCATGCTGCTGAGCGGTGACGGGAGCGGATCCTTGCGATCGTGGCTGACCCCTCTGCCGGACGGTATTTCCGCAAGGATATCGGGCCCGTTCGAGACTCCATGGCGGACGATCCTGCTCGGCGACAGCGCGGGCGCGCTCGCCGACAGTCGCCTGACCCTGAACCTCAACGAGCCCAACAGGCTTGGGGACGTGTCCTGGGTGGAGCCGGGCAAATATGTCGGGATCTGGTGGGAGATGCATCTGGACAAGTCGACCTGGGCGAGTGGGCCCAGGCATGGCGCCACATCGGCAAACGCGAAACGCTACATCGACTTCGCGCACGCCAATGGCTTCGATGGCGTCCTCGTCGAAGGATGGAACGAAGGCTGGGACGGCGACTGGATCCAGAACGGCAACAAGTTCAGCTTCACGCAGCCCTATCCCGATTTCGATATCGGCGAGGTTACCCGGTACGGCCTCGGCAAGGGAGTTCGCCTGATCGGCCATAACGAGACCGGCGGGGGCATTACCAATTACGAGCGCCAGCTCGATGATGCGCTGGACTTCTACGCCCGCCTCGGGGTCAGGCAGATCAAGACGGGCTATGTCCGGCGCAGCGGCGATGTCGACGATTTCGAGGGCCCTGGGCATTGGTTTGCCGACCAGTTCATGGTTCGGCACCATCAGCGCGTGGCCGAAGCCGCGGCGAAACGTCAGATCGCCATCAATGCGCATGAACCGGTCAAGGATACGGGATTGCGGAGGACCTGGCCCAATCTCATTTCGCGGGAAGGCGCGCGCGGACAGGAATTCAACGCCTGGGGCCGGCCGACGAACCCTCCCGAACATCGTTCCATCCTGCCCTTCACGCGTCTGCTGGCCGGTCCGATGGACTTCACTCCGGGCATCTTCGATATCGAGCGTGGCGGAGTGCCTCTGGATCACCGCGTGCAGTCGACCCTGGCGGCGCAGCTTGCCTTGTATGTCGTCTTCTACAGCCCGATCCAGATGGCGGCGGATCTTCCGGAAAACTATGCACGCCGCCCCGATGCCTTTCAGTTCATCCGCGACGTTCCCACGGATTGGGAGCGGTCGCGAACCCTTCAGGGCGAGATCGGCGATTTCGCCGTCGTCGCGAGGCAGGAGAGGGGTTCTGCCGACTGGTTCCTTGGCGGCGTGACCGACGAGAACGCCCGATCCCTGATCCAGCCGCTCGATTTCCTCGAGGCGGGGCGCCAATACGAAGCGCAGATCTATCGGGATGGAGACGATGCGGACTATCGAACCATGCCCCTCGCTTTGGAAATCTCGAACATGACCGTCACGAAGGACACCGTCCTCGGCTTGCGACTGGCTCCGGGCGGCGGAGTGGCAATCAGGTTCCGCGCTCTGTGAGCCCCCGTTTTGCAGATTGTCTTGAAAGGCCTCAAATGATCCTTCCCATTGCCCGTCGGGGCGCCTCCGGCCGCACGACACGATCCAGCCGCTTTCCGGTCCGCACGATCGGCCTCTTCCTGGCCGCGTTAACGGGACTGACCACGGCTGCGGAGGCGCATGAAACGCAGGAGATTTCCTCGCCTGACGGGCGCATCGTCGTCTCGGTCGCATTGCAGGACGGCGACCTCCTGCCACGCTATTCGATCCGCCAGGACGGTCACGAAATCATGCGACCGTCGGCAGCCGGTTTCCCGCTGGCGGGATCGCCGCAGGGCTGGAGCGAGGCATCCGCAAACCTCACGAAAGGGCGGGATCGCTACGACCTCCCCGCTGCCAAGGTGAGGAGCGTGGACGAGGCGTACAATCAGCTGGAACTCGCGGCCGGTCGGGACGGTGCGGGCAATCGGGTGAAGCTGTACGTCAGAGTCTATGACACCGGAGTGGCCATCCGCGGCATCGTCGAGGCAGAAAGCGGCAATCTGGCGCAGTCGCTGCAGGAGGTGACCGAATTCATGCTCCCGCGCGAGGCCGAATGTCATGGGTCGAACCTGGGCCGTTTCCACACCGCGCACGAGGCCGAGTTCGACCCGGTCCGACCCGACCAGATCCGCCAGCTCAATCTCTTCGATGCCCCCTTCGTGTGCGCGGCTCCCGACGGAACGGGCGCTTTCGCGATCGCGGAGGCCGATGTGCATGATTATCCGCTGATGATGCTCGGCGGGGTCCGAACCGGGGATTCCGGGCTTGCGGTCATGCTCGCCGATCCGCCTGGGGGGCTTCCCAAACCCGTTCGGGGCAATCGGATGGAGACGCCGTGGCGTGTCGTCATGATCGCAGACAATCGCGGCAAGCTGATCGAGAACACGCTCATTACCAGCCTCAACCGTCCGGCGGAGGGCGATTTCGCCTGGGTCAAGCCCGGCAAGTATGCGTGGGACTGGTGGAACGGCCAGACGGTGAGGTCGGTCGAGAATCCCGGCATGAACATGGCCACGATCAAGGCCTTCATCGATTTTGCCGGTGCCAACGGCTTCGAATATATGATGATAGACGATGGCTGGTACCTCAACAGCGGGGCCGGCGGCCGGGTTCTTCCGGGAGCCGACAACCTCACTCCGATCGCCGCCATCGAGATACCAGAGCTGGTCGCATACGCGCGCCAGCAGAATGTCGATCTGATCCTGTGGGTCCATTCCGACATGATCAGGACCAATATGGAGCAGGCGCTGGCACTGTACGCATCGTGGGGGATCAAGGGCATCAAGGTCGATTTCATGGATCGCGACGATGCGGAGATGGTGGAATTCTACAACCGGATCGCCGAAGCCACCGCGCGGCACCGCATCCTGCTCAACATGCACGGCGCCTACCACCCGACCGGACTGATCCGCACATATCCCAACTACATCACGCAAGAGGGCGTCCTAGGTGCGGAGTACAACCGCTGGTCGGTGCGCATCAATGCCCGGCACAATGTGTCGCTGGCATACACCCGGATGCTCACGGGCCCGATGGACTATACTCCGGGGGCATTTCGCAACGTCCCGGACAGCGAATTCAGGATGACCTCGAAGGGGCCGATGGTGCGCTTCACCCGAGGGCAGACTTTGGCCATGTACGTGGTCTACGACAGCCCGTTGCAATCGGTTGCGGACAGCCCCGAAGCCTATGCCGACAAGCCATCGGGTCTCGATTTCATCCGGCTCGTACCGACAGCCTGGGACGAGACCCGCTTTCTGGCGGGCGAGATCGACGAATACGTCGTGATCGCACGGCGCAAGGGACGGGACTGGTATGTCGGAGCGATGACCGATGGCAAGCAACGGACCCTGACCATCCCGCTGACCTTCCTGGACAAGGGCCGGTACGCATCGACCATATGGCAGGACGGCTCGGACATGACTTCGGTTGATACCAAAACCGGCACCGCCGACCGGCAGCAATCCCTGCAGCTGGAGCTGGCACCCTCCGGCGGTGCGGTGGCCGTCCTGCGCGCGCAATGAGCGATTTCAAGTGAACTGGAGTTTGTGATGGACCGACGAACAGCGCGACGCGCGTTTCTGAAGGGATGCACCGCATCGCTTGCATTGGCCGCGGTGGCCGCGTGCAGTCCGGTCGTCGGTGTTGCCGGGGCAGGGACGGGCGGCCTTTCTCCTCTCTCACGCGAGCGGCCGAACATCGTGGTCATCGTCAGCGACGATCACGGTACCGATGCTCTGGGTGCTTACGGCAACACATACGTCCAGACCCCTAATCTCGACGCACTCGCGCGGGACGGGACGAGGTTCACCAGCGCATTTTCGACGGTTTCGAGTTGCAGTCCCAGTCGGGCGGCGATCCTGTCCGGCAAGTTCGTACACGCCAACGGAATGTACGGGCTGAGCCACCTGCCCTACAATTTCTCGTCCTTCCCCGAGATCACCTCGTTTCCGAAGATCCTGTCGGAGTCCGGATATCGTACGGCGCTGATGGGTAAATTCCATGTCGCTCCGCGAACGGTCTATCATTTCGACCGGGAACTGGCGACCGAAGACGAAGTCGAGGCCGGCCTGGGTCGCAGCCCGGTGGAAATGGCCGAGGGTACGCGGGCCTTCATCAACGAGAAGGACGAGCGGCCCTTCCTGCTCTACTTCGCCCCCACGGATCCGCACCGCCTCGGACCGTATACCCTCGGCGAATCCAACCACTTCGGTGCCAAACCCGGCGGCTATCCGGGCGTGACACCGATCGAATACGATCCGCAGAAGGTGACGGTGCCGAGCTTCCTGCCGGATCTGCCGGAAACGCGGCAGGAACTGGCCTGGTATTATCAGGCGGTGAGCCGGATGGACCAGGGCATCGGGCGCCTGATCGCCGAGCTCAAGGCTGCCGGCAAATACGACAATACGCTGATCCTGTATCTGTCGGACAACGGCGTCGCGATGCCGGGGGCGAAGACCAATCTGTATGATCCGGGCATCCGTTTGCCGTTCATCGTCAAGGCTCCCGGCGCGCGACCGGGCGAACCTGCCCGGTCCGATGCACTGGTGAGCTGGGTGGACATTGCTCCGACCGTGATCGACTATGCCGGAATGGATGCGACGCCTTACGGTTTCCAGGGGGCGTCCATTCGTCCCGTCATGGAAGGCGCGGTGGAGCTGCCAGGCCGCGATGCCGTGTTCGGCAGCCATGTCCTGCACGAAATCCATATGTTCTATCCGATGCGGATGATCCGGACGCATCGCTACAAGCTGATCCAGAACTTCGCCTGGCGTCAGCCCTACCCGACCGCGCTCGATCTTGTGCAGTCGAGTACGTGGCAGGCGGCTCTGCGCGACGGGGTGCCGCTGGGGAAAAGGACGATCGCACAATACACGAACCGGCCGGAGTTCGAGCTCTATGACCTTCAGGCCGACCCGGACGAAGTCCGCAATTTGGCCGACGATCCCGCCTATTCCGGTATCCGCCGCGATCTCGTCTCGCGCCTCCATGACTTCATGCGCGAGACCAAGGACCCGTTCGTCATCGAGCTGGGGCCGATCCAATCCGGTTCCTGATCGTCCGTGGTTTCGAGCGATGGTCCGGCGGTCGGCGACGCCATGAGAGGTGACGTCGAGCGGACGGTTTTCGGCCGGTTTGAAAACGGCACGGAGATAGAAAAGTTCGTCCTTTCGGACGGAACCGGGCGGTCGGCGAGCGTGCTGACCTATGGTGCCCGGTTGCATTCGCTCGTGGTCCCAGACCGGGCCGGAGCGCTGGCGAATGTGGTCGGGGGTTACGCCTCGCTCGCCGAATACGAATGCGATCCTCATTACATGGGGGCGACGATCGGCCGGTTCGCCAACCGCCTGCGCGATGGCCGGTTCGAGATCGACGGTGCCGTGCATCGCGCTGCCCCGAACGAAGGGTCCAAGACACTGCATGGCGGCCCGCACGGCTTCGATCGCGCGGTCTGGCGGTTCGTCAGGGCATCGGCTTCACCACATCCGACAGTCGTGCTCGCCCATACGAGCCCGGACGGCGACCAGGGTTTTCCGGGCGAAGTCTGCGTCGAAGTCGCATTCGCGCTTCGGCAAGGGGGCAGGCTCTCGATCGAATATGCCGCGACGACGAACGCTTCGACAATCGTCAACCTGACCCATCACGCCTACTGGAACCTGCACGACGCGGACACGTCCAGCGACGCGTCCGACCACCGGATCATGATTCCCTCCGACCGGTATGTCCCGGTGGACGAAGATATGCTCCCGACAGGTGAGCGGCTCAGCGTCGAGGGCAGCCCGTTCGACTTCCGAACGAAGCGGTGCATCGGTGACGATATCGACGATCCGAACGACAGACAGATCGCGATCGCTCATGGGTATGATCATTCCTGGCTGATCGGGGAGGGCGCGAGAGGTCTCCGCAACGTCGCTCTTCTCGAAAGTTCGCGGACCGGGCGCCGGCTGGAGGTCTGGTCCGACCAGTCGGCCATTCACCTGTATTCGGGCAATTTCCTGGGGGAGGCCGGGGCCGGCAGAAAACCGATGGCGAGCCGCTCGCTGATCGCGCTCGAGGCGCAGAACGTGCCGGATGCGCCGAACCTGCCATGGGCCGAGGATTGCATCCTGCGTCCGGGTGAAACCTATCGCAGCACCATCATCTACCAGCTCGGCGTCGCCCCGGATAATGCCGATTGCGCGGATGCTTCATCCGCGCGATAGCTGACGCGTCGCCGCGACGTGCTCAGGCCGAGTCCGCTTCGAGCCGATCGATAAGCGACAACACGTCGTCGAGAAGGTTGCGCATCATCGTCACTGCCCGATCCGGATCGCCCGCGGCGATAGCCGACAATACGCGCTCGTGATCTTCGATACTGGCCGTACGGCCCGCAACGCGATTGGTGAAGCGGATCGATGTCCGTAGCGCTGTTTCCACGACGTCGCGGAACTGAACGAAGAAGGGATTCCCGCTCGCATTGAGGATGGCGACATGGAATTCGATATCCGATTCCAATGCATCGTCTTCATTCTGCTCGGCTGCTCGCATCCGTTCGAGACCGTTTGCGATCGCGGCGACCTGAACGGGCCGCGCGCGCTGCGCGGCGAGCTTGGCGGCCTGCGGCTCGACCGCGACGCGCAGTTCGTTGAATTGTCGGAGCAGCTGCACGGAGAACTTGCGTTCCAGAAGCCAGCGCAGAACATCCGGATCGAACAGGTTCCAGTCGTCCGGGGGTCGGACGAACGTACCGCGCTTGGGTCGGGCGCTGACCAGACCCTTTGCCGCAAGCATCTTCAGCGCTTCACGCGTGACCGATCGGCTGACGCCATATTTGACGGCGAGATCCGCCTCGGTCGGGAACGGCTGTTCTTCGAACTCCCCCACCACGACCTGTCTGCCAACTTCGTTGAGGAGGCCCAGGGTGAGATTCCCCTCGCGGGCGAAATCGTCGATTTTCTTCACCATAGCCCGGCTCCCGCAGCGCGGGCGAGATGCGGCTCGGGCCCGGAGCACGATAGCCACGCCGCTTCGCCGTTCGGGACAAGGCGAAGGATACGCACAGCCATCGTCGTTAATTGTCGTAGCAATTTCATCTCCCAGCCACCGGATAGCGATCTGTACGTCGGCGACCGCCTTGCGACAGGAGATAGGACGAGTTGCAAAAATTCTGAACCACTAAACTTGACCATGCGCCGAATAATATGAGTTATACGATCAAAATGGTAAGTGGCTCGGGTTACGAAGGCCGCTGCCGAAGCGAGGATTTTTGACCGGGCCGTGCTGGGTCCGGGGTTCTGGGAGAGCGTCGTAGTGACATCCATCCGTACTATCGCCCACGCGCGACTTGACGGCGCAATGCGCCACAATGGCCGTCGCGCGAATATCGACGCGGTTTCTGGAACCGACGCACGACGAGGCTTGAGGTTGTCGGAGGCAGATCCTCGACAGGCCCGACCGTTGAAACCGGTTCACTGGATGCGTTCGTTCGCACTCCTGACACTGGCTGTCCTGTCGGCAGGTGCTGCGCCGTCCTTGGCCGAGTCGCCTCATGCCGACACTGCGCAAACGCCCGGGGACAGCAATCCCGGCGACGTGTTCCGACTGCCGCCCCTGGCGTTTCACGCCAATGGAGGGAAGGTGTACGATCTCGTGCGCGATTTCGGCGCCGTTCCCGATGACGGAAAGGACGATACGGCGGCTTTCCGGGCCGCCTATGATCTGGTGGTGCAGGAAATGGAGGATGGCCCATTCCTTCCGCCGTTCCCGAACGACGGAAACAAGGCGAGCCCTTCGCTGGAACGCGAAAGCGTGATCGTCTACATTCCGAACGGCACCTACGATATCCGGGATACCGCGATCTATTCCGCCAAGGGGGCCCGCGTCTGGGACTACGGCGAGGGCGGCCAGCGCATCGTCAACGAACTCCCGCTCGACCAGGTGCCACCCGGCGCTCAGGAAACGATCGCTCGCCTTCGCCTGATCGGCGAAAGCCGCGACAAGACGATCATCCGCCTCGCCGACAAGGCGAAGGGTTTCGGCGATGCCGCGTCGCCCAAGCCGGTCGTCTCCTTCGGCAAGCACACGATCAACAACAGCGTGGCCTACAACGAAATTCGCAACCTCACCATCGACAGCGGACGAGGCAATCCGGGAGCGATCGGGCTGCGCTTCGGCGGCGCGAACAGCGCTGGCGTCCACAATGTCCGCGTCCGCTCCACCGACGGTGCGGGCGCCATCGGCATCGCCTTCGACATCAATCCGGCCATCCCGCTTGTGACCGACGTCACCGTCGACGGGTTCGATATCGGGGTATGGGCCAAGCAGCGGCTCAACCTCCCTCATCAGGTCGTGCTCGACAGGGTGACGCTCACCAACCAGAAAAAGGCGGGAATGGTCGTGGACGGGCCTGTCGCAACCATCAACCGTCTGCTTGTCCAGAACGCTCCGCTTCCCTTGCGGATCAGGGACGGGAGTTCGCACGTCGTTCTGCTGAACTCGCTCCTGCAAGGGGTGCCGAGCCGATCGATTCCTGCCGTCGACCTGGTCGATGGCTTCATCCTGGCGCGAAATGTCCGCTCTACCGGGATGGGCGCGCTTGTCGCATCCGCTGGGCGGATCCTGGCGGCAGGCGATCATGCGGACGAGTTCGTATCCTCGGGCGATGCGTCGATCCGGGGCCAATCGGGACCTGCGCACACGCTGAATCTTGCAGCGCCAGACCCATCGGCCCGTCCCGGCGATCTTTCCGCCTTTCCGGATCTCGTGAAAGACTGGGCGGCACCTGAAGACTACGATCCGCTTGCCGGCACGCCGGGGCATGATTCCACCGAAGCGGTGCGAAGCGCCTTCGCATCGGGAAAGCCGGTCGTCTATTTTCCGAAGACGTCGTATTATGTCACGTCCACGATCGACGTGCCGGCGTCTGTCCGGAACATCCAGTTCCTCTATTCGCGGTTCGTCAGCGACAGCAACGATCGCAAACGCTCATACCTCCGCATCGCCGAGCGTAGCGATAATCCGCTGGTGATCGAGGACTATCAGGGAGCTTACAATGCGTGGCGTCTGGTCGAACAGGCCGCCTGGCGACCGGTCGTCTTGCAGCACGTCACCGGGCCGATAAATTCCTACGCCAATCTCCTGACGACCGGTCCGTCGGTGCCGCTTTTCTTCAACAGTGTGACCGGCCTCGGGAAAGAGGCCGACCTGCTGGACAATGTCACGCTTTATGGCCGCGCCTTGAACACGGAGTCGAAGGAAGCCATCAACTGGACGGTTCCTCCAGGCTCGCAAGTGTGGGTACTGGGTTTCAAGACCGAAGGGACCGTGCCCGGGTTTCGGATTGAGGAGGGCGGCACGCTCGAAGTGCTGGGGGGAGTAGCCAATCAGTTTGGCCATCATTCCTCGCCGCCGCGTCTGACTTACGGCGATTGTCCTCAGGGTGATCGGAACATCGCCTGTTTCGGCCTCGTCCAGAACATGGGCGGCCGGGTCTCCATGTCGTTCGCCTCGACCCGAACCGGATTGGCCGCGACTGGCGAGCCCGAACTGATCCCGATCATCATCGAGGATGCCGCGAACGATGTCGCCATCGGGCGCGAAGATCTGCCTGTCAGACCGGCCCCGCGCGTGGGAGCGATGGACATCTTCCGCGATTTTCGGGTGCCTCTGTGGTCCAGCGAACCGCCGGGACCCTCGAGCCCGGACCAGCCTGCCGATGGCGACTGACGGGGAATGACGCGGTCCTTGGATCAAGGCGCGTGAACACCCGGTAAGAGCAACCGGCGATCCGCCTCGCCGCGATGACGTCGCCGCATCGAAGATCATCCTGTCGGGCATCTCGACATCGCGGCTGCGCGATGCCCAGCCGTGGAACTCGCCCGTGCCCTTCTGCACACCTTGCAGGAGGCTACGCGGATCGTCGATCCACAGACAGTCCTCGCTGCAACTCGATCGCGGGCCCTCGCGCAATACCCCGAACGCAGTTAAGAAGTTCGGACAGATCGTCCGTGAGCGCATCGTATCGGGCGATAGCCATGCGCGCCAGCGGATCGCGCGTGCGTTCATCAAGCAGGTCCTTGTCGGACCAAGCATCATCATCGAAGGCGAAACCGAAGCACTGGCCCATGGCGCTGCCATGGTTGCACGATCGAATGGGACGGTGCCCATCTTTGACCAAGAGTGGTGCGGTCGAGAAGACTCGAACTTCCACGGGCTTTCGCCCACAACGACCTCAACGTTGCGCGTCTACCAATTCCGCCACGACCGCACATGACCGTGGGGGCGATCCAGGAGGCCCCCGCGTCGGTAGGAGCGCGCCACTAGCAGCGGTACAAGGGGGCCGCAAGCGTTTTGGCGTGCCGATCGCGATCGGCGTCAGCGAAAGCTTCGAGACCATCGCCAGGACGGTCCGAGCCGCTCAGCGCGGGGCCCAGCCCACTTCGGCGATGACGGCGGATTTCGGCACGTCCGTGGTCGCTTCGTTGATCGTCATCGATTCGCCGGGCGCCAGCGAGGCTTTCGGCGGAGTGACTTCCCAACTGAACACCACCCGTTCGCGCCCGTCGCGCAGCACGATCAGGATCGGCGGCACGTTGCGCGTCTCGCGGGCGGTGTTGGTGACGATGATGCGCGCGCCGAAATATTCGGTCCCGTCGGGCAGGGTGCGCCGCTCCTGTTCCTCGACCGGGAATTCCAGCTCCAGATCGGGCTCCGCTACCGCGAAGAGCGGACGGTCCACCGGCATCCAGGACGGAAGGCCGAACGTGTTCGCCGCCACCACCGTGCCCAGCGCCAGCACCGCGAAGATACCCGCCGCCCAGGTCCACAATTTCACGTAATTGCGGCGCGGGCGGAAGGGCGGACTGTAATCGAACTGGCTGACCGTGTCGTCGTAAACGGCGGGGCGCGGCGGCGCGTTCGGCAATTCGCCATAGGGCGGATCGCCTTCGTCGAAACTGGGGCCCGTGGCATAGCGATCTGAGGACAGATCGCGATCGGCATTATCTACGCGGACGTCTTCTTGGACGTCTTCGCGAACGCTATCGCCCTCACGAACGCTATCGTCGGGCTGCGCTTCAGACCCCGCCGCAGGGTGATCGCCCGATGTCGAAGAGCGTGCGGCTGGCGTCGGAGCCGCAGGTCTGGGCGACGGCGTTGGAGATGGCGCGCGAGGCGATGCGGGAGGCGGGGCATCGCCGATGTAAGGCCGCGCTTCCGCCTGGGTCGCGCCTGTTTCGGGCGGGGCTAGGTCCGGACCGTCCTGAAACCAGCTATGCTTGCATTTCGCGCATCGGACCGTGCGTCCCTCCACGCCAATCGCGCTGTCGGGTACGACATAGCGCGTGGCGCAGGCGGGGCATGCAATAATCATGATCGAACAGTCCTAGACCCGTGCGCAAACCGCAACAAGTGTGCCACCGTGAACAGTGGGCCGATGCGGCCTTTTTTCCACACCGATGCGCCGCTATAGCGCGAGGCGGGATGATACGGACGGGCGACTTGGGCGGCACGGGCGGTGTGACGGTGCGATCGATCGGCAGGGGCCGGTCGATGGCCCGATGGTCGATATCGTGACCAGCCCCCTTCCCAAGGGCGAGAACGAGGTCGCGCGCTTCGACAATGTCGGCCTGCGCTACGGCACCGATCGCGAGGTGCTGAGCGATCTGTCCTTCACGCTGTTTCCCGGTCGCTTCTATTTCCTCACCGGGGCGAGCGGGGCGGGCAAGACCTCGCTGCTGAAACTGCTCTACCTCGCCCAGCGCCCCTCGCGCGGGGCGATCCGCATGTTCGGGCGCGACGTCATCACGCAGCCGCGCGCGCAATTGCCTTCGTTCCGGCGGCGTCTGGGTGTGGTGTTCCAGGATTTCCGTCTGATCGAGCACCTCTCCGCTTACGACAATATCGCGATGCCTTTGCGCGTGTCGGGCGTGCGCGAGGAGGATCTGGCGCAGCCTGTCGCGGATATGCTCGACTGGGTCGGCCTCGGCCATCGTGCCGATGCGCGGCCCGCGACGCTGTCGGGCGGCGAGCAGCAGCGCGTCGCGATCGCGCGGGCCGTGATCGGGCGGCCCGACCTGCTGGTGGCGGACGAGCCGACCGGGAACGTAGACCCGGAAATGGCGCTTAAGCTGATCCGCCTGTTCGAAGCACTGAATCGCCTCGGGACGACGGTGGTGGTCGCGACCCACGATGTGCAGCTGCTGAAGAAGGTCCCCGATTCGCTGATCATGCGGCTCGACAAGGGGCATCTGTCCGATCCGACCGGCGCGCTGCGCTTTCCGCCCCGGCGCGAATTATCGGGGGAGGGCGGATGAAGCGGCCGTCCTTCCTGCCCGATGGCCCACCTCCATTCAGGCCCCCTTCCACCATCCCCGTCGCTGCCGCGCGCGCGTTAGAGCGGGGACGGGCGGCGTTTCGCGGACGGGCTGCGTCGCATATCCTTCCTCGTGCTAGGCTCGGCGGGCCGATGCCCTGGGTGATCGCGATCATGGTCGCGCTGACCGTGCTGGCGGCGGGCGGGGCGATCGCCATGGCCAATCTCGCCGCGCAGGCGCGCAGCGACCTGTCGGGCGGCGTCACCATCCAGATCGTCGAAGCCGATCCGGTTCTGCGCGATGCACAGGCGCGCCGCACGCTGGCCGCACTCGACACCCTCGACATCGTCCAGGCCCGGCGGCTCGTGCCCGAGGCGGAGCTCGAAGCGCTGATCGAACCCTGGCTGGGCGGCGGCGTGCGCAGCGAAGCGGTGCCCCTGCCCGCACTGATCGACGTCAATCTGGCAGGCACCGCCGATGCGCGTGCGCTTGCCGAGCTGCGCGCCGCGCTGGGCCCCGTGGCACCCGATGCGCGGGTCGATGCGCAGGCCCAGTGGCTCGGCCCGGTATTCGACGCGATTTCGGCGCTGCGCTGGCTGGCGCTCGGCCTGATCGCGCTGCTCGCCTTCACCAGCGCGGCGGCGGTGTGGCTTGCGGCCAGAAACGCGCTCAACGCCAATCGCGGGACGATCGAGGTGGTGCATCTCTTGGGCGGGACCGACGGCCAGATCGCGCGGATCTTCCAGCGGTCTGCAGTGATCGACGCGGGCCTTGGCGGCGCGGTCGGCCTGGTTCTGGGCGCGGTCGGGCTGAGCGTGCTCGGCGCGCAATTCGCCGCGCTCGAATCCGGCATGGTGGCAGGCGGAGGCCTCGATTTCGGCGATTGGCTGCTGCTCGCGCTGGTCCCGGTGGCGGGGGCGGCGATTGCCTTGCTCACCGCGCGAATGACGGTAATGGCATCGCTGGGAAAAATGCCGTGATCCTTCGCTTCGCCGCCTTCGTCGTTCTCGTCTACGCTCTCGGCTTCATCGGTTTCGCGGTGACGCTGCCGCAGCCGCTCACGCATATGAGAACCGATGCGGTCATCGTGCCGACAGGCGCCAGCGGGCGCATTCCGCGCGGGCTCGAGGTGCTGCGCGATGGCGATGCGGAGCGGATGCTGGTGTCCGGCGTCGATCCCGAGGTCAAACCGGGCGAATTCGCCGCCCAGTTCGACGTGACGGATCGCGAGATGGAATGCTGCGTGACACTGGGCTTCCTCGCGGTGGACACGCGCAGCAATGCGGGCGAAGCGGCCCAGTGGATGCGCGACAACGATGTCGAGACCGTGCGCCTCGTCACCACCGACTGGCATATGCGCCGCGCCGCGTCCGAAATGCGCGGCGCGCTGCCCGAAGGCGTGACGATACTGGAGGATGCGGTGCCGTCCGATCCCGATTTCCGCCAGCTCTTCCTCGAATACAACAAATTGCTGCTGGCGACGGTTTCGCAAGGGTTTTCCCTTTGAAACTGCTGCGCAATTTCGCCTTCTACCTGGTCTTCTACCTCGGCTCGATCGTGGTGACGTCGGCGGCCCTGCTGGCGATCCCATTCGGGCGCGAGGTGTTCCGCCGAAGGGTCAGCGACTGGAGCGGGTTGCAGCGCTGGTGCGTGGTCAACCTCCTGGGCGTCGACCTCAGGATCGAAGGCGCGCCTTTGTCCGAACCCGTCCTTTACGCGGTCAAGCACGAGAGCTTCTTCGAAGCGATCGACGCGCCGACCCTGTTCGACACGCCCGCCGTCTTCGCCAAGCAGGAGCTGTTCGCCATTCCCGGCTGGGGTAAGGCCGCGCTCGCCTATGGCCTCGTGCCCGTCGCGCGCGAGGCGGGGGCATCGACGCTGCGGGCGATGATCCGCGCGGCCAAGGGCGCGGTGGCGGATGGGCGCCCGCTGGTGATCTTCCCCGAAGGCACGCGCGTCCCCCATGGCGAGGTGCGCGCTTTGCAGGCGGGCTTTGCCGGGCTTTACAAGATGATGGGCCTGCCGGTGGTGCCCGTCGCGGTGGATAGCGGCCCGGTCTATCATCACGGCCTCAAGCGGCGCGGCACGATCACCTATCGCTTCGGCGAACCGATCCCGCCCGGCCTGCCGCGCGCCGAGATCGAGGCGCGGGTTCTGGCCGCGATCAACGCGCTGAACCACTCCGCAAGCACTTAACCCGCGGCTTCGGCCTCGCGCCGGAGCACGGCCGCGACCTCGTCCATCTGCGCCTCGGTCCCGATCGTGATGCGCAGCGCATGGGGCAGGTCCTGCCCCGGCAAATGGCGCACCGCATACCCCGCTTCGGCAAGCGCGCCCATCGCGGCTTCGGCGGTGAGCGCGCCTTCGAACAGGACCAGCAGGAAATTCGCCTCGCTCGGCACGATGCTGAGGCCGTGATTGCCGAGCATCGCGATCCGGTCGGCGAAGCGCGCACGCACGGCGCTGTTCGCTTGCCTACTCCTGCGGACGAAAGCTTGATCCTCCAGAGCGGCGAGGGCGGCGCGCTGGCCCCCGCTCGTCACGTTGAAGGCGCCGCGCAGGCGGTTGAGCATGTCGACCAGCGCCGGCGCTCCCGTCGCCCAGCCGACTCGCTCGCCCGCGATCCCATAGGCTTTCGAAAATGTCCGCGTGACCAGCACGTTATTGTGCGCGGCCGCCAGCGCGAGCCCGCCATCGTCGAGGTCCGGCGCGAGATATTCGGCATAGGCCTGATCGACCACCAGCAGGATGTCCGGGCTGAGACCCGCATGGAGCCGCGCGACTTCGCCCGCATCGAGCCAGCTGCCGACCGGATTGTTGGGATTGTCGAGCAGGACCACCCGCGTCCGCTCGGTCACGGCGGCGAGCAGCGCATCGACATCGGCGCCGTACTCCCTCGCCTCCGCCAACACCGGCTCGGCCCCGACCTTGTGGGCGAGCAGGGGATAGAGCGAGAAGGAATAGCGCGAGAACGCAACCTCGTCGCCCGTTCCCGCGAAAGCCTGCACCGCGCCATGCAACAGCTCGCCCGACCCGGTTCCGCACACGATCCGCGCCGGATCGATCCCGTGAAGCGCCCCGATCGCCGCGCGCAGTTCCTTCGCATCGGGATCGGGATAGAGGGCGGGCGAATGGGCCGCGGCCAGCGCGTCGATCACCGTGGGGCTGCACCCCAGCGGGTTCTCGTTGGCGGACAGTTTGACGAGTTCGCGCCCGTCGGCGGATTTCGCCTTGCCGGGGACATAGGGATGGATCGCGTCGATCCAGGCTTTGGGTGTGGGGCGATCGGCCATGATGCGCTTCGCCATAAAGGAAAGCAGGCCTTCGACAAGCTCGGGCGGAACGGTTAGAGGCGGTGCGCGCCAACCCGCCAAGAAAAGACCCGCGTGACCTTCGAACCCCAAAGCCTGACTCTGCCGGACCCCCTGCCGCTCGACGGCGGCGGGATGCTGGCCGATGCGCGGATCGCTTATGAGACCTATGGCGAGCTGGCGCCCGACCGCTCCAACGCGATCCTTTTGTGCCATGCGCTGACCGGGGACCAGTATGTCGCCAGCACCCACCCGCTGACGGGCAAGCCCGGCTGGTGGGAACGGATGGTGGGGCCGGGCCTGCCGATCGATACCGACCGCTATCACGTGATCTGCGCGAACGTCATCGGCAGCTGCCTCGGCTCGAGCGGACCGGCCAGCATCGCGCCCGACGGGGCGCCTTATGCGATGCGCTTTCCCGTCATCACCATACGCGACATGGTGCGTGGCCTCGTCGGCCTGCTCGATGCGCTGGGCATCGAACGGTTGCACGCAGTGGTCGGCGGATCGATGGGTGGGATGCAGGCGCTGAGCCTTGCCGCCAACTGGCCCGAGCGGGCCCAGCGCGTGCTCGTGATCGCATCGACCAGCCGCCATTCGGCGCAGAACATCGCGTTCCACGAGCTGGGCCGTCAGGCGATCATGGCCGATCCCAACTGGCGCCAGGGCGAGTATTACGGGTCCGACACGCCCGACAATGGGCTGGCCGTGGCGCGCATGGCGGCGCATATCACCTATCTGTCGGAAGACGGGCTGACCGCGAAATTCGGGCGCAATCTTCAGGACCGGCCCGAAAAGAGCTTCGGCTTCGATGCCGATTTCCAGGTCGAAAGCTATCTGCGCTATCAGGGCAGCGGCTTCACGCGGCGGTTCGATGCGAACAGCTATCTCTATATCACCCGCGCGATGGATTATTTCGATCTGGCGGAGGAACATGGCGGGTCGCTGGCGCAGGCGTTTGCGGGCAACCCGGCGCGGTTCTGCCTCGTCAGCTTCGATAGCGACTGGCTCTATCCGACGGCGGAAAGCCGCCATATCGTCCACGCGCTGAACGCGGCGGGTGCGCCGGTCAGCTTCGTCGAACTGTCCGCCCCGTTCGGGCATGACAGCTTCCTTCTGGACGTGCCGGCGCTGGATCGGGTGGTGAAGGGCTTCGTCGAATGAAATTGCGTCCCGATCTTGCGGCCATTGCCAGGCAGGTCGCGCCGGGAAGCCGTGTGCTCGACATCGGCTGCGGAGACGGCGCGCTGATGCTGGCGCTGCGCGACAAGGGGTGCGACGTGCGCGGGATCGAGATCGACGGGGCCTGTGTCGAACGTTGCGTGGCGCACGGGCTCAGTGTGGTGCAGGGCGATGCCGACCGCGACCTCGCCGATTATCCCGATGCGAGCTTCGATTATGCGGTCCTCAGCCAGACATTGCAGACCGCGGCGCGGCCCGACCGGATGCTGGAACAATTATTGCGCGTCGGCACGCGGGCCTTCGTCAGCTTCCCCAATTTCGCCCATTGGCGCACCCGCGCCGCGCTGATGTTCGGCGGGCGGATGCCGGTGACGCGGGCGCTGCCGGTGACGTGGTACGAGACGGCGAACATCCACCACGTGACGGTGGCCGATTTCCGCGATCTGGCGCGCGCGAAGGGTGCCCGGATCGAGGGCGAATGGTTCTTTTCGGGCGAGCGACCGATCGGCGGCGTGGGCGCCAATCTGCGCGCGGAATTTGCGGTGTTCGAACTCGCCTGAGGGCGCCTACATATGCCGTTCGACCGCCTGGAACAGGCGCTTGCGCTGGCGGCGGCCGCGGATCTGTTCGGTCCTGAGGCTGGTCGGCTGGACGCGCGTGCCGCTGGGCGATTCCCACCGGAACTGGAAGCTGCGCCGCGCCCCCACGGGCAGGGATTCGGGTGCGTAGAAGGCGACCACGATCAGATCGAGCTGGGCCACGTCTTCACGCGCCAGCCCGGCAGCCTCGTCATCGCGCAGCATGACCTCGAGAATATCGTCGAAATGGCCGATATCGAGATATTGCCCGGTCGAGAGGCTGCCCTGCCGCATGGTCGAGCGCGGATCGGCGCCGAGATCCTCGGGCAGTTCGCGAAGATCGGTCAGCGCGATCTCGATCTGCTTCCCGCCCGCATGGAGGATACCGATCAGGCTGGTGACGTAGAGCGACTGGCTGCTCATATTCGTGACCAGGCACCGGCTGCGCATCCCTCGTCCGGCGGCGCGGGTTATCAGGATGGAGGAGCGACGCGAGGCGCGAACCTGCACCAGCAGGACCTGGAGATAGACCACCCAGACGACCAGCATCGCCATGCTGAGGAGGACGCTGATGATCCCCTGATTGGTGCGGAGAAATTCGAACATCGTATCGATCGGGCGGCCTAGCCGCGTAGGCGCTCGCCATGCCAGGCGACATGCTCGCCAAGGAAGGTGGAGATGAAATAATAGGAGTGGTCGTATCCCTCCTGCATTCGGATCACCGGCTCCATCCCGGCCTTCGCGCAGGCCATCGCCAGCGCGCCCGTCTTGAGCTGGTCTTCGAGGAAATCGTCCGCCGTGCCCTGATCGACCAGAATGTGGTCGTGCCGCGCGCCGTCCTCGATCAGGGCGACCGCGTCGTATTCGCGCCACGAATCCCGATTGTCGCCGAGATAGCGGCCCAGCGCCTTTTCCCCCCACGCCACGCGGCTCGGCGCGACGATGGGAGAGAATGCGCTGATCGAGCGGAAGCGGTTCGGATTGCGCAATCCGATCGTCAGCGCGCCGTGGCCGCCCATGGAATGGCCGGTGATCGCCTGGCGCTGCATATCGACCGGAAATTCCGCCGCGATCAGATCGGGCAGTTCCCGCTCGATATAGCTGCGCATCCGGTAAGTCTTCGCCCAAGGCTCTTCGGTCGCATCGACATAGAAGCCCGCACCCTTGCCGAAATCGTATTCGCCCTCCGCATCGGGCACGTCGTCCCCGCGCGGGCTCGTATCCGGCGCGACGAAGACGATGCCGTGCCCCGCGCAGGCCGCGCGATATTCGCCCTTCTCGGTGACGTTGGCGTGGGTGCAGGTCAGGCCCGAAAGATACCACAGCACCGGCAGCTTCGCGCCAGTCTCGTGAGGGGGCACAAAGACCGAGAATGTCATCTCGGTCCCCGTTTCCTGCGAAGCGTGCGAATAGACGCCCTGCACGCCCCCGTGCGAGCGATTTTGGCTCAGAATTTCCATCAAGCTCAGGCCTCGCGGTGGATGCCGCAAATCTTGTGCCCGTCGAGATCGCGGAAATAGGACAGGTGCATAATGCCCAGCTGTCCGGCATCGCGCGGTCCGGGAGGGCCTTCGATGCTGGTCGCGCCGTTTGCGACCGCCACATCGTGCAATTCCTTCACCTGCTCGGGCGAATTGCACTTGAAGCCGATGGTCATCCCGTTGGCACAGGTCGCCGCCTCGCCGTCGATCGGCTGGGTTAGCATGAAGGTGTTGCCGTCATGAATGAAGATCGCGCGCTGGTGGCCGCTGGCGCTGGTGTTGTCGATCGCACCCCGCCCACCGAGCACGGCGAGGACCTTTTCGTAGAACGCCTTCGACTTCTCGATGTCGTTGGTGCCGATCATGATGTGATTGAACATAAAGTCTCTCCTCTTGAGCTTGTGAATCAGGCATCGACCGCGACGGTGGCGGTTTCGTGATCGCCGGTATTGGGCGATCCGGCGGGGTCCAGCATAAGCAGCTTGACCTCGCCGCGCGCGGCGACCGGGCGGTGTTCCGCGCCCTTTTCGATCAGCAGTAACTCGCCCGGCTCCAGCGTCTCCGTCCGGTCACGGAATTCGACGTCGAGCGTGCCTTCGAGGCACAGGAACACTTCGTCGTGATCGTGCGCATGCCAGTGAAATTCTCCGTCGAGCCGCGCGATGCGGACCTCGTGCCCTTCATAGCGAGCGACGATGCGCGGCGCCCAGGTCTCGCTGAAACCCGCGAACTTGTCCGCCAGCGAAACCTTGGCTCCCATCAGTCGAACACCACGACGCTGCGGATGCTTTCGCCCGCATGCATCAGATCGAAGCCCTTGTTGATCTCTTCCAGTTTCAGGACATGGGTAATCATCGGATCGATCTGGATCTTGCCGTCCATATACCAGTCCACGATCTTGGGCACGTCGGTCCGGCCCTTGGCGCCGCCGAACGCGGTGCCGCGCCAGTTGCGGCCCGTTACCAGCTGGAAGGGCCGGGTCTCGATCGTCTTGCCCGCTTCGGCCACGCCGATCACGATGCTGGTACCCCAGCCTTTGTGGCAGCATTCGAGCGCCTGTCGCATGACATTGGTGTTCCCGGTGCAGTCGAAGCTGTAATCCGCCCCGCCGTCGAGCATGGCGACGAGCGTGCCGACCACGTCGTCGACCTCCTTGGGATTGACGAAATCGGTCATCCCGAAATGTTCGCCCCAGGTCTTCTTGTCGTTGTTGATGTCGACGCCCACGATCCGGTCGGCGCCCGCCATCTTGGCGCCCTGGATCACGTTCAGCCCGATGCCGCCCAGTCCGAACACGACGACATTGTCGCCCGGCTTGACCTGCGCCGTGTTGACCACCGCACCGACGCCCGTCGTCACCCCGCAGCCGACATAGCAGGCGGTGTGGAAGGGCGCGTCCTCGCGAATCTTGGCGACCGCGATTTCAGGGAGGACGGTGAAGTTCGAAAAGGTCGAACAGCCCATATAGTGATAGATCGGCTTGCCGTTATAGCTGAAGCGCGTCGTCCCGTCGGGCATCAGGCCCTTGCCCTGCGTTTCGCGGATGGCGCTGCAAAGATTGGTCTTGCCGCTGAGGCACATTTTGCACTGGCGGCATTCGGGCGTGTAGAGCGGGATGACGTGATCGCCCGGCACCACGCTGGTGACGCCCGCACCCACTTCGCGCACGATGCCTGCGCCCTCATGGCCAAGCACGCTGGGGAACAGCCCTTCGCTGTCCAACCCGTCCAGCGTATAGGCGTCGGTGTGGCAGATGCCGGTCGCCATGATCTCGATCAGGACCTCGCCGGCCTTCGGCCCTTCGAGATCGAGTTCGACGATTTCGAGCGGTTGCTTGGCTTCGAAGGCGACGGCGGCGCGGGTTTTCATGAGCGTGGGATCTCCTGTTTCGCCCCGGACCTAGGCGGGATGGCGGCCGGGGGCAATGGAGGCCCGCATCGCCGCGCCGCTTGTCGTTGGCGGTTCATCGTGCGGCGGGTAGGGGAGAGGCATGACATCGCTTCTCGCTTCCGCCGCCGCCGCATCGCTCCTCTTCGCCGCGCAGAGTTCGCCCCAGCCATCTCCGCAGCAGGCCCCGCCAATGCCGCAGATCTCGCTTCAGCAGAAGACCGGGCTGCGCTGCGGCGTCGCCTTTGCGATCACCGCACAGGGGCAGCAGGCGGGCGATCCGGCCGCGCTCGCTTTTCCGGCGATGGACCCGCGCGGGAAGGAATTCTTCGTGCGCTTCATGGCCGGGTTGATGGAAGACCCGCGTTTCTCGCGCGATTACGTGACCGGCCTCGCGATGCGCGAAACGCAGGAGCTGGTGCGCGGCGGCCCGGATGCGCTGGCCGCGGTGATGCCGGCCTGCCTCCAATTGCTGGACCTGTCCGGCGTCTGACGGGCGCGTCAGCATGGGTTCACCCCTTCGCGCGTAGCAGGGGCGATCCACCAAACCATCGAGATCATCGTCATGCGCAAGATTCTGTTCTCCCTGCCGTTTTTCGTTCTCGCCGCGCCGTTGGCCGCGCAGACCGATGGCCAGACAAACGGTGCGATAGTCCTGCCGGATTTCGATGCGCCTACCCCGCCTGCCGAAGCCGCGTTGGGCGGCCTGGCCGAGCGATTGTCCGATCCCGCCACGCAGGACGAGATCGCGGCGACGGTGTCCGTCCTGTCGGAAATCCTCCTCGACCTTCCGCTCGCCCCGCTGATCGAGCCGCTGGCCGAAGCCACCGCCGATGTCGCGGACCTGCCGCGCCGTCCGGTCGACCCCGATCTGACGCTGCGCAGGATGAGCCCGCGCGCGGGCGAGGTGGCGCAGCGCATGGCGCGCGATCTGCCGCGCACGATGGACCGGATGGCCGATGCCAGCGATGGGATCGCCGCGCTGATCCCGGCCCTTCGCGATGCCTTTCTCCAGATCGAGGAACGGGTCGAAGGCAGCCTGCCGCGCGAATAGCCCAAAGAATTTTCGGCTGCCCCCGCTCTGCTGTGGATTAACGCGCGCGGTTGCGGCAAGGCGGGTGCGCCATGTGGACGCTCCACCAATTCCCCCTCTGCCCGTTCAGCCGCAAGGTTCGCATCCTGCTCGGCGAGAAATCCATCGCCTACGATCTGGTGCAACGCCGCCCGTGGGACGAGGGCGACGATCTGTGGCGCCTGAACGATGCGGGCCGCGTGCCCGTGCTGGAGGACAAGGCGCGCAACATCGCCCTGTGCGATAGCCGGGCGATCTGCGAATATCTCGAAGAGACGGTGGAGCGATCGCCCATGCTGGCGGGCAGCGCGCTGGCGCGGGCCGAGACGCGGCGGCTGGTCGCCCTGTTCGAGGAGAATTTCCACGCCGACGTGGTCGCGCCGCTGCTGCATGAGAAGATGACCAAGCGCCTCGTGCTGCGCCAGCCGCCCGACGGACGCGTGCTGCGCGAAGCGATGAAGCGCGCGCACGGCCATCTCGATTATATCGACTGGCTGGTGGACAATCGCAGCTGGCTGGCCGGCTCGACGATGAGCCTGGCGGACCTCGCCGCCGCCGCGCAGGTCTCGGTCGCGGATTATCTCGGCGGGATCGACTGGCGCGGCCACGATCAGGCGCGCGGCTGGTACGCCGTGTTCAAGAGCCGCCCGAGCTTCCGGCCCCTGCTCGCCGAGAAAATGGAGGGGATACATCCACCCTCGCATTATGCGATGGTGGATGGGTGAATTTGTGAGCGAACCGGCCTCCGCCGGTTCCTCCTCGGCGCTGTTCCTCCCTTCGGTCGGGCGCCTGCGGGCGCGCGGTCGCGCTTGCGGTCCGCTGGTCGCGGACCGTTTTGGGGATTGTCGGTGCTGCGGAAACCGAGGGCTTTCTCGTCGGTTATAGGGGCAAGGAGCACCTTCTTCATGACCGACAAACTCACCCTCACCGACGCCGAATGGCGCGAGAAGCTTTCGCCCGAGCAGTATCACATCTTGCGCGAGGCGGGGACGGAGCGGGCCTTCACCGGCAAATACGAGAAGAACAAGCAGGCAGGCGAATATCACTGCGCCGCCTGTGGCCAGCTCGTCTTCGAAAGCGAGGACAAATACGACAGCGGCTCGGGCTGGCCCAGCTTCACCGCGCCCGCCGATGGCGATGCGGTCGAGGAGCATACCGACACCAGTCTGGGAATGCGCCGCACCGAAGTGATCTGCGCCAAGTGCGAGAGCCATCTCGGCCATGTCTTCCCTGACGGACCGGGACCGGATGGCCTGCGTTATTGCATCAACAGCGCCTCGCTGGAATTCGAGCCCGAGGACTGATCTTTCCGCACATATGTGCGCCGAAAGATAGGCGTTCACGGAAAGTTACAACTCGCCTATGCATGCCGATCGCAGGCAAGGACGGGTGACGGAATTTGGCGAAACGCAGCGATAGCCGACGCGGAAGAAGCGGTGCGAGCAATCGCGCGGCGGCGGCCAAGAAGGCGCAGGAAGAGCGCGGCGGCTTTGCCAAATGGGTGCGGCGCCTGGCGATCGGCGGGGCGATGGCCGCCCTGCTCGTGGTGCTTTTCGCCGGGCTTGCCGTTGCCTTCGCCGCGCGGTCGCTTCCCAGCTACTATCAATTGCAGGCCACGCAGGTCGGCCAGACCATCGTGGTGCGCGCACGCGACGGGAGTGAGATCGTCGAATTGGGACCGAGCTTTGGCGAATGGCTCGATTCCGGCGAAATCCCGCAGGTGATGAAGGATGCGATGATCTCGGTCGAGGATCGCCGCTTCCATTCGCATTGGGGGATTGATCCGGTGCGCCTGACGGGGGCGATCATCGAAGGCGTGACCGGGGACGACCGGATCGGCGGCACATCCACCATCACGCAGCAATTGGCGCGCAACGTCTTCCTCAATTCAAACCGCACGCTCGACCGCAAACTGCGCGAGGCGGTGCTGGCGATGGCGCTGGAATGGAAGTTCTCGAAGGAACAGATCCTCGAGCTTTATCTGAACAAGGTCTATTTCGGCGGCGGCGCTTACGGGATCGACAGCGCCAGCCGCAAATTCTTCAGCCATCCCGCGACCGACCTCAGCGTGGCGGAAGCCGCGATCATCGCCGGTCTGGTCAAGGCGCCGAGCCGCTATTCCCCCACCGCCGATGTCGATGCCGCCGTCAACCGCGCGGGCGTGGTGCTGCGCCTGATGAAGGAGCAGGGCCGCATCGCCGACAGCGTCACCATCGATCCTTCCGCGGTTAAGCTGAAGGAAGAGACCGGGCAGAATTCGGTGCGCTATTTCACCGACTGGGCATTGCCGCAGCTCGACCTGCTTTTGCCCGAAACGTTCGAGCCGATCGAGGTGTGGACCACGCTCGACACCGGAATGCAGCGTGCCGCCACCGCGTCGATCAAGGCCAACACGCCCGAAGGCGCGCAGGGCGCCCTCGTCAGCCTGGACCGCGACGGGGCGGTGCTCGCGCTGGTGGGCGGGACCGATTACGTCGAGACGAATTACAACCGCGCGACCGATGCGGTGCGCCAGCCGGGATCGTCCTGGAAGCTGTTCGTCTATCTCGCCGCGCTCGAAGCCGGATACACGCCCGACGATCGCGTGGTCGATACGCCGGTCACGATCGACGGGTGGAGCCCGCGCAATTCGGGCGGCGGCTATGCGGGCGAAATGGATCTGAGATCCGCCTTCGCCTATTCCAAGAACACGGTCGCGGCGCAGCTCGGCAATGAGGTCGGCTTCGGCACGGTGTCGAGCATGGCGCGCCGATTCGGGATCACCACCCCGATCTCGACCTATCCCTCGATGGTGCTGGGCACGTCCGAAGTGCGCCTGATCGACATGACGCGCGCCTTCGCGGCAGTGTCGGAGGGAGGGCAGTCGGTCGAACCCTACGGGATTTTGAAAGTCACCACTTCGGACGGCGAGCTTCTCTATCAGCACGAAAGGAAGGAGCCCGTCCAGCTGGTGCCCGACTACGTCGCGGCGGGGATCACCGACCTGTTGCAGACGGCGGTCAACACCGGCACCGGCCGCGCGGCCCAGATCGGGCGTCCGGTGGCGGGCAAGACGGGCACGACCAATTCGAACAAGGACGGCTATTTCGTCGGCTTTTCGAGCGGGGTGACGACGGGCGTGTGGATGGGGCGCGACGACAATGCGCGGGTCGCCAGCCTTCAGGGTGGCCGCGCCCCGGCACAGGCTTTCGCCGCCTTCATGCGCTATGCGGTGAAGGACCGCCCGGTCGAGGAATTCGAGACCGAGCTGCAATTGCCCGAATGGCAGATGGAGCCCGATGACGAGCAGTTCTTCGGCGATCCCGACGATTATTATTTCATCGACGAGCAGGGCAATCTGATCGAGCCGGGGCGGGGTGCGCCACAACCAGGGCAGGGCAGTCCTTTCCCGGTCGAGGGGGAGCCGGGCGTGAGCGAGGCGGACCGCCGCCGCGCCGTTCCCGCGACCGACCCGCAGCGCCAGCCCGCGCGCCCGCCGCAACAGCCGAACGAGGGTGCACCGCCCGCCGCCAGCGACGATTTCCTGAGGCGCGCGACCGGTGGTGGTGGCACGGCGCAGCCGCCGCGTCCGGCGCCGTCACCGCCAGCGACGGAATATTAGCGGCGCGCTCCTGTCGGCTTGCGTTCGGCTTCGACCACAAAAAAGCCCCGCCATTGCTGGCGGGGCTTTTCGTTTCTGGTGATCGGAGAAAGCTTCAGCGCAGGCGGACCGCCACGTAACCCGCAGGCCGTCCGCGCCGCTGGATGCGCAGCAGCACGGCATCGCGGTTCTCGCCGCGCGCCTGGGCGATGATGCCTTCGAGCTGCGCGACTGTCGAAATCTCGCGATAATTGGCGCTGATGATGACATCGCCCCGCGCCAGGCCCTTGCGCGCCGCGTCGGAGTTCTGGTCGACCCCGGCGATGGCAAGGCCCTGCACGTCCGCGCCGAGGCCAAGCTGGCGCGCGATGGCGGGAGTCATCGGCACGACCTGGAGGCCGAGCCGCTCTTCCACGACCGTCCCGTCGCCTTCGTCGGGCAGCATTTCTTCGGAATCGTCGCCTTCGAACATCTGCTGCTGGCGCAGCTCCTCGGCGCTGGGGCGGCGGCCGATCGTGGCGTTGACCGTGCGGCGCTGCCCGTCGCGGATCAGCTCGATCGGGACCGTGGTGCCCGGTTCGAGATTGGCGACGAGGAAGGACAGCGTCTGGTCGGGCGTCACTTCGCGGCGATTGACGCTGAGGACGATGTCGCCCGCGCGGATGCCCGCCCGCTCGGCCGCTTCGCCGGACTGGACGCCCTGGATGATCTCGCCGCGATTGCGCGCGATGCCCACCGCGCTCGCCGTGTCGTTGTCGACCGGCTGGATGCTGACGCCGAGATAGCCGCGCTCGATCTCCTCGCCCGCACGCAATTGCGCGACGATGGGCGCGGCGGTTTCCGCCGGGATCGCGAACCCGATGCCCACGCTGCCGCCCGAAGGCGACAGGATGGCGTTGTTGATGCCGATGACATTGCCCTGCATGTCGAACAGCGGACCGCCCGAATTGCCCTGGTTGATGCTGGCATCGGTCTGGAGATAGCGGTCATAGGCACCCGTCCCGGCGGTGCGCAGCACGCTCGAGATGATGCCGCTCGTCACGGTGCCACCCAAGCCGAAGGGATTGCCGATCGCGACCACCCAGTCACCGACTCGGGCTTGGGTCGAATCGCCGAAGCGCACGAAGGGGAAAGCTTCGCTGCGCTGGATCTTCAGCACGGCGAGGTCGGATTCGGCGTCGGTCCCGATCAGTTCGGCTTCGTATTCCGTGCCATCGGGCATGGTCACCGTGATCTCTTCCACCGTGCCGCGCCCGCGCGGGCTGACGACGTGGTTGTTGGTCACGACATAGCCGTCCGCCGAGACGATGAAGCCCGAGCCCAGCGACTGGCCTTCGCGATATTGCGGCTGGTTCTGATTGCCGCGCCGCTGATTGAACATGTTTTCGAACGGCGTGCCCGCGAAGGGATTGGCGTTCGCCACTTCGACCCGCTGGCGGGTGGAGATGTTGACCACGGCGGGCTGCAACTGGGCGGTCAGATCGGCGAAGCTGGCAGGGGCACCGGCGCGCGGCACCATGGTCGCCATCCGGCTGTCGTCGTTCTGCGCCACCTGCGCGCCGGCAGGATAGCCGGTCGCCAGAGAGATCGCGGCTCCGCCCACAAGCAGGGCACTGGTCAATCCATAGGCATATCGCACTGGCTTCACGTCCTCTTCTTCCTTCAACTGGCTGTGACCGAACGGAGCGACAACGCGCCGCGTGGCCCAGATGTCCTTCCCCCGTCCCTATTTCCCCGCGCTCCCTCCGATTGCCGGGACCGGCGCCGAGTTGGCCCGTTTACAGGCCCGGGGCGCTTAACCGCGATTGAATACCGACTGCCTCGCGGGCCCCCGTTCGACCAACGCAAAACGCGGGCCGTCCAGCGTCGACTCCCCTCAACGCTGGCCCCGGAACTGGCGCAGATATTCGTTGTCCGGTGACAGGATGATGCTGCTGTCGCCCTTCGGCCCCTCGCCCTCGCGAGCCGCGCTGAAGGTCGAATCGTAGCTCTGCATGGCGCGGTAGAAATCGTAGAAGCTCGCATCCTTGCCGAAGGCTTCGGCATAGATGCGGGCCGATTCCGCATCGGCTTCGGCGCGGATGATCCGCGCGTCGCGGCCGCCCTGGGCGCGGATGGTGCGCGCCTCGCGCTCGCGGTCCGATTCCATGCGGCGGAAGGCGGATTGCAGCGGCGCGCCATCGGGCAGGTCGGTACGCTTGATCTGCACGTCGACGACCTGAGCCCCGTATTGCCGCGCCTGCCGATCGAGATTGGCGCGCACATTGGCGAGCGCCGATCCGCGTTCGGCGGTCAGCATGGCTTGGAAGGTGCGGCGGCCCAATTCCTGGCGCAGGACCGAATTGAGGATCGGCTCGAGCGCGACGCGCACGCCATCGGTGGTCCCGGCGCGTTCCACCATGCGGACCGGATCGACGATGCGGAAGCGCGCATAGGCGTTGACCAAGAGGCGCTGCTGATCGTTCGACAGCACTTCCTCGTCGGTCATTTCGAGGTCGAGCAGGCGCTTGTCGACCATGCGCACGCTTTCGATGAAGGGCACCTTGAACCGCAGTCCGGCGCCGACATCGCCGCCGGGCGTGTTGACCGTGCCAACCGGATTACCCGTGCGGATGACGACGGCCTGTTCTTCCTCGCCGACCACGAAGGCGCTTGCGAAGAAGAGGATCAGCAGGACGGCGAGACCGATCAGGACGCCGGTGCGATGATTGTTCCACAGACGGGTCATGTCACTGCCCTCCCGTATTGGCTTGCGGCCCACTGGATTGCGATGGGGCGGATGGCGGTGCCACCGGACCCACGCCGTTTCCGCTGCGGCGCCGATTGACTTCGGGCAGCGGGAGATAGGTCTGCACCCCGTCGGTCTCGACGATGGTCTTGTCGGTTTGGCTCAGCACGCGTTCCATGGTTTCGTAATAGAGGCGCTGGCGCGTCACTTCGGGGGCGAGGCGATATTGCTCGTACACCTTGTCAAACGCTTCGGCTTCACCTTCTGCCTGTGCCAGCACCTGCTGGGCATAGCCGCGCGCCTGGTTGCGGGCCGCATCGGCGTTCTGTTCGGCGACCGACACATCGCGGAAAGCGTCCACGACGTCGGCGGGCGGATCGGCCTTGTCGATTTCGACGCCGATCACGGTGATCCCGGCATTATAGGCATCGAGCGTGCGCTGCATCCGCTCGCGCACATCCTGTTCGATTTCGGCGCGGCCCTGGCCCGAGAACGTCTCGTCCAGCGTCTTTTCCGCGACCGAGGCGCGCATGGCGGCTTCGGCCACTTCGCGCACGGTCTCGATCGGATCGGCGAGGCTGAATTTGAAGCCCGCCAGATCCTTGATGTTCCAGCGCACGATATAGGACAGGTCGACGAGGTTCTGGTCGCCCGTCAGGATCAATTTCGCCTGCGCCCGGTTTTCAGGCACTTGGACGGCGCGCACACCCTCCACGTCCTCGATCTCGACCGTTTCGATTGGCCAGGGCGCAGTGACCTTGAGGCCGGAATCGAGCATTCTTGTGTAAGCGCCGAGCGTCTTGACGACCGCCTTTTCCTGCGGACCGACGAGATGAAAGCTGGTCGCGGCGAGATAGAGCGCGACGAAGCCGCCGATGATCAGCGGCAGCCAGCTTTTCCCGTTCGGCCGCTGGGGGATGCGGAAATTGGGGCCGCCGGGGCCACCCGGCCCGCCGCTGCGCCGACGCGGGCCTTCGGGGCCGCGGTTCTTGAAGATGTCCTCGATATTGGCGGGACGGCGCGATCCGGGGCGCTGGCCGGTCTCGCCGGTGCCATTACCCGATCCTGACGGCAACCAGGGATTGCGGGGGCCGCGCGACTTGTCGCCGGACGGCGCGTCCGAAGCCGGCTCGTCTCCGCCGCCATCCGATCCATCGCCGGAGCCACCTCCACCCTTGCCCGGGGGCTTGCCCCAAGGGTTGTTCTTGCCAGCCATCGCCAGCCTGATCCTGTCGCCGAACCCGTCCAAAAGTCGCATCCTCGTGTTATAGGTATCGCGCGGCGGAAAAACAGGGCTTCGGCGCGAAATTCAAGGGTTGCTTCGAATTTCAAGGCTTGTGCCGCGGTTTTCGATGCTACACGGCGCTGCGCCATGGCCGAACCCGATATCGTCGCATCGCTTCCCGAAGCTCTGGCCGCCTCGCTCGAAGGCCGCATCCAGTCGGCCCGCATCGTCAAGGGGCGCGCGATGATCGTGCTGGACGTCGCCGGCCTCGACACGGACGAGCGCGCGCGGATCGAAGCCGACCTCAAGGCTGCGCTGTCGCCCCGCGCCGATGTCGACGAGGTGCGGGTGATTCAGACCGCCCAGCGCACCGCGCGCCGCATCATCGCGGTGGGATCGGGCAAGGGCGGGGTCGGCAAATCGACGCTCGCCGCCAATCTGGCGATCGCCCTGAAGCGCGCAGGGCACAAGGTCGGGCTGGTCGATGCCGACATCTACGGTCCCTCGCAGCCGCTGATCCTCGACACGCGGGATGCGAAGCCCGAGGCGAGGGACAGCAAGCTGATCCCCGTCGAAAGCCGCTTCGGCGTGCCCGTCCTTTCGATGGGCCACCTCGCCAAGCCGGGGCAGGCGATCGCCTGGCGCGGGCCGATGGCGGGCAATGCCCTGTCGCAGCTGATCGACGCCCACTGGGGCGAGACCGATATCCTGATCGTCGATCTCCCGCCGGGCACGGGCGACGTGCAGCTGACGATGTTACAGAAATTCAAGCCTGCGGGCGCGGTGCTGGTCTCGACCCCGCAGGATCTCGCCCTGATCGACGCGGTGCGCGCGGGCCATCTGTTCGACCAGGCGAGCGTGCCGGTGATCGGTCTGGTCGAGAACATGGCGGGCTATGTCTGCCCGCATTGCGGCGAAGTGTCCGATCCGTTCGGTGCGGGCGGCGTGGAAGCGGCGGCGACCAAGCTGGACCTGCCCTTCCTTGGCCGCATTCCGCTGGCGCTCGAAATCCGCGAGGGCGGGGATGCGGGCGATCCCCCGGCGGCGGGTGACGGCATTCACGCCAAATCCTTTGCCGCCATCGCCGAAAAGCTGTCCCGATGGCTGGCCGCGAACGGTTGAGCGGCCTCCCCGTCACGCGCCGCGGCCTCATGGCAGGGGCGGCGGCGGGTGGGGGTTTGCTGCTGGCCTGGTCGCTCTGGCCACGCCGCTATCCCGGCGCGCTTGAGCCCAATTCGACCGAATACGCGTTCGGCGCCTGGCTCACCGTGGGCGAGGACGGGGTGGTCACGGTCGCCGTCCCGCAGCTCGAAATGGGGCAGGGTGTCACCACGCTGCTGCCGCAGATCGTGGCGATGGAGATGGGCGCAGCCTGGGGCCAGATCGCGGTCGCTCCGGTGCCGCCGAATGGCGCGCAGGCGAACATCCCACTGGCGGCGAAGTGGGCGCCGCTGTGGTCCGCCCTTCCCGCTCTGGCCGACGATCCCGAGAGTATCCTCACCGAACGCTTCGCCCGTTCCGAACCCTTTGCCGCGACGGCGGACGGCACCACTTTGGCCGCATTCGAGAACGACTGCCGCGCGGCGGGCGCCGCGGCGCGGGCGATGCTGGCGATGGCGGCGGCGGAGAGGTGGGCCGTCGCCTGGGAGGAATGCGAGGTCGCGAACGGGATCGTGACGCATGGCGAGCGGCGCGCCCGTTTCGGCGAGCTGGCGGCGGACGCTGCGCGGATGACCCCGCCCGATCCCCCGCCGCTAAGGCCGCAGGCGCCGATGGAGGAGGTGCTACCGGGCGACGTGCCGGCAAACAGTGCCTATCCCCGACTGGACCTTCCCGCCAAGGTCGATGGCAGCTACCCATTTGCGGGCGATATCCGCCTGTCGGGCATGGTGCACGCCTCGATCCGGCATGGCGCCTGGGGCTTGCGCGAACTGGTCGGCTTCGAGGAGGATGCTGCGCGTGATCTCGGGCTGGTGGCGCTGGTGCGCTCCAGATACTGGCTCGCGGCGGTGGCGGACAGCTGGTGGAAGGCGGACCGTGCGCTCGATGTCCTTCGGCCGCGTTTCGCCGGTCCCGGCGGGATCGAAAGCGAGGCGGTGGAGGCCGCGCTGGACGAGGGCATCGCGCGCGGCGAGGCGCAGCGCATCCTATCGCTGGGCGATCCCGAGGCGATGGCCACCCCGACCCTGACGCGCCGGTACGACATCGCGCCCGCGCTCCATGGGGGACTTGAGACCGCATCCACCACCGCGCTCTATCGCGACGGGCGGTTGCAATTATGGATCGCCAGCCAGGCCCCCTCCGCCGCGCGCCGCGCTGCCGCCAAGGCGCTCGGCCTGTCGGAGCGGGACGTGACGCTCTATCCCATGGCGGCGGGCGGCAGCTTCGATGCGCGGTTGGAAACCACTCATGCGATCGAGGCGGCGCTGATCGCGCGCGATCTGGGCCGCCCGGTCCAGCTGACCTGGCCGCGCGGCGAGGAGTTCAAGGCCGTGCCGCCGCGCACGCCCGTTTCGATCGCACTCAGCGCCCGGCTCGATCCGAATGCGGACCGCCAGCCCATCGCCTGGCGGGCAAAGCTGGCCATGCCCGCCACCGCGCGCGAATTCGGAGCGCGCCTGTTCGAGGATCGCACCATCGAAGCCGCGATCGAGGGCGCGGCGGGCGAGGCCGATCCGCTCGCCTGCGAAGGGGCCGTCCCGCCCTATGCGATCCCCAATGTCGTGGTCGATCATGTGCCGGTGACGATCGGCCTTCCCACCGCCCGGATGCGTGGGAATGCCGCCGTCTATACCGGCTTCGCGACCGAATGCTTCATCGACGAACTGGCCGAGATCGCCCAGCGCGATCCGCTGCTTTATCGCCTGTCGCTGCTGGGGCAGGACGCGCGGGCCGCCGTGGTCCTGCGCGCGGCGGCGCGGCTGGGCGAGTGGGACGGGGGCGTGGAAGGCACTGCGCAGGGACTGGCGTTGATCCGCATGGCGTTCGGCCAAGGCGATAGACTCGCGCACGGCCTCATCGCGTGCGTCGCGCAGGCGCGGCTGGGCGAGGGCGGGGTGCGCGTCGATCGCTTGTCGGCGGTCGCGGATATCGGGCGCATTCCCAATCTCGACCTCGCTCGCCAGCAGATCGAGGGCGGGCTGGTCTTCGGCCTGTCGCTCGCCACCGGATCGAGCGCGACCTATCGCGACGGGATGCCCGAACCACGGCGCATGGCCGGTCTGATGTTGCCGATGCTGGCAGACACGCCGGATGTTCGCGTCGATTTCATCGCCAGCGAGGAGACTCCCTTCGATCCGGGCGAATTGAGCGTCGCGGTCGCCCCACCGGCCATCGCCAATGCGCTGCACGCGGCGACCCGGCTGCGCTTCCGGCGGCTTCCGCTGCTGTCCGAAGGGCTCTAGAGCGACGCCATGACCTGGCAGATCCAAACCATCCCCGCCGACCATCCTTCCGTCAGATCGGGCGGGGTCGGCGTGCTGATCGTCAATCTCGGCACGCCCGATGGGGCCGACGCGAAATCGGTGAAGCGCTATCTCGGCGAGTTCCTGTCGGACCGGCGCGTGGTCGAAATCCCTGCCATCGCCTGGCAGCCGATCCTGCGCGGCATCATCCTCAACACCCGCCCGAAGAAAAGCGCCCACGCCTACCAACAGGTATGGACCGAGGACGGCTCGCCGCTCGCCGCGATCACCAAGGCGCAGGCCGAGAAGATGCAGGCGCGATTGGGTGAAGACGTCATGGTCGACTGGGCCATGCGGTATGGCAATCCGTCTATCCCGGAGCGCTTGACCGCCATGAAGGATGCGGGGTGCGAGCGCATTCTCCTGGCCCCGCTCTACCCGCAATATTGCGCGGCGACGACCGCGACGGTTGTGGACAAGGCGGGGGAAACCCTGTCGAAAATGCGCTGGCAGCCGAGCCTTCGCACGCTGCCGCCCTATCACGACGACCCGCTCTATATCGACGCGCTTGCACAAGACCTCACGCGCCAGCTCGATGCGCTCGATTTCAAACCCGAGCTTTTGATGCTCAGCTTTCACGGGATGCCGGAGCGGACATTGCATCTGGGAGATCCCTATCACTGCCACTGCCAGAAGACCGCGCGGCTGCTGGAAGCGCGGATGAACCGGCCGAATTTGCGGTTTCGCACCACCTTCCAGTCGCGCTTCGGGCGGGCGAAATGGCTCGAACCGGCGACCGATACGGTGCTGGCCGAAGAGGGCGCGAGGGGGACCAAACGTATCGCCATCGCCGCGCCGGGCTTCTCCGCCGATTGCCTCGAAACGCTCGAGGAGCTGGCGATGCAGGGGCGCGATCAGTTCAGGGAGGCGGGCGGAGAGCATTTCGCCGCTTTGTCCTGCCTCAACACTTCGGATGCCGGGATGACCATGCTCGAAGGGCTGCTGCGGCGGGAACTGGCGGGGTGGATTCCCGGCTGAGAGGTGCTTACACCGGTGTAAGTAGTTCGGAGAGAGCCATGGCCAGTCTTGCACCACACGAACCGGTCAACTTCACGCCGCAGAGCTGGCGCGATCCGACGCCGGACGGCGCGCTCGACCATATTCCGGGCGAAAAGGGCTGGCCGCTGGTCGGGCACACCTTCAACCAGCTCGCCGATCCGCACGCTTTCGCGCGGCGGATGTATGAGACCTATGGCCCGGTCTACAAGGTCCACACCATGGGCGGCTGGCACGTCGCGCTGATCGGGGCGGAGGCGAACGAGCTGATGCTGTTCGACCGCGCGAAGATCTTTTCCAGCGATCAGGGGTGGAGCCCGGTGCTGCATCGCCTGTTCCCCGGCGGGCTGATGCTGCTCGATTTCGACCATCACCGCGCCGATCGCCGCGCCCTGTCGATCGCGTTCAAGCCCGGCCCGATGCGCCATTACGCGGACAGCCTCAATCGCGGGATTTCCGCGCGGATGGAGGAATGGGGTGCCTCTAGTTCGGGGCGGGAGATGCGCTTCTATCCCGCGATCAAGCAGTTGACGCTCGATCTGGCGGCGGACAGCTTCATCGGCCTGCCGTTCGGGCCGGAAGCGGACCGGATCAACCAGGCCTTTGTTGACATGGTGCAGGCCTCGATCGCGCCGGTGCGCCGCCCGCTGCCCTTCACGAAGATGAAGAAGGGTGTCGATGGCCGCGCCTTCCTCGTCGATTATTTCACCCGCGAGACCAAGCGGCGGCGGGCCGAAGGAGGCGGGCAGGACATGTTCAGCCAGTTCGCCACCGCCGAATTCGAAGACGGCAGCCTGATGAGCGTCGAAGCGGTGGTCGACCACATGAACTTCCTGATGATGGCGGCGCACGACACCATCACGTCGAGCGCGACGTCGCTGGTGCATCTGCTGGCGAAGAACCCCGACTGGCAGGAGAGATTGCGCGAGGAATTGCGCGCGATCACCAATGATGGCGGCGATCTGGCCTACGAGAACCTCGCCAAGCCCGAACTGACCGAGATGGCATTCAAGGAAGCGCTGCGGATGATCCCGCCAGTGCCGAGCATTCCGCGCCGCGCGTTGAGGAGATTCGATTACGGAGGCTACACGATCCCGGCGGGCGCACGGGTGGGGATCAATCCGCACCTCGTCCACCATATGGAGGACCACTGGCCCGAGCCGGACCGGTTCGATCCCATGCGCTTCACGCCCGAGGCGGCTAAGGCGCGGCACAAATACGCCTGGGTGCCCTTCGGCGGCGGCGCGCATATGTGCCTCGGTCTCCACTTCGCCTATATGCAGATCAAGATCCTGATGGCGCAGATGCTGACCCGCTATCGGATCGAGGTCGCCTCCGGTTACGAGCCCGAATGGCAGGCCTGGCCGATCCCGCAGCCCAAGGACGGATTGAAGATCACCCTGCGACCGCTTTGACTTGGGCTGGAAGAGAGGTTCGAGCGCCTTCCGCCATGGCGCGCGGACGATAGATCAGGAGTTTTGGTTTCGCGCAGAGATCGCAGCGTAAAAGAGAGACGCAGAGATCTAGCTCTCTTCGCGAAGCGAATTTCCTCAACTTGTAAGAGTAATGCAGAAGGCCTGCGGCGCGAACCCAACCTCTCCGCGTCTCTGCGCATTTCTCCCTCTGCGATCTCTGCGAGAAACAAAACCGGCGCAGATTCAAAAAGCCGTCAGAAATCGATCGCGATGCCGTCCTTGACCCAATCGCCGTAACGGGTCGGGCTCAGTTCTTCGTCCATCTCCGGCTTTTCCGGCTTGGGCGGCGGTTCGCTCGTCCAGTGGGCGGGTTTCTCGAAAGTCTCGGGACGTTTGGTGGCGCGTTTTTCCATGATGAGGAAATGCGCGGGCTGGCGCGAAGTTTCAAGCAACGCCCCTGGTGCCGCATCGCCGATGCGAAAAACCGGTTCCCACTTTTTCGCGCGATGCTCTAGAGGCGATCGCCCATGGCCCAGCCCCCCGGAATCCACGCGCGCCGCGCCGCGCTTCGCCTGCTCGATGCCGTCCTGCGGCGGGGCGAGACGCTGGACGTCGCCTTCGGCGCGGCCACCTCCGACGTCCGCAAGTTCGAGGACAAGGCGCTCGCCCGCGCGATCGCGAGCGAAACCCTGCGCTGGCTCGTCGACCTCGATACGCTGATCGACAGCGCCACGCGCCAGACCCTGCCCGACGATGCCAAGGCGCGTCAGGTCCTGCGGTTGATGCTGGCGCAATGGCTCAGGCTTGGCACCCCACCCCATGCCGTGATCGCGACCGGGCTGCCGCTGCTGTCGGGCGGGCCGAGGCGGCTGGCGCATGGCGTCTTCTCGACTCTTACCAAGCGCGAGGCCGGACTGCCCGAGGCACCGACCCTGCCCGATGCTGTCGCCGCGCGCTGGGGCGAGCGGGCGCAGGCCATAGCCGCCGGTCTGGCCGAGCCGCCCCCGCTCGACCTGACCCTGCGCGAGCCCGCCGAGACCGAGCCGTTCAAGGTCCAGCTTGCCGCCGACAGCCTGATACCCGGCCATCTGCGCCTGCCGCGTGGTGCTGCGGTCGAGAAGCTGTCCGGCTTCGAGGATGGTGCCTGGTGGGTGCAGGATCTTGCGGCCTCTATCCCTGCGCGCCTGCTCGGGAAAGGCGAAGGTCGCACTGCGCTCGACCTGTGCGCGGCGCCGGGCGGCAAGACGCTGCAATTGGCGGCGCAGGGCTGGAAGGTGACCGCGCTCGATATCTCGAAGCGGCGGCTCGACCTGCTCAAGGACAATCTCAAGCGCACCGGGCTATCCGCCGGGACGATCCGCGCCGATGCGTTGAAATGGGAGCCGAAGCATCGATACGACGCGATCCTGATCGACGCGCCCTGTACCGCGACCGGCACTGCGCGCCGCCATCCCGACGTGCTCCATCGCATCGGCCCGCGCCAGATCGCGGAGCTGACCGAATTGCAGACCGCGCTGCTGGAGCGGGCGCAGGGTTGGCTGAAGCCGGGCGGGACGCTGGTCTACGCCGTCTGCTCGCTGGAGCGCGAGGAGGGCGAGGATCAGGCCGCGCGCGTTGCGCTCGACCCGATTCCGATTACTGCGGACGAATTGCCGGGCGGCGTACAGCCGACCTCGGAAGGCTGGCTGCGCACCGATCCCGGCATGATGTCGGATCAGGGCGGCATGGACGGATTCTTCATCGCCCGCTGGCGCGCCCCGCCCCAATAATCTCAGGCGTCTTCCTTCAGATATTTCTGGAAGCTCTTGCGCAATTTCATCAGCTTGGGCGGGATCACCGCCTGGCAATAGGGGTTCCGCTGGCCTTCGCCCGTCCAGTATTCCTGGTGATAGTCCTCCGCCGGATACCACTCTGCCGGGCCTTCGATCGTGGTCACCGCGTCCTGATCGTGCTCGGCATTCCAGCGTTCGATCGCGGCCTCGGCTTCGCTGCGCTGTGCGTCGTCCAGCGGGAAGATCGCGCTGCGATACTGGGTGCCGACATCGTTGCCCTGGCGGTTGAGCTGGCTCGGATCGTGCGTGCCCATGAAGACGTCGTAGAGGTCGGCGAGCGCGATCCGGTCGGGATCGAAGGTCACCCGCACCGCCTCGGCATGGCCGGTATCGCCGCTGCACACCTGCTTGTAGGTCGGGTCGGCCACGTCGCCGCCGATATAGCCGCTCTCGACCTCTTCAACGCCGATCACGTCGTTCATCACCGCTTCGGTGCACCAGAAGCACCCGCCCGCCATGATCGCCTGTTGCTTAGCCATTCGTAATCTCCTTTGCGAAGGGAGATAGGTATGGTGCGCCCGCTTGTCAGGGGGAGGCTGACCGGGCAGAAGCTGGCGCGACAAATCAGGGAGAGATTTCGATGCGTATCCTGTTCGCCGCCGCCTGCGCGCTCGCGGCTTTCGCCGCGCCTGCCATGGCTCAGGACCATTCCGGTCACGATATGGCCTCGCATGGGGCCTCCATGGGCGAAGACCACGCCCATCACGCGGCGCTCAACCGCGCGCTCGCGATGGAGAACCGGGCCGAGGATCGCGCCCGCGACCAGTATCGCCATCCGTTCGAAACGCTCGATTTCTTCGAGGTGAAGCCGGGCATGACGGTGGTCGATTACATGCCCGCGAGCGGCTGGTACACGCGCGTGCTGGTGCCCTATCTGGGCGCGGAGGGTCGCTATGTCGGGTTGACCCCCGATCCCGCTGCGGCGGATGGCGAGCGGTTCGCGAATTATTTCGCGAAGCTGCCGGGCGATTTCGAAACGGCGCGGGGTGGCTGGAACCTGTCGGGCGCACCGATCTCGGTCTATGCGTCGCAGGACCTTCCCGAAGAAATAAAGGGCCAGGTCGACCGCGTGCTCGTGTTCCGCGAGATGCACAATCTTCTGCGGTCGGGCGTGCTCTATACCGAGCTGATGCGGATGCGCGGCCTCCTCAAGGATGACGGGATGCTTGGCATCGTCCAGCACCGCGCCAAGTCCGACGCGCCGGGCGACTACACCACCGGTGCGAATGGCTATCTGCGGCAGGAAGATGTGATCGCGCTGGTCGAGGCGCACGGCTTCGAACTGGTCGGCATGAGCGATATCAACGCCAATCCGCTCGATACGGCCGACCACGAAGGCGGTGTGTGGCAGATGCCGCCGAGCTGGGGTGGAAAGAAGCCGGAGCTGGAAAATATCGGCGAAAGCGACCGGATGACGCTCCTGTTCAGGAAGCGCTGACCTGTCAGCCAAGGTTCAGTAAACGAAGCGCAAATCCCCCGGTGTGACACTATCACATCGGGGGATTTGCTTATGAGACATCTGCTTTTCTGCGTCGCCGCGCCTTTGGCCCTCGCGGCGTGCGGCGATCGGGCGGACGAGGCGCGCGGCGTCGATCATGGCGAGACGCTGCTGTCCGTCAGCGCTAGCGGCCAAGCCGAATCGCGGCCCGACCAGGCGCAGTTCCAGGCCGGTATCGAAACCTTTGCCGCCAATGCCCGTGCCGCGAGCGAGGCCAATCAGAAAAAGATCGCCGAGATCGTTGCGACCCTGCGTGATTTGGGCGTCGCCGAAAAGGACATCCAGACCCGTGCCGTCACGGTCCGGCGGATCGAATATGGCGATCGCAAGGGGCAGTATCAGGCCGCGAATGTGGTCGAGGTGACGATGCGCAATCCCGATCGCGCGGGCGATGCGGTGACGGCCGTCACCGAAGCGGGCGCGAACATCGTCTCCGGCCCATCCCTGTCGATGACCGATCCCGAGGCGACCGCGAATCTCGCCTATGCCGACGCCTACAAGGCCGCGCGCAAAAGGGCCGAAGCCTATGCCAAGGCTGCGGGGATGGAGGTCAGCCGCGTGCTCTATATCCGCGATGCGGGCGGCACGCAGGGGCAGACCTATTTGCGCGGGGCGGAAGCGATGGCGGACAGCATGATGGTCCAGACGCAGAGCGCCGCGCCGCCTCCGCCGCCGGTGGCCATGCCACGCCCGGAAGAGCGCTCGCCTTCGATGATGGTCGGCACCACGCGGTCGGACGTCTATATCCAGGTGGACTTCGCGCTGCGCGAAACCTAATTCGGCGCGCATGAGAGCGCTGACCCTGTCCGTCCTGCAATTGCCTCTGGCCCGGCCCGAGCCTGCCGACAACATCGCCGCCGTCGCCGAACTGGTAGACCAGGCGGCGGGCGAGGGCGCGCAGCTGATCCTGCCGCCCGAACTGTTCGCAGGCGACTATTTCTGTCGCGAGGAGGACGAGGCGCTGTTCGCCCGCGCGCGTCCGACCGATCAGGACGAAAGCGTCGCCGCAATGCGCGAGCTCTCCGCACGCCACAAGGTCGCGATCCCCACCAGCTTCTTCGAGCGCGACGGGCACCATTATTACAACACGCTCGCCATGATCGGTCCCGATGGGGCGATCATGGGCACATACCGCAAGAGCCACATTCCCGATGGACCGGGATACGAGGAAAAATACTATTTCCGCCCCGGTAACGACGGGTTCAAGGTGTGGGATATCGCTTGCGAGGGCGGCACGGCGCGCATCGGCGTCGGCGTGTGCTGGGACCAGTGGTATCCCGAATGCGCCCGCGCGATGGCCCTGATGGGCGCGGAGGTCCTGCTCTATCCCACCGCGATCGGCTCCGAACCCTATGACGCCGATCTAGACACCAGCCGGATGTGGCGCCGTGCCATGATTGGCCATGCGGTGTCGAACTGTATGCCCGTCGCCGCCGCCAACCGGATCGGGCACGAAGGCCCGGCGGACCGCAGCCAGAGCTTTTACGGCCACAGCTTCATCACCGACGAATGGGGCGATTACCTCGCCGAATACGGATCGCAGGAGAGTGGCGTCCTCACCGCGACGCTCGACCTCGACCGCGCGGCGACGCATCGCGCGGGGATGGGATTCTTCCGCGATCGAAGGCCGCAGCTCTATGGGCGGCTCTGCGAGGATATCTGAGCGCGCATCGCTACCTGATCGCGCTCGGCTCGAATATGCGCGTGCCGCGCATTGGCGGCCCGCGCGCAGTCTTGCGGGCGGCGATCGACCACATCGCAGCGAAGGGAATCGCAGTGGACGAGGTCGCGCGCATCGTCACCAGCGCGCCGGTCGGCCCCTCGCAGCGCCGCTACGCCAATTCGGCGGCGCTTGTTACCAGCGATTTGCGGCCCGAGGCCATGCTTCGTGAGATGCAGGCAATCGAGCGCGCCTTCGGCCGCCGCAGAAGAGGCCAGCGCTGGCGCGCCCGCCCGCTCGATATCGATCTGATCCTGTGGAGCGGCGTTGATTTCGTTTCTGACCGCCTCGCGATCCCCCACCCGGCCTTTCGCATCCGCCCCTTCGTGCTCGGACCGGCAGCCGAAATCGCGCCTCTCTGGCGCGATCCCTCGACCGGGCTGACCCTGCGCCAGCTATCGACCCGCTTGACCGCCCCGCGCCCGCTCCCTAGGGCGCGCAACACCAATCGCGTGAACAGCGCGCGTGGGCCCTTAGCTCAGTCGGTAGAGCAACTGACTTTTAATCAGTAGGTCGCTGGTTCGAACCCAGCAGGGCTCACCACCTTTTCAATGACGCTGTTGTCTCCGATTGGCACTGGCATTTTGCTGCTATTGCGACCGAAGAAGTCATCTTTTTCCGGTCTGATGCCGGCGACGCCCTTGATCAGTCACTGGCACATCTTGTCATTGTGTGAAAAATCGGGCCAATTCTGTAATAGATGGCTTACTGGCGTTCTGATCTACAAATTTCTGACAGTCTTCGGGATGCGAAGGTCGTTCTCAGACGGTCCGCCCATCACGCTGGGATTGCCCTACACCACTGAGACGCGCGCACCGTCACGCGCTTCTACCAGCGATCGAAGGAAAGGTTAGTTCGCAGCCATGAGCCTAGTGGACCACACGGGGCAAAGCTCTAATCGCTTCGCCCATCGCGATCTCGACTCCGCGCCGAAGCAACCTGATCGATCCCGATCGGTGGAAATGCCGGCGTAGGAGCCTCACAACACTGTCATCGAGCCGCGGCTGCAGACCCGCAAGCAAACCGAGCCGCTGACAGAAATCGCGGCGAAGACTTTCAATTAATGCATCCGCGTCCCGCGGGCCGGGGACTGGCACATTAACGACGTCGAAGCGGGACAGCAGCGGGGGCGGGATGCCGTGCAGCGAGTTGGCGGTCGCCACCCACACCACGTGCCGCAGGTCCACCGCCGCCATCAGGCACCGATCATACCAGCACCCGGCTGTGCGCGGCTCAAGCATGCTCAAGAGCGCTTCGTGCGCGTTACCGTTGCGCCGCTCTCCCGAGACCTTCTCGATCTCGTCCAGAATGATCAGTGGGTTGGCGGTTCCGTGCTGAACCATCGCGACGACGGGAAGAGCCGGCTGCGCCCCGGTCCATCCCCGGGCGGTGCCGGCCAGTGAACGGTTGTCACTGTCGCCTCCCATCGGAACCTGCACGAAAGTGACTCCCGCTGCTTCGGCCATCTGCATGGCAAAGTGAGACTTGCCCGAGCCTGGAGCGCCGACCAGCAACAGCGGACGGAACGCGAGCCAGGGATGCCCCACGTGGAGGGCGACCTCGAGCTGGCGTTCGACGATGTTGGTCGCCGCATACAGCCAGGGTGCCGTATTCCGCAGCGAAGCAATAAGGCGGAGGCGGCCGTGAGCGTTGCGTCTCAGCCCGTTCCAGCCGCCCAGCGGCAATTCGCCGGTGATCGCACCGTACTGCTCCTCCAATGCGTTCAACCCGATGGCGGCCTGCGTGGCGTCGGGTTGTATCCGATCGCAAACGCGAACGGTGGGCAGCGCGACGTCCTGCACGCTGCGCTGGCGATCCGGCACATTCAGAAGGCTGCTATAGTCCAGCGGGGCGGAGGCACCGGTCATCAGGCGCCCGCCGGAGCCGCGGCGAAGCGGTCGCAGAAAGCAAGCCTCATCAAGTGCTCGGTCAGGGCGCGGGCGCCGTTCCGCGTGACCATCATACTCCAGTCATCCCAGCGATCGATGCGTTCGAGAAGCCAGAGGTAGAAACGGTCGCGCGCATAGTGTTCCCCGCCTGACCAGCACATGGTCCACAAGGTGCTGCGCACAGGAATCTCGCGGGTGATCCGCAATCCGATCAGCTTTACAGCAGGCTCACCGCCGATCGTAGCCGTAGCGAAGCGATGTGCCATGCGAGCAGCAACGCGCTCCCGCCTTTCCACCTTCTCAGCAGCGTCTAAGCGCTCGGAATGACTTGCGACCGTCCGGTTTGCAATAATCCAGTCGAGACCGACATCTTCCGCAGCATCAGCGTGTGCACGGGTGGAAATCAACATTGTAAGCACCGCGCGACCCTCTGCCGTTATTCGTCTATTCCCTCCATCTACAAGGCCGGCTGTTATTAGGTATGTCCCAAAAAAATGCTCGAAATGACCATCCCCCAAAAAAACGTCCTGAACCCGCTCTTCCCGAGCGACGAAGCGACCGTCGATAATCGCGAGATAGCTCGCCATAAATTCCATGATTTCGTTGGCCCAGGCTGCGTGGATTGAGGGCATACCAAGACGTCCAACCCAGAAGGCTTCACGCACGGAACGCCATTCCCGACCGTTCTCGTCTATCAGCGGCGGTTCACCGGGAACAGCTCCGCTCGAAACCATCCAATACCCCCAGGGTAGATCGGGGTGTCGATCATCTCCGTAGCGTTCCTTACCGGCATCGAAAGGGTGAAACGAGCTGACCATTAATCACCCGGGCGTTCGGTGGGAGCGGGAAGGCCGAGCGGGTCGCATGGCGGGGCATCCCCGTTCGAGCCCTTTTCGATCAGCGATTTCAACTTGCGCGCCAGCTCGATGCAGTTCGAATAGACGAACGACTGATCGCGATAGGCGTCACCCTTGCGACCTTCACCATATCGACCGCCCGGAACGAGGTCGCCCGGATGGTCGGTGTCGAAACCCAGCCACCATAAATCCTCATGAAACTCGTCCTCGGTGGTCTGCACCGTGCGATAGTCCTGGACAGTCCTGACGTAGGTGGTGTGGCACACCGTATAACGCTCCCGACGCGGCTTGCCGTGAGCTTGCCGTTCGAACCGATTGACCTCGCACGCCTTGCCGTAGGTCACGCCGCCATGGACGGTATTGGATACGCTCACTGGCACGGCATCCGCTTCGAAGCCGAAGAGCGGATGCTCGGGGCTCACCCCCACATAGCCAGAGATCGTCCCGTTCTTCTGGCGAAGCATGATGCAGCCGAGGCCGGTCTCGTTGTCGATCCAGGAGACCTTGTCGGCCTCGTTGTTCCAAGGCCCATCGCCCGACGGTCGGCGATCGGGATTGTGATACACCTGCAGTGCGGTGATACTAGTATCCGCCACCGGGTAGGGAACCGGTGCGGCGTTCATCAGGCCGTCCGGCAGCGTCGCTTTCGCGACCTGCTTGCTGGCGGCATTTCTCCGGGCCGGCTTCCTCGCCATGTTCGGTTCTCCTAAGCTGGTTTTTCCGGGCATCGATCAATCCCGACTATCGAGGCGATAGCGGCTGTATGCATCTCGTCTTGTGAGCCGTGGGCCCAGAGCTCGTGCTCCCCTTCCGCTCGCGTAGACCTCGCTGGCCAACCACGCCTGCTCCTCGAGAAGACGGAATTGCATGACCTCACGCCACCAGACCTGTGCCTTCGAATCCCAACGGTAGCCACGCATCCGCAAAGCATCCTTGGTCGAGAACGCCGAGCCGACGGCTTCAACGAGGAAACTTTCGCATGAAGAGCTGCCATCGAGCTCGTAAAGCAGCGGGCGACCATCGGTCCGCTCGTGGCGCAGAAGCTGGATGAGTGCGTCGACATCCCCCTGCGCTCGATGGGCATCATAAAACCATCCTGCCTGCGCGCACAGCCAGCCGAGCGACCGACCTTCGAAGCCAGCCGCCGCCCAGTCGATCTCCACGCATGAGCAAGCCCACTGCTTGGTCGGCAAGTCGGTGAGGCGCTTCTCCACCATGGGGCGGTCGAACGCGGCGTTGTGGGCTATGACAAGATCGGCGGATGAGATGATATCGGTCGCCACCCTGTCGTCGATCCGACGCCCGACGAGATCTTGGTCCGTTATGCCGGTGATCCGAATCACATCTTCGGGCAGCGGAACGCCAGGATCCTCGCGCCAGCACCACGCCCGACCAATCTCAGTGATGTGCCCACCGGGATCATACCTGAAACGTCGCACCGCTAGTTCGATGACCCTATCGTTCTCGAGATCCAGCCCGGTCGTCTCCACGTCGAGGACGGCAGCCACGCGCTGAGGGTCGTCCGGATCGCCGAAGCCGGTCTCGCCGACACGAAGGTCGACACGGCGCAATTGGCGTATATTGGACTGCGCCGGTTCAACCATGTCCGCTCTCCAAGGATGCCGAATGGTCGAAGAGCAGTCGATCCATCACGGCCGGATCGGCGTCGAGGCCAAGACCCAGGCCGTGAAGGAGGATCGCCTTCGAGCAGGCGCTGCGCTCCATGCAGGCTTCGATCGGCGCGCGGCCTTCGAAAAGCTCGAGCGGCGAGACCATCCAGCCTACCGGATCCTCCGCCAAGCCGTCCCGCTGCATTCGGGCGCCGGTCTCTGCAGCCACGCATGCGATCCGGACGAGCGCGACGCGGTGAACAGCCAATATGCCGCCACTTTCGTCCTCAAGCGGATCGAGCGCCCAGTTCACCGGGTCCTGCTCGAAATGAGGGTCGAAGTCGTAATCCGCGGTATCGCTCATGGCACCGCTCCTCACGTTCCGCGCCGGACCTACCGGCGCCTCGCACGAGCAACATAGCACATCGATTCAATACTTCAATAGCTATTGAAGCATCGAATTAACTTGTCGGTCGGGATGGCTGACGCTATCTGCAGGAGAATGGAAAAGATGGATGTCGTCGCGAAGCTCAGTGCCCTTGCCCAGCCGACCAGGCTGGAGATATTCCTCGCGATAGCCAGCGCTCCGAATGGCATAACCTCGACCGACGTGGCCGAGCAGACGGACACGCTGCCGAACAATGCATCGGTCCACCTGTCGATCCTGCGCAATGCCGGCCTCGTCCGTTCCAGCAAAAGCGGTCGAAGTGTAACCTACCGAGCCGAACTGGACGCATTGCGGTCCTTATCTGATTTCCTGCGCTCGGCACCCGACTGAGGCGATTTTCCCTCTACTGCGACTAAAGAAAAACGGAGGAGCATTGCGAAAGAAAGGGCCCTCTGCAGATGCTGGGTTCGGTCGTAGACCTGACAATGGTGTGTGAGCTCCTGCACCCTACTCGTGATTTTAGGAGCAGATCGATTGGGAAGACCACACCGGGACGCATGGTGAATTCAGGCGGCGACTTGAAGGGTGAGCATAGGTCCGATTCAGTCAAATCGGACAGGAACATTTACGATGCATTCGGATGGAATGGAAGCGGACTGGACAGGAGTGACCAGTCACGCAATCCTAGGTGGCCGACGGTGAAAGACCAGATGTCCTGGACACTTCGCCCAGGAGCTAGACGCGGGCCAGTTGATCGTCGATGTAAGACAGCGTGCGCGACAGCCACCTGCTGATCTGTTGGACGTTCTCAGGATGGTGAGCATGGGCATCACCGGGGCTGGTCCGCCACCAGGGGGCGGCGCTAGCGAAATGCACCGCCGCAATCGCTCGTGAGGACACTACGGTCGTCACTTCAGGTATGTTCGATACCGCCGAACCGAATTCCCGCACCGTTGGCTCGGTCTGTTCCGCACGTATCAGATTGGCCATCAGCGCTGCCTCGTCGGCTGCGCCCTCCGCTGCAAGGCTCTCCAGCGCGTCAAACTGCCAGTGCGGATGGCCGGCGTCTCCCGCCTGATAATCCCAGCCCTTATCCGCCTTGACGAGACCGGCCCACTCGGCGCGAAACATCTGCGGCTTGGGTTCTACCCCCTCATATCCGAAGTGGATGGTCGCGCCTGAGGACCGAAATAAGAATACCTTGGTCTTGCCGGCTTTTTCCAACAACCATTCCTCGCGATAGCCCAGCCAGGCAAACAGACTACCACCGAGATCCTTGATCGGCACGACGAACACGTCAGCGCCCCTATTTCTAGATGTCCGTTCGGCGCCAGCGCTTCGGGCGACACCGAAAGCAACAATTCCTCCCTGGTCTTCGCGCTCTAGGGTGACACCCTTCGAAAGGCTCGCCTTGGAAAGCGCTGTCTGAGTCGCGAGGCGATGAGCCTCCAGATCATCGACCTTGATCCTGAACGGCCTCACCGGTCAGAGATCCTCGAAGAGCGCCTCGCCGTAGAGGCTTCGGACAACGGAACTGACCTGTGCCCGCCATTCCGAATCCTGGGGCGCCATGTGCGTTCCGAGGCGAGTAAGCTGATTCAACCTCGCCCCGACCCGTTCATCGCGCGCTGCCGAAACGAGATCAGGGACCGGGACCTGGTTCACGAAACGCGGGCTGAGGTCATATTGCCCTCCTCCGACATACGACGAAAACAAGCGCAGAACAGTGTGGAAGGGCTCGGAATTGAACAGTGCTGCAAACGCGGGAAGCAACTCTGGCAGGATCGTGGTCGCGGACGTCGCATCCAGATCGTACGCTCCTTCATCGTCAATGCTCACGCTGTCGGCATCGGTCGCTTCGGTTCGCGGGAACCACGCATAGCCTTGAACGACCGCGTAGAAGCCCTTGGGATCCAGAGCGAAGCTTCCGGGCGCCCCGAAATATTTCGAGACGATGCGCGGAGCGTCGCTCGCGCTCCAGCTCCGTCGCTCGGAAAGCCCCCACCAGTCCTCCCGGCCGGCCCGCACGATACTCGATCTGGCCGCTAGTTCCGCCCGATAGGGTGCGAGGTACGTGGCGTGGAACTCCGGCACCTTGCTCCTGAGATCCTCTTCATCAACAATCCGCTTACGATCCCCGTCATTCGGGTAGAAGAGCCACTTATCCGGCGTCAACTTTCCGTCGATGAGATTGTCGCTCGTCATCGCAGGCCTGAACCAAGTCCGCTCGGCGGGCGGCAGCTTCGAGTGTTCGACCGCAGATACGAGGAACACGCCGTTCCGACCTGTCCTGATCCCCTGCCGGACGTCAAACAACTCCCCTATCCGGCGCGTCGCGCCAAGCTTCTGCAAGCGGTGCAGCGCCTCTGCGGCCGCCGGCGGCACGAGGCGCCAGGTCGTTCCTAAGAAAGCATTGGAAGGGATGGGATACACGTGCCAGCGACCTCGCCGGTCGTCGACCGGAGCGACGCCGCGGCGCACCGCCCGGAACGCGTCTCCTGTTGACTGTGCTGTGTCTCCCGCGATCATGGCGAGTGCTGGCGTCTCGGAATCGGCCTTCCCGCTCCGCAGCACGAGGCCCGCGACCTGCACCGTTGCATGGCGGAACAATCCGTAGTCACCGAGAAAGGCCAGCATGCGCACATCCGTTCGCTCGATCAGACTTGCGCGCCACTTCTCCGCCGCCAGAAGTGTCAGCAAGCTTGCGGGCAGTAGAGCACCAAGCACACCTCCGGGCATGAGTGCTGAAAGTGCCCGAAGCACGAACACCATACTGAGGTCCGCACGGCCCTGCAAAAGCCCTCCCATCAACTCGCGAGTGAGTTCTCGCTCTGCAGCCGGCATGGCGTTCCAGGAAAGGAACGGCGGGTTCATGAGCAGGACGTCGCATCGGGGCAAGTCAGCCCGAAGGGAGTCAGCCACGGCCAGATCGATACGAAGCCCGCCGTCTGGTGACCAATCGGAAGCAGCGAGTGCTAGAACGAAGCGAGCCATCGACACGGCGGGTTCCGAGATGTCGCGCCCGATCACACTGAGCTTGCCCTGGAAACCCATCCTGCGGATGGTGCGGATGGCCTCGTAGAGGAACGAGCCCGAACCGCAGGCTGGATCCATCACGGTCAGCTCCCGCCGCGAACGAATATCGCCGAGTTCGGACAGAGCACGCTCTGCGATCGTGCGGGCCAATGGCGGGGGAGTGAAGTGGGCAGTTCCGCGAGTCTCCCGTTTCGCCGTAGCGGGGCCGATCCAGCCAAGCAGGTCAGGCATCGACGTTTGGCCCAAGGCGAAATGGGCTTCCTGGAATATCTCGCTGCCAGCATGGCGGATCGCGAGATCCGGTTGAAGGCCCAACAAGTCGCTCCTGCGCGCCTGTCCGGCCGCCTCCGCGACCAGCATCTCGCGGCTGGTGCCAGGCAGCGCGTCCAGAAGTTCGCGGCCAATCCCCGGTAAGTGCTTGCGCCCGCCGATCTCCATGCCTTCAGCGAGCAGGGCCAGGAAGACATTGACGCTTTCTGCATCGGGCATCTCTGCAGCGGCTACCGCTGAACGTGTCTTCCTGAAAAGCTCGACCAGTTCCTCGGTGACGCGCTTGTTAGATCGAACCCGATCGGCGACGAGATACTTGTAGAACGCGTCAAGTCGGTCATGCACGCTGGACAAGGAGAACAGCTCGGGTGTCTTGGCGTCCCAGCGCGTGACCGCAACACGATCGGGGGTAACCGTGACATGGTGAGGCACACCGCTCGACCAAGCCCATTCGGCGGCGCGACGGTCCCGCCACAGTTCCTCGCGCGTGAGGGAGATCGCGAAGCTGCCAAGCCCCCCATCAAGCAGGACTTGGTGGCTTCCATCCCCTTCGATCTCGTCGCTGAATAGCGGCACGGGAGCCAGCCCGAGATCACAGGCCCACCGATCGGCGACCTTGACGTCGTCGATCGCTCCGGTGCTGTGAATTCCCGTTGCCATACAACGCCGATATCAGCGGAACGAATCGACTACAAGCAGTAACTCGCAAGCACGATGCCCCACGAGTCAAGTCTGTCGCGTCATGCCGGCATCCTGTCCGGTGACCGGTCGGGAACATCTGAGTGCGCGGCGAAGCGCGGAGGGCAAATTGCGAGACTCACGCGATACCTTCGCACGCACCACTAAGGGGTCCTGCGGCTCCGGGGAGCGTTGGTTCTCTGTGACCACCGTCAACTGGCAGATCGAGCTTCAGCGGATCTGCGGCGAAGCCTACACATTACGATGCCTCAAGGATGAGCGACGGCGTATGCTCGCGTTGGTCTGCGCCACAGCGGAGACAACCTTTCCCAACTTTGAGCTATGAAATCGAATTCGGTCAATATATTGGTATCCGCTAGGGGCGGGCTACGGGAGTGGTCTGCAAGGGGGCCAAGATGAAAATCATATTCTGGTCGATCGCCGCCGCGATTGCGATCCTGATGTCCTTCGCTTCGCCGGCACACGCTCAAGAGCGATCCGCGGTGAAACAGGGTTTCGAACTCGAAGCTAACAGCGGGAAACGGATCCTCGTCTTCCGGCCCGCTGTGAGCGTTGGCTCCCAATCCACGGGCGGGATGTTCGAGCCGAACGCGGACTGGACCGAGCAGGCCAAGAGCAACATCCAGGTGGCGCTCGAAGAACTCCAGGCGCGGCTAGGCAACGAGGTCGTCGAAGCGCCGGAAGCCTTCGGGGAAGACGCCCGAGCCGTTGAGGAGCACATGGCCCTGTTCGCCGCCGTGTCGCAAGCGGTCATCGAGTACCAATTCTTCGTCGGCAACCGACTGCCGACCAAGAAGAAGGACAACAAGGCGGACGTCTTCGACTGGTCGCTCGGCGACGGAGTGGCCGACCTACCAGGAGCAGAAAGTGCCGACTACGGCCTCTTCATCTTCAACAAGGATGCCTACGGTTCGACGGGCCGCAAGATCCTCCAGGCAGTCGCCCTGCTAGGGCCAGGGATCGCGGTGAAATCCGGCGAACACCTTGGCTATGCCGGTCTCGTCGATCTGAGGACGGGGGACCTCCTTTGGCTCAACGCCGATGGCGCGATGGGCGGAGACGTGCGCGAAGCGGAAGGATCCCAGAAGCGGGTCAGGCAGCTTCTGGAGGAATTCCCCGGCAGCGACATCGGGAAGGAATGAGCGTGATCCGCTCATCCATACTCGCGGCGGGATTGCTCGCAGGCGCATCGACCGCATCAGTCGCCGCCGAACCTGCCCCGCTCCCTCCGCCCTTCGAAGGCTACTACCAGCCGCAAGGTGTCGACGAGATCGGCCTGTGGCGCGAGGACGACGAGAGCGAGCGTCGGCTCGCCGCCTCCCCACTCGTCATCCAGGACGAGAAGCTGAGCGGCTATCTCAAGGAGGTCCTCTGCCGCGCAGTCGGAGACGATCGCTGCGGCACCGCGCGGATCTATGTGATGCGGGAACCGACCTTCAACGCGACCATGTCGCACAACGGCACCATGCGCGTCTTCAGCGGCCTCCTCCTGCGGATGCGCAACGAGGCGGAACTGGCAGCGGTGCTCGGTCACGAGTTCGGCCATTTCGAGAGCCGTCACGGTCTCAACCGCTTCAAGGCGGCTCGGAACGGAACCGACCTGCTCGCCTGGGGCGTGCTGCTGGCGAGCATGTCGCCGAGCTACGACGCTCGCCGCACATATGAGTCACTCGAGATCTCGGTATACGGAAACCTGTACCGCTACGGCCGCGACCACGAGCGCGAAGCGGACCTGCTCGGTCTGGGCTACCTCAACCGGAGCACGCTCGCTCCTCAGGCCGCATCGAACGTCTGGCAGAACCTCATGGGCGAGATGGAGGCGTCGGCGGTCGCGCGAGGCCTGAAGAAGCCGAAGTTCAACGCGATCGCCTTCACCGCGTCGCATCCGCCAACGAGCGAGCGCGCTACCTACCTCGCCGCTCTCGCAGCTCCTGAAGGGGCTGGTCGAGATTATGGTGCCGAGCGCTATCAGGAAGCGCTGTCGGCGTGGCTCCCGGTCTTCCTGGAGGACCAGATCAAGCTGAACGATTTCGGCGGTAGCGAATACATCATCGACAATCTCGCCAAGGACGGTTGGACCGCCCAGCTGTGGCACGCGCGAGGCGAGCTCTATCGCACCCGAGGCAATCAGCGTGACCTCGTCAACGCGGTCGAGTTCTATTCGAACGCCATCGCTCTCGATGACAGTCTCGCGGCCGCACATCGCGGTCTCGGTCTCTCGCTGTTCAAGACCGGAGAGCGGACGCGGGCCCAGCGGGAACTCGCCCGCTATCTCGAACTCGCACCAAATGCCGACGATGCGAAGATGATCGGCATGATGCTGCCCAAGGAGCCTTTTCAATGAGTTCTCGTTTCTTACGTTCCTGGGCGATCGCGGGCCTAGCTGCACCCGTTCTCGCGCTGGCCGCCGCGCCTGCCGACGCCCACAAGCTCCGGGAGAAGGGTAATACGGTCGACGTCGCGGATTCCGACGTGGTGGTCACTCCCTCGCGGGACTGGAACCGCCTGAACGGAAAGATCGGCAAGCGGACCGAAACCTGGACGCTAGATGGCGAACAGCTCAACGACGTCACCTTCTTCGGAGGCATCGAGGCCGGCGATCCGCTAGTGAAGGAGCGGAACAAGAAGCACGATCCACTGCCCAAGTTCACCTCGTCCACGCTGCTGATCGAAGTGCCGGAACTCCTTGAAGGGACCTATCGCACCTACAAGGATCTCGCTGCTTTCCAGATCTTCTCGGTCGAGCCCGGCCAGTTCCTCGGATCGGAAGGCGTGCACTTCACCTACGAATACACCGATCTCGACCAGCTGACGAGAAAGGGCGAGGCCAGGGCCGCGATCATCGAGGGACGGCTCTTCATGCTGACCTTCGATGCACCCCGCCTCCACTATTTCGATCGCACGGTCGGGGATTTCCGGGCGCTGGCCGACACCGCTACCCTGCGTTGAGCAATGCCGCCAGGCGACGCGGACCGGGAGCGGAAGGAGATTGCGCCAGTGGACGCTGACGCTCGCGCACCGGGAAGGTCAGCGCGTCGGAGCTGAACCGGTCGCAGACGTAGCGTCCGATCGCGAATGGGGCATCGTTCGTAAGGGGCGGATCATGCCGGCGTGAGGCAAGTGAGGATGACGATCATTGATCTCGGGCATCTACAGGCGAAGCCATGTCGAGGTGGCGCAGGAGCAGCCGCCCAAGATAGGAAATCTCGACAGAATGCTCGTAATCGCCCTTCCGGGTATCGAAGGTCGGCGCCTGCCCCCGAGGCGGTGTCCGGTAGTTCTTGCATAGCAGGCCCAGACGCAGGAGATGTTCGCGGCCCGCCTCATAGAGCTTCTCCGCGTCGATCTCGCTCCGGCTCGACTGTAGATCCGCCGGGTCCGGCCGATTGACCATCTGCCAGATCCCGAGATCTCCGCCGTAGGACTGACCGTAGGCGTTGAGCAGCACGAGCTCATCGTCATCCAACTGTCCGAGCAGTCTCGTGAGTCTCTTGCGGCGAACGAGATCGGCATCTTTCGATCGAAGACCATTGGCCACCATCGTGGCTATCTTGTCGACCCTTTCCCAACTCATCGCCCGTGCGGCCTGGAAACCGCCCTCTTCGATCAGATCGATGTTCTCCGGCTCTGCGAGAATTGCATCAAGATCCGCCTCGAAAGCTTCAAGACGCGTATTGAGATCGCGGACATAGCGGACGATCCGCTCCGTTCGTTGATCTGGAATGATCTTCGTGATGAGTTCGCCGATGACCCCGCCGAACATCGGGACGAGACCGGAGATGGCACGGCCGGTGGCTGCCAAGGCATCATGCTCGTCTTCGCCAAGATCGTCTTCGGGCGGGTCCCGTCCGTCATTCATCATTCGCAACCGATCCCATCCCCATCGCGGTCGAGGTGTCGGGCGTATCCCGGGTCGCCGCTCCTGACGGGAGCTTTACCCGCTGCCCGAGCTGCCGCGCAATTCGCATAATAGACATCAGTTCGAGCCGACTGTCGGTCGCGGCTCTGAGTCGGCGGTGTCCGATGACAATGGCGCCCCCCGTTCTTGCGATCGTTATGACAACCGTCCGCTGCGAGCCCCCCAGGATGTGCGATGGCGGCCGAGGGCCAGATGAACGAAACCACCACCGACAGGAGTGATCCGACCATCATCAGGACGATGACCACGAACTCCAGTCTCATGAAGAGGTCATCGCGGTCTTCCGAACGGCCCTCTCGTTCCTTCAACGGCATCGGTGCTCCTTCCAATATCGATCCCATCGCGACGCCCAGCCGCCTCTGACCATCGCGCAGGAGACGTCCCCGGCCCTGGGCGATACGCACCATGCGCCCGTCCGGTCACGTCCCGCCGATCCTGTGGACACGCAGCGCATGGTCGGGCCTTCCACCAGCACGTGGCCGTGGCGGCCCCAACCAAGGGTGCGACCGAGCAATCCGGCCAAGGCATCGCGTGCGGCGATCGGATCCGCGTCGGGGCAGGGATGACCGGTCGAACAGCTCCCATCCAGTTCGCGCGCGGCGATGCCGGCCAACCGGATGCGTGGGCCTTCGGCACACCATACCGGTCCGTCGCCGTCCCAGACCGCCTCGGGCGTACACGCGAATTCCTCGCCGGCGGGAACGATGAGGAGGGCCATGGAAACGAGCAGCGTCACCGGCTCCTTCTACGAGAAGCACCGGACCGATCAACTTCCGTGGCACCGGTGGTCGGGTCCTTCCTCACGGAGGCGATCGAAACGACGATGGGTCGCGAATAACCGCAGAGAAGGGAAAAGCATGAAGAGCATAGGAGAAAATCTGGCGTCGGTGATGGACGAGCTCGTCCAGCAAGCTAGGCACACCGCCATCGAACACGACGACAGGACATTGCAGGAATTCGCGTGGAAACTGAAAGGTCTGGGAGACGCGGAGAACGATGATGAAACCATGGGTCTGTTACGAGGGGTGAGCGTCCCCGAAGGCTTCCGTCACGCACGCTATACGATCTACGAAGTTATCGGGTCGGGCCCGAACGGCGAGCTCCTGCTCGGCGATCCGAAGCCAGGCGGGCGGCTCATCGACGGCAGAATGGGGTGCCTGGATCTCAAAAGGCTGGTCCGCACGGCGCTCGTGTTCACCAGCGATCCGGATACGACGAGCATGGGCCCGGGGCGCTGGCTGGAAAGCTTCACCCTGCCGATCCGAGATCCGGGAACCTTGGAACTCGGACTGGTCGTTGAGCCACGAGAGATCAACGACGGATCCTTTCCCGCGCGCGTCCAGGCGACGATACGCATGGTCGAGGAGCGGCGCACGTCCGTGCGGAAGTCACGATCAGCCTATATTGGAATGGCCTCGACGTGATCACGCAACTCTCTTCGGGACGGGAACACCCGGCTGCCCAGCAGGAAAGGCTCCGTCACCAAAACGATTCGTATCGGACTGACCCGATCTGCCAAGGTGAAGATCAAGTCGCGCAGGTTCTTCAGGTCGATGTCCCGGCAATATCCTCCCGTGCTCAGCTGAAGAAAGACCAGACGTGAAGTCAGCTGGACTTCGACGTGCGTCGCACCGTGACGTGCCGCATCGTCGAGTGCGACCTTGACGGAGTGGTAGGAGGCTCGGTGGTTGGTCCCTTCGACACGTGGTGCATCCAGGAAGACCTGTCCGTCCCATACGACCGGAAGATGCGGTCCGGGGTTGGGGCGACAGCCGGCGTCGCAGAAATAGACCAGGCGGGCTGCACCCGAGAAGGTCGGTCGCCCCGCGATCGCGGTCGGACGGTTCGCGAGCTCTTCCGGAGAATCGGTGTCTTTCGTCATGGCCGTCTCCTAGCCTACGACGGGTTCACGAAACGTTGAGCGCCTGCCCGCGAGCCCAAATCATCCATTCGGCCCCCTGGTCGGGTTTCGTCGATCATAAAAGGGATGCAGGAGATCGCTCTCGCGCCTGGCGGTTCGCGCAATGGCTATAATATGCGCGTATGCCGCAGACGGGACCGTCCTGCGCATCTCGTGGGCATCATGCGTCGCAACCCTAGTGTGCGAAGAACCGGTACGTCCTCGGAAAATGAGAATGATGAACGCCTCGAAGAAAAGTCACGCTTGGCGAAAGGGAAGCCTGCATGAACCAGTCCGTTGCGAAAATCGCCCTATCGTCCACCCGACCGGACGAAGGTTCTCGGGTCCATCCCGGGAGATGACGCGCCTGACCAGCGTCCTCTTCCTGCCGGCGCTCCTGTGCGATGCGAGCCTGTGGCGCGCGCAGATCGAGGACTTGCGGGATATCGCAGCGCCCGCGATCGCCGATCTGACGCTGGACGACACCGTCGCCGCGATGGCGGACCGCGCTCTCGCAGCCGCGCCAGAGACCTTCGCGCTGGTCGCGCTTTCGATGGGGGGCTACGTCGCCTTCGAGATGCTACGCCAGGCGCCCGAACGCGTCACCCGGCTCGCCCTGCTCGATACGAGCGCCCGGGAGGACAGCGCTGCGCGCAGGAGAGAGCGTGCCGATGCCATCGTCGCGCTGGAAGCCGGGCGGTTCCTGGGTGTCACGGACCGGTTGCTTCCGCAGCTGATCCACCAGACCCATGTCCACGGCCCGGTCGGGGATCAGGTGAAGGCAATGGCCGCACGAGTGGGTCGTGACGCCTTCATTCGTCAGCAGCGCGCCATACTCGGAAGAGGGGACAGTCGGGATCTGCTCGCGCGGATCACGATCCCCACGGCTATCGGCGTGGGCGACACCGATGTCCTCACACCGCCGGCGGAAGCCGAAGCGTTGAACACCGCGATCGCAGGATCCACCCTCCATACCTTCGCGGGGTGCGGGCACCTGCCGCCGTTGGAGAAGCCCGGGGAGACGAGCGCCTTCCTGCGCGATTGGCTCGTGCGATGACACACGGACCTCCCCGACCATCGGGCGGAACTGTCGGGCAGATCCCGGGCGAACATGTCGATGAAGTTCCGTACGTGGGCGAAGGGTCGGCGGATCAACCCGTCGAGCACCAGGAGTGAGCTAGCCCGACCGTAATTACTCCCCCGGTCTCGCTCGCGCTTTCAGGGGATCAGTCGCTGAGCGCGCAGGCGCTCGAACAGATCGAAGAAGGAGGCATCGGTCTGCCTGTATCCCGTAAAGCCGAGGATGCGTCTCTTGCTCATGTCGGTCAGCACCTCGATGGGACGCCCGAGGTCGGCATCGGTGTGCCAAGGTGAAGCGAGGCGCGATAGATCAGGTTCGACCAACCCTTCCCGCTCGGCGATCCCACGCCAGACGTCCGCGTCTCCGGACAATTGTCCTTCCAACGGACGCGGCGTCCCGTCGAAAGGCGCCGGTTCCAGCCCGAACCAGTGCGCGATGCGCCCCCACATCCAGCGCCATCGGAAGACGTCCTCATTGACGACGTTGAATGCTTCGTCATGCGCGGACTTCGTATCGGCTGCCCATAGCAGGTGCTCGGCCAGCAGGTCGGCATCGGTCATGTCGGTGAGGCCGTTCCATTGCACAGCCGAGCCTGGAAAGACGAAGGGGCGTCCGGTCTCGCGGCACAGCGTGGCGTAGACCGCCAGCGTGGTGCCCATGTTCATCGCGTTTCCCACCGCCATGCCGATCACAGTATGGGGGCGATGCACGCTCCAGCTGAAGCCATCGCGCGCTGCCGCCTCGAAGAGCTCGTCCTCCTGCGCGTAGTAGAAATTCGCCACATCGAGACGACCCTGATTCTCTCGGAACGGGGTATGGGGGAGACGGCCCCTTCCGTAGGCTTCGAAAGGTCCGAGATAGTGCTTGAGCCCAGTAACGAGTGCCACGTGTCGTGGGCGGCCGAATTTGGACAGCCCCCCCAAGAGATTGCGCATCATCGAGCCGTTCACGCGGATATTCTCCGCCTCGGTGTCCCGGCGCAGCCAGGTGGTGACGAATACCGCATCCGGATCGATATCCTTCAGCGCCTCCGCGGTCGCGGCGGCATCCTGAAGGTCCGCCGGGACCGGTTGGACCCCGTCCATGCGCGCGGGACTGCGCGACAATCCGTGCACCTGCCAGCCGCGTTCGATGAGCAGCCGGGCAATCGCGTTGCCGTTGATGCCGGTCACTCCGGCGACCAGAGCGGTCTTCGCCATATGAAACTCCTTTAACGTCCGTCCGAAGTTAGGCAGGGTCCGCGCAAGGTTCCAGACGGCACCTAGAAGTAACGTAGGCACCATGAGGTAACCAGCTGTGCGATCAGGAACTCCCGAAGAGGAATGGCGCGAGGACTGCGCACCGCGTCGCGTCCTTTCCCTGTTCGCCACCAAATGGACCAGCATGGTGCTGCACACACTCGACGCGCTCCATGACGGCGCGGCGCGCACGGGTGTGCTCCAACGCAGCATTCCCGGTATCTCCAAGAAGATGCTGGTACAGACCCTGCGCGAGATGGAACGGCTCGGCCTGATCAGCCGCCATGTCGAAAGGGTGGTACCCCCTGCGGTCGAGTACCGGCTGACTTCCTTGGGCCGGCGCTTCGTAGAGCCCGTCCAGCTACTGTACGACTGGGGCCGCGACAATGCCGATGCGCTGGATCGTCTACACGAGGACGCAGCGGAAAGCCGTAACTGATCACGGGCAGATCCGACTGGATCGACTGGACCGGTGAAGAAGTCCGTTCCATCACGCTCCGAATACATTCCCCAGCATATCGCATCGGTGTGGTCTGTCTGCGACCGAGCCCGATCCCCCTGTCTCTCCACCGCTCGGTTGAGCGGAGATGCTGCCGATCGTATCGTCCAGGGCGAAAATCGAGTGCCGCCGACCGTGCTTTCTCCAGCCCCGGCGGCACTCGTCCAAAGGGGGGAGTGTTCCGCGGCCTTGAAGCGATCCGCGGTCGTCGAGCGATCCTCATTCGTGCAGCCCGTTCGCGGGAATGGGCTTCTCCCGAGAGGCTTGGATATGCCTCGTAATACAAGGGAAAGCGTCCTGCATCTGCACGGAGAACGTGTAGGCCCAGTGTCGGAATGGGGCTTTCATGATCGAAAAGGTATGGAAAAAATACACCATCCGTATTGGACCGGTGCCGATTTTCCCATCACTCTCGAACCATAAACAAGGTCGGTCGGTCAGTCATGGACCGTGGAACCGATACAGGGAGATGGGAATGAAGAACGCTACAAGCCTCGCCATGCGCTGCTCGGTTTCGGCAACGGCGCTCTGCCTGGCGCTTGGCATCGCTGCACCTGCAGCAGCCCAGAGCTCCGCAGAACCCGCCGGTCAGACAGAGGATCAGATCGGCGATGCCGATCAGCCTGCGATCGAGGCAGGCACCTCGGCGGCCCAGGCGTCCCCTCCAAGTTACGGCGACGAGCCGGCCGGACAAGAAGCAGCATCGACACGTGATGCCGGCGGCATCGGGGTCATCACCGTGACCGCACGCCGGCGCGAGGAGGGCATCCAGAACGTCCCGATCTCCGTCGCGGCGTTCGGCGGCGAGGCGCTTGCCGACCGGCAGATCGATTCCTCCGACAAGCTGACCCAGCTCGCTCCCAACGTCCAGTTCAGTGCGGTCGCCCCGGCGTCCGGAAACAGCTCCTCCTCCGCGATCTTCATTCGCGGCGTCGGCCAGACCGACTTCCTCACGTCGACCGACCCGGGCGTCGGTTTCTACGTCGATGGCGTGTATTTCGCCCGCGCGAGCGGAACGGCCATCTCCCTGCTCGACGTCGAACGTGTCGAGGTCCTCCGCGGGCCGCAGGGCACACTGTTCGGTCGCAACACGGTAGGGGGCGCGATCCAGGTGTTCTCCGCACGCCCGCAGTTCAGCGGGATCTCCGGCAATGCCGGCGCGGTCGTCGGCGACTACGACCGGATGGAAGTCCGGGGTGTGGTCAACGTACCCATCAGCGATACGCTGGCCTTCCGCGGCGCGGCCATCAAGCGCAAGCGCGACGGTTACGTGACCAATATCCTCAACGGTCGCGATTACGGCGACGTCAATACCTTCGCAGTGCGGGCAAGTCTCCTGTGGCAACCCAATGACAGGTTCGAGGCCCTGCTCATCGGGGATTACACCAAGGACGATCTGAACGGTTCGCCCACGGTTTTCGGTGGCATCAATACCAGCGCCGCCTTCGTGCGGTTCGCTTCCGCGATCGCCGGATGTCCCGGCTTCGCCCTGACGTCACCCCCGACGCCCGTCCCCGAAAACAACGATCGCCGCTGCGCGAACAACCAATATCTCGCGCTCGGACCCTACCAGGTCGCTTCGAACGCTCCCAGCCGCTCGGAACTCGAGATGTACGGTGCGGGTCTGACCCTGCAGTACGACGTCGCGGACTGGCTGACCGTCAAATCGATCACCGCCTACAGGGAGACGAAGCCCTTCTCGATCCGTGACGCGGACAACACGCCTCTCCTGATCCTCGAGACGGTCAACAGCGACGACATCAAGCAGTTCACGCAGGAACTCCAGTTCCTCGGCGAGACCGCCAACGGGCGCCTGAACTATCAGCTCGGTGCGTATTACTTCCGCGAGACGGACTTCCAGTTCTACCCGGTCTACCTGCCCTCGCAGATCAGTCAGACCAGCGGGGAGGAACTGCGCGTCGGCGGGCTGAACAACAACGCGGACATCAAGAACGAGTCCATCGCGTTCTTCGCGCAGGCGACCTATGCCTTCACCGAAAAGCTCGATCTGACGGTCGGCCTGCGGTACACGCGCGACGAGAAGGAAGCGACGCCGTTCGAGACCGCAGCGGGTTCGGGGTTCGGGTATACGAATGTCGGCTACAACGTCGCCTATCCCGCACCCCTCAACGGACAGACGGTCTGTCTCGGGCCGCCCCGGACGGGCCCTGCCGCTGCGACCTGCAGGGGCTCGACGGTCTACCTGTTCGATCCGGTCCTGAACTCGCGGACCGACAGCCGTTTCACCCCTGCGGCCACGCTACAGTATCAATGGACCCCCGAGTTCATGACCTACGCCAGCTACTCGCAGGGCTTCAAGAGCGGCGGTTTCAACACGCGTATCGTGCAGCCGGTGATCTCCCCCAACTCGCCAACGGGGCGTGAATTCCTGCCGGCCTTCGACCCCGAGACTGTGAGTTCCTACGAACTCGGCGGCAAGCTGCTCATCGGGCGAACCCTGCGACTGTCAGCCGCGGTCTTCCGGTCCAAGTACGACGACATCCAGATCGTCGTTCGTGAGGGGGTCGCGCCGGTGGTGCGAAATGCAGGCCAAGCCACGATCGACGGCTTCGAGGTGGAAGGATCGGTAAGCCCGATCGGCCCCCTGATCATCAATTTCGGGGCAGGGTACACCGATTTCCAGTATGACAGCTTTACGCCCGCTCTCGAAACCGGTCAGGCCAATCTGGCACCCGGGGCCCTGGGTCGGGTCGATCTCGACGACATGCAGGCCTACACGCCGAAATGGAGCCTCAATGGCGGTTTCGCCTACGAGATCCCGGTCGGCGCCGGATCGATCACACCACGGGTCGATGTCGCCTATCGCAGCAAGACCTATTTCGATGCGCCCAATACCGAGCAGATCGCACAGGACGGATATGCCCTTGTCAATGCGCTGATCCGTTACGAAGCGCCGGACAACCGCTTCACGCTGACCGCAGGTGTGACGAACCTCACGGACAAGGCCTATCGCGGCAGCGGCAATTCATCCCTGACCGCAGCGTCCGGATACGCCGAGGTCACGTACGGTCCGCCGCGCATGTTCACATTCGAGGGTGTCATCAACTTCTAACGGGCAGTCGGGAATCTCTCCTCCTGAACCTGTTCGGCCTGCTCGCCCAGACGTTCGACGGACGTCTGGGCGAGTATTCTTTCACGTCGGAAAAGATTTACGACCGGCACGCGGGACGTGACATGCCGAACTCAGTCGACACCGTTGGCGAGACTGTGCAGAGCTTCTGGAATGGGATAGCCCCATACCTCGTAAGTGCGCACGATGACGTCAGCCAGGAGTCTCAACTCTGGCGAGCGATCCTCATGACGATGGTTCATGATGATCGGTGATGCCGCTTCAGGCGGAAGGGACCGATAGCACACGCCGTCCATATGGGCCTTCGCGACCGACTCCGGCACGATGCAAACCCCCTCTCCGGCCGCTACCAGGCCGACCGCGATCTGCAGTTCCCTCACCTCGTAGGCGACCCTCGGTCTGACCCCGGCATCGTTCATCAGGCGAAGAACCTGATCGGCATAGCTGGGCCTGGGCTCTCGGGGATAAAGGACCAGATCCACCTCATCCAGGTCCTGCAACGCCAGAAGCTCCCGATCGGAAGAAGCGAGCCTGTGCGCCGTCGGTATCGCGGCGACCAGAGGTTCCCTGCGCAGAACTATCCTGCGGACGGACTCGTCCTCGAACCTTATCCGACCGAACCCGACATCGATCCGTCCGTCCTTCAGAGCAACGACCTGATCGAGACTGACGAGCTCGAGCAGGCCGAGATCCAGCTGAGGATCGCTGGCACGCAATTCGCGAATGATGGGAGGCAGGCGGGCATAGATGGTCGAGGCCACGAACCCTATGGAAAGCCTGCGCCGATCGGCGGCGATCGCCCGGTCTACCATGGACCGCATCTCGGACATGCGACCCAGGACCTGAAGCGCCTGCTCGAGCACCAGTCGCCCGACCTTCGTAAGTTCCAGGGGCCGCGCGCTGCGATCGAAGAGATCGGTCCCGATCTCTTCCTCGAACTGCTTGATCTGCCGGCTCAGGGGCGGCTGGGCCATGTTCAGCCGCTCCGCGGCTCTCGTGATGTTCCGTTCTTCCGCGACCGCCACGAAATACCGGAGTTGGCGCAAATCCATCGACATACCCTCCTGGTATGACCCTAAGACGATATCAGTCTTTGGCAACCATCGATCGGAAGAGCATACCCCACCGGAGAGGAACACCGAGAAAGTCTGAATGGCAAACCGCGTCAAATTGGGTTCGATCGAGACCCTGATCGTCGACCTTCCGACCATCAGACCCCATGCCTTGGCCATGGTGACGATGAACGCCCAGTCGATCGTCATCGTCCGTATCCGTGACACGGACGGCGCAACCGGCATCGGCGAAGGGACGACCATAGGGGGGTTGAGCTACGGGGAAGAAAGTCCCGAAGGGATAAAGCTCGCCATCGACACCTACATCGCCCCCCTGCTGGCGAACCACGATCTCGCGAAGGTCGGTGCGACGATGGCCGATATCGACAGGCATGTCTCGGGCAACAGGATCGCGAAATGTGCGGTCGAGACAGCCTTGCTAGACCTCATGGGACAGCGGCTCGGACTGCCGATCTCCGATCTCATCGGGGGCGGACGGCGCCGTGAAACCCTGCCCGTGGCCTGGACCCTCGCAAGCGGGAACACCGAACGGGACATCGCCGAAGCCGAGGCCATGCTGTCACAGTGTCGGCACAGGATATTCAAGCTCAAGATCGGAAAACGGCCGGTCGACGAGGACGTCGCACATGTGGCGGCGATCAAGCGTGCTATTGGCGACCGCGGCAGCGTCCGCGTGGACGTCAATCAGGCCTGGGACGAAGCAGCGGCGGAACGCGGTATCGCGGCACTGGCGGATGCGGGTTGCGAGCTGGTCGAGCAGCCGCTCCCACGCGATCTGCGGAACGCCACCGTAAGGCTCACGGCCAGGGCTGCGATCCCGATCATGGCAGACGAATCGCTGCATGGTCCTGCGGAAGCCTTCGATCTGGCAGCTTCGGGCGGAGCCCGGGCCTTCGCGATCAAGATCGCGCAGTCCGGCGGACTTCACGCCGCTCACGATGTGGCGATGATCGGTGCCGCTGCCGGCATGGGCCTCTACGGCGGGACCATGCTGGAGGCGGGTGTCGGAACGGCCGCATCCGCGCACCTGTTCTCGACCCTCCCTTCCCTTTCCTGGGGAACGGAACTCTTCGGTCCCCTGCTCCTGACGGAGGAACTACTGACCACATCCCTAGCCTATGCGGACTTCGAACTGGCAGTTCCCAATGGCCCCGGTCTCGGTGTCGAGATCGACGAGGACAAGCTGCAGCATTTCAGGCGCGATCGGGCAACACCCAAACTTCACGCGATCGGAGGCGCGAGCTGATGCTTTTCATGGTCGAGATGGCTGTCGACATCCCCCTTTCCTTCGACCGCTCCGAGGCGGAGCGCCTGAAGGCTGCCGAGAAGGAGCAGTTTCAGGAGCTGCAGCGAGCGGGCACGTGGCGACACATCTGGCGGGTCGCTGGCCAATACGCGAACGTCAGCATCTTCGATGTCGAAGACAACGCCCAGCTCCACGAATTGCTCACGGGCCTGCCGCTCTACCCGTTCATGACGATGAAGATCACCGCGCTATGCCGGCACCCTTCCTCGACCTACGACGATGACAGATAATACAAGTTACGGAGATGGAAATGCAGGAAGGTTTCGTCGACAGCCCGGCTGTCCAGCAACTCCTCGACAAGGTCGCGGGGACCGGTTCGAGCGAAGGTGATGACCGAATAAAAGCGGTCGTGCGCGATCTCGTCGAACAGGTGATGCGCGTGATCGTCAGGCACGACCTGAGCGAGGGCGAAGTCTGGCAAGGCGTCAATTTCCTCCAGGAAGGTGCCGACGAGTTCGGCCTCATCATGCCGGGCCTCGGCATCGAGCATTTCCTCGACCTCTACATGGATGAAAAGGACAAGGAGGCCGGGCGCGACGGGGGCACTCCCCGCACGATCGAAGGACCCCTCTACGTCCAGGGCGCGCCCCTGGTCGAGAACGGAGCCGATCTGACGGACGATCCGGACGATACCGGAACCCTCTACATGAGCGGACGGATATACGGTCCCGACGGCGAGCAGGTGGAGAACGCCATCGTCCATGTCTGGCATGCCAACTCGAAGGGGTTCTATTCCCACTTCGACCCGACCGGCGAACAGACGCCCTTCAACAATCGGCGCCGCATCCAGGCGGAAGACGGAGGTTACGCCTTCCGATCGAAGATGCCGAGTGGATACAGCGTTCCGCCCGGCGGTGCTTCCGATCAGCTCATGAAGGTCCTGGGCCGCCACGGCAACCGTCCCGCGCATGTGCATTTCTTCATCGAAGCACCCGGTTACCGGCAACTCACGACCCAGATCAACTTCGGCGACGACCCCTTCGCCGCGGACGATTTCGCCTTCGGTACACGGGATGGGCTGCTTCCCGTCCCTAACCGCCAGGGCGATACCGCCAACATCCAATTCGACTTCCATCTGCAGCGTGCCGACAGCGACGCCGACGAGGTATTCTCGTCCCGCAAGCGCCTGTCCGTGGACGCTTGAACCGACCAGGAGCTTCATCATGCAGGACATCGCGACCCGTATCGAAACAGCCGTCATCGACGACAAGGAAACCGGTCAGTTCCGCTGTCGCCGGGACATCTTCACCGACGAGACGCTCTTCGAACTCGAGATGAAACACATCTTCGAAGGCAACTGGGTGTACCTCGCGCACGAGAGCCAGGTTCCCGGTCCGAACGACTACTTCACGACGTGGATCGGCCGTACGCCGGTGATCGTGACCAGATCGAAGGACGGAAACCTCAACGCGGTCGTGAACGCATGCGCTCACAGAGGGGCGATGCTCTGCAAGAAGAAGGCCGGCAACAAGAGTACCTTCACCTGCCCCTTCCACGGGTGGACCTTCAAGAACGATGGAAAGCTGCTCAAGGTCAAGGATGGCAAGACCGGTAGCTATCCCGAGGGTTTCAACACCGAAGGCTCGCACGACCTTACCCGGATCGCTCGTTTCGAGTCGTACAGGGGCTTCCTGTTCGGCAGTCTCCAGGACGACGTGAAACCGCTCGAAGAGCACCTGGGGAGCACGACGAAGATCCTCGACCAGATCGTCGATCAGGCGCCCGATGGGCTCGAGGTTCTGCGTGGAAGCTCGAGCTACGTCTTCGATGGCAACTGGAAGCTGCAGATCGAGAACGGCGCGGACGGCTATCACGTGAGCTCGGTGCACTGGAACTATTCGGCGACCATGGGGCGGCGGAACTACGAGGCGGAAGGCACCAAGACCGTCGATGCGAACGGCTGGTCGAAGAGCGTCGGAGGTGTCTACGCCTTCGAGCATGGGCACATCCTTCTGTGGACCAACACGCTCAATCCGGAAGTGCGTCCGATATACGCGCACCGAGACGAACTCGTCGAACGCCTCGGTGCCGAAAGGGCCGATCACATCGTCAACCAGACCCGTAACCTGTGTCTCTACCCGAACGTCTACGTGATGGACCAGTTCTCCACGCAGATCCGGGTCGTTCGTCCGCTGAACGCCAATCAGACGGAGGTCACGATCTACTGCTTCGCTCCCAGGAACGAGGGGGCGACCGAGCGTGCCCTGCGCATCCGACAGTATGAGGACTTCTTCAACGTGAGCGGAATGGGGACGCCCGACGACCTCGAGGAATTCCGGTCCTGCCAGGCTTCCTACGAAGGTGCGGGAGAGCTCTGGAACGACCTTTCCCGCGGCGCGGACCGCTGGATCGACGGACCCGACGAGAACGCGAAGGCACTCGGCATAGAGCCCGTCCTGAGCGGCGAGCGCAGCGAGGATGAAGGTCTCTTCGTGAGGCAGCACGCCTACTGGGCCGAGGCACTCCTCGCCGGAATAGGAAAGCCGGATAGTGACGGCGACGGCGACGGTGACCGTGAGACAAAAGGATCGGCCATGAGGGCGGCCGCATGAACGCCGGGACGACGAACACGCTCAGCATAGAACCGACCACGCGGCAGGACATCGTCGACTTCCTGCACCGCGAAGCCAGGCTGCTCGATGACCGCGAGTGGGACGAGTGGTTAGCTTGCTACGCCCCGGAGGTCCGCTACTGGATGCCTTCGTGGGACGACGATGACCAGCCCACCGAAGATCCTCAGAGCGAGATCTCGCTTATCTACTATCCGACACGTGACGGCCTGGAAGACCGAATCTTCCGCATCAAGACCGAGCGTTCGGGAGCGACGAGCCCGGAACCGCGGACCTGCCACATGCTTTCTGGGATCGAGATCCTGAATGACGAAGGCGGCGCCTTCAAGGTCCGCTACAACTGGCACACCCTCGCGTACCGCTTCAAGGCCATCAACCAGTTCTTCGGTACGACCTGGGTGACCCTTGCGCACCGTAACGGCAGTTTCGCGATCACCGACAAGAAGATCTTGCTGAAGAACGATTACATCCACCAAGTGATCGACATCTACCACGTCTGAGTGACGATCAGGTCGTACCAAGAGGACCACCATGCCGTATCAGATCGCGCTGACCTTCGAGGACGGCGCTACCCGCATCATCGATTGCTCGGACGGCGAGACGGTTCTCGATGCCGCCTTCCGTAACAAGATCAATCTTCCCATGGACTGCTCGGACGGAGTCTGCGGCACATGCAAATGCAGGATCGAAGCCGGCGAATTCGATCTTGGCGACGAATACCTCGAGGAGGCCCTGACCGAAGACGAAGCTGCCGAAGGAATGGTGCTCACCTGTCAGATGACGGTATCTTCGGACTGCATCATCTCGGTCCCGGTCCCTTCCGTCGCCTGCAAGGTCGAGCCCAAGTCCCACTCGGCGGTCGTCACGAAGGTCGACCGGGCATCCGACAGTACGTTCATACTCACGGTTGCACCAGATGCGCCCGATGAACTCGCGTTCCTTCCGGGACAGTACGTCAACATCAAGGTTCCCGGCACCGACGAGCGCCGTTCCTATTCGATGAGCACCGCGCCCGGCGCCGAGGAGGCGAGTTTCCTCATCCGGAACATTCCGGGTGGGGTCATGAGTTCCTGGCTGACCGAAAGGGCGGCGACCGACGATCGGATCGAAATGATAGGACCGCGAGGGAGCTTCTTCCTGCGCTCGATCGAGCGACCGGTCATCATGCTCGCGGGAGGCACCGGCCTTGCTCCCATCCTGTCGATGCTGGAGGTCCTCACCGAAAGTCCCCCCGCTCAGCCGATCCACCTCATCTACGGGGTGACGACGGACGGCGACCTCGTCGAAGTCGATCGCCTGGACGGTATCGCAGACCGCCTCGAGACATTCACGTGGTCGGCCTGTGTCGCCGATCCCGAAAGCGGTCATCCGCTCAAGGGATACGTCACCGACCATCTCAGCGACGCCCATCTGAACGCAGGAGATTGCGACATCTACCTGTGCGGACCGCCACCCATGGTCGAAGCCGTTCGCGAGTTCCTGTCCGAGAAGGACATCGCGCCCGCAAACTTCCATTACGAGAAGTTCCTGCCGAACGAGGCCGAAGTCGCATGACCTTCGCCGGGCGGTTCGAGAGAAAGAGGCTGGTGGTCACCGGCGCGGCGCAGGGCATCGGTCTCGCGGTCGCCAAGCGTGCCGTCGCGGAAGGCGGATCCGTCGTGATGGTGGACCGTTCGAACATCGTCGAAGAGGAAGCCCGGGCGCATGGGGGAACCGCAGTCGAGGCGGATCTTGAATCGGCCGAAGGAGCGCAAGCGGCCATAACAACGGCCCTCCGCATCCTGGGCAGGATCGATATCCTGATCAACTGCGTGGGTGGTGCGATCAGAATGCGTCCGTTCGCCGAGTTCTCTCCCGAACAGATCGAAGCCGAGATACGGCGTTCGCTGATGCCGACGCTGTGGTGCTGCCATGCCGTCCTGCCCTTTATGCTGGATCGACGATGTGGCACCATCGTCAACGTCTCCTCCAATGCGACGCGCGGCATCAGGCGCGTGCCCTATTCCGCGGCGAAGGGCGGGATCAACGCGTTCACACAGAGCCTGGCGATGGAATACGCGGAAGCCGGTATCAGGGTCTGCGCTACCGCGCCGGGCGGAACACAGGCGCCGGAGCGCCGCATCCCCCGCAATCCCGATGGCGACGACGCGAACGAGCAGGCGTGGATGGCGGAGGCGGTCACCCAGGTGACAGAGTCATCCTTCATGCGACGCTACGGCACGATCGACGAACAGACGGCACCCATTCTCTTCCTCGCCTCGGACGAGGCCAGCTACATCACCGGAACGGTCCTGCCGGTCGCCGGTGGCGACCAGGGCTGAAGGAGTTCCAACATGTCCGACAAGACCTACGACAGCCCGGCAAGCTCTCTCGACGGGCTGCTTTTCGACCGCATGACAATAATGTCCGGCGGCTTCGGTCTCTCGGGTAACCCGGAGAGCCTGATCCCTGAGATCCGCAACAGCGGAGTGAAGGATCTCACGGTCATTTCGAACAATGCCGGCGCTGACGGGTTCGGTCTGTGGATGCTGCTAGAGAGCCGGCAGATCGCCAGGATGGTCGCTTCCTACGTCGGCGACAACAAGCTCTTCGAGCAGCAATATCTCTCGGGCGAGCTCGAACTCGAACTCAATCCGCAAGGGACGCTCGCCGAACGCATTCGCGCAGGAGGCGCCGGGATTCCAGCCTTCTACACGAAGACCGGCGTCGGTACGGTCGTCGCAGAAGGCAAGCCGACCGAAATCTTCGAAGGGGAGGAATACGTACGCGAAACATGGCTCCGCGCGGACCTCGCCATCGTCAAGGCCTGGCGCGCCGATCCGGCCGGCAATCTCATGTTCCGCAAGACCGCGCGCAATTTCAATCCCAACATGGCCACGGCGGCCAGGATCACCGTAGCGGAGGTGGAGGAGATCGTAGCGCCCGGTACCTTCGACCCCGACTGCATCCATACGCCCGGCATCTTCGTCGATCGCGTGGTCGTCTCGACCATCAACGAGAAACGCATCGAGAAGCTCACGGTCAGGGAAACGGAGACCGCAGCATGAGCTGGACCCGCGACGATATGGCAGCCCGCGCGGCGCGCGAACTGGAGGACGGGTTCTACGTCAACCTCGGCATAGGCATTCCGACGCTCGTCGCCAATCACGTCCCGCCGGACCTCGATGTCACCCTGCAGTCGGAGAACGGCATGCTGGGCATCGGACCCTTCCCACTTGCAGCCGATGTCGACCCGGACCTCATCAACGCAGGCAAGCAGACGATCACGGCCCTTCCCACATCGAGCTTCTTCTCGTCAGCGGAGAGTTTCGGGATGATCCGGGGAGGGCATATCGACATGGCCGTCCTCGGAGCGATGGAAGTGAGCGAAGGTGGCGACATCGCCAACTGGACCATCCCGGGCAAGATGGTGAAGGGCATGGGCGGAGCGATGGATCTCGTCGCGGGCGTCAAGCGCGTCGTGGTGGTGATGGACCATACGAACAAGGCCGGCGCATCGAAGATCCTACCCCAGTGCTCGCTGCCGCTAACCGGACGCGGGTGCGTCGACCTTATCATCTCGGACCTCTGCGTGCTCGCCTGCGACAAACCGGGTCTGCGCCTCATCGAACTCGCGCCGGGCATCTCGCTGGAAGAGGTGCGCGCGAAGACCGATGCGGCCTTCACACTCGATGCCGATTTCGCTCAGGCCGACTGATGCCATTCACCTCCGCATCGCCCGCCACGATCTACTGGAAACTCGAAGGATCCGATTCGGGATCACCCCTGGTGCTCCTGAATTCCATCGGAACCGACATGGATCTGTGGGACGGCGCGCTCCATGATCTGAGGCGGAACCATCTGCTCCTGAGAATAGATACGAGAGGGCACGGCGCTTCGTCAGCACCGCCCGGCGACTACTCGCTCGAAGGACTCGCGCAAGACATCCTGGCTGTGATGGATGATGCGGGGATGAACCGCGCCGATATCGCAGGCGTCTCCCTGGGCGGCATGATCGCGATGCAGATGGCGCTGCAGGCCCCAGAACGCGTGCGTCGCATCGCCCTCATCTGCACGTCGGCGACAATGGACCGCGCTGCATGGCAGGCACGGATCGATACGATCTCCGAGCAGGGGATGGAGGGTATCGCCGATCTCGCGATCGCGCGATTCTTGTCGGACGAGACGGTCCGAAACCAACCCGCCATGACGGCCACCTTGCGAAAAGCTCTCCTTCGCATGACCGTCGATGGCTATCGCGGCTGCGCCGCGGCGATCAGGGACATGGCCATCGACGGGCGCCTCAACCAGATCGCAGCCCCGACCCTCGTCATAACGGGGTCGAAGGATGCCTCGACGCCATTCGAGGGGCATGGCGAGCATCTTCTCTCCAGCATCCCCGATGCCCAGCACGCAAGTCTCGCAGCCGCCCACCTGGCCCCCATCGAGGCTCCCACGGACCTCGCATCCACTCTCGAGCACTTCTTCCTGAACGGTGATCATGCCTGAAGCCTTCATCTGCGATGCCATCCGAACCCCGATCGGCAAACTGAACGGCTCGCTTTCGAGCGTCCGCGCCGATGATCTAGCCGCGATCCCCATCCGAGCCCTGAAGGAGAGAAACCCCGGGCTCGACCCCGCAGCCATAGACGATGTCATCCTGGGGTGCGCGAACCAGGCCGGCGAGGACAATCGCAACGTGGCCCGGATGGCGACACTGCTGGCGGGCCTGCCAGACAGCGTCCCTGGCATTACGGTGAACCGGCTCTGCGCCTCCGGGCTCAGCGCGGTCGGCATGGCGGCACAGGCCATCCGCAGCGGAGACGCGGATCTGATCGTCGCCGGGGGCGTCGAAAGCATGACGCGCGCACCCTACGTGGTGGGCAAGGCGCAGTCAGCCTTCGGCCGTGACCAGGTCCTGGAGGACACGACCCTGGGTTGGCGGTTCGTGAACCCCAGGATGGTCGCCGAATACGGCACGGACAGTATGCCGAGAACCGGGGAGAACGTCGCCGCGGACTGGGATGTCTCGCGCGAAGACCAGGATCGCTTCGCGCTCGCCAGTCAGGAGAAGACCGCACGAGCCCAGACGAACGGGCGTCTCGCATCCGAGATCGTTCCGGTTGCGATTCCTCAGCGCAAGGGCGAGGCAGTCACATTCGCTTCCGACGAGCATCCACGACCTTCGAATCTGGAAGGACTCGCCCGTCTCAGCCCCGTCGTGACCGCAGAGGGGACGGTAACCGCAGGCAATGCCTCGGGTCTCAACGACGGCGCCGCCGCGATGCTCGTCTCCTCCGAATCCACTGCTGCCTCGCATGGTCTCGAGCCCCGAGCCCGCATCATCGGGATCGCCGCGGCGGGTGTGCCACCAAGAGTGATGGGCATCGGTCCCGTCCTGGCAGCCCGGCGCCTTTTCGCCCGAACGGGGCTCGGCATAGCGGATTTCGATGTCCTCGAACTCAACGAGGCATTCGCCTCCCAAGCGATCGCGACCCTTCGGGAACTCGACGTCGCTCCGGATGATCCGAGGGTCAATCCGAATGGGGGTGCGATATCGTTGGGCCATCCTCTCGGAATGACCGGGGCGAGATTGGCCATGACGGCGACCGAAGAGCTCCACCAAGGGGGCGGACGACGGGCACTCGTGTTCCTGTGCGTCGGCGTCGGGCAGGGAGTGGCCCTGGCTATCGAAAGGGTCTGATAGACGTTTCAGGGGTGTTGGGCGGAAAGCGGACTCCGGTCGTTGTCGGTCCGTCACTTAGCTGGCAAGGACCGCCCGAGCCCGAGTACTACCGTCCGAAGACCGTGGACCGCGATACCGGCAGCCAGGCCCAGGAAGGCCGAACCCAGACCGAAAACCGTGATGCCGGACACGCTGATCCCGAAGGTCAACAAAGCGGCGTCCTGCGAACCGTCCGGACGCAGGGCATTGGCGAGCGATGCCGCCGTTATCGGAAAGAGCGCCAATCCCGCCAGGGCAGCGACTAGAGCCGGAGGCAGCAACGCGAACAATGCCACTACCGTGCCGGCGAAGCTGCCGAGGAGCAGGTAGGCTACTCCTCCCGATACTCCTGCAATCCAACGTCGGGACGGATCGGCATGGGCTTCCGGACCCGTACAGATTGCCGCGGTCAGCGCCGCAAGGTTCAGACCATGACATCCGAACGGGGCCAGCGCGATCGAGCCAGCAGCGCACCATGACAGGATGGACCGGGGGGCGGGTTCTCGATAGCCAGCGGCTTCCAGCACGGCGAACCCAGGGAGGAACTGTCCGGTGAGCGCGACGACAGCGAGCGGGATCGATATGCTCGCAACAGCCTGCAGTTCGAATTCCGGGACCGTGAGTACCGGTGCCACGAGTTCGATGCTGGGCATCGATCCTTCGAACATTCCGCCGAATGCGGCCAGAATACAGCCGACGAAGAGGACCGCCACGACCGCGTAACGCGGATCACGAGCTCTCACGGCGACGAACACTGCGATCATCGAGAGTACGAGGAGAGGCTCCTGAGGCAGCGTACCTGCGAGATCCAGAACGAAGCGGAAAAGGATCCCTGCCAGCATCGCAGCAGTGACCGAGCCCGGAAGGTAGCGCAGGACACGATCGAACATGCCCGTCAGCCCGATCGCAAGGATCAGGGCATTCGCGACGATGTACGCTCCGACAGCCACCGCGAAATCGGTAACTCCCAGGATGGGTATCAGGAGCGCGGAACCGGGAGCGGACCAGGCGATCACGACCGGCACGCGTGAGCGTAGACTGAGGAGAATTCCGAGCACTCCGCTGCCGATGGAGATCGCCCATATCCACGAAGCCACCAAAGCAGACGATAGGCCCTCGGACGCCTGGAAGATTATGACCAGGGGGCCGGCATAGGAAATTAGGGTCGCGATCAGACCTGCCATCACCGCTGGCAGGTCGGACGCGGGCGCTACTCCGCTATCGGCCTTGTCCGCCGGCATGCGTCAGACCGCGACCAGCGTGTTCTCATCCTGCCGTCGCTGTTTCGTGTTCAGGGAATAGATCGCCGTCGCAAGAACGGAGACGACGCCCGGAATCGCGAACACCACGAAGTTCCAGGTCATGGGCAGTTCAGCCGCCAGGAGCACACCCCCGAGCATCGGTCCGACTATCGCTCCAATCCGACCTATTCCGGAGGCCCAGCCCAACCCGGTCGACCTCACCGAAAGCCCATAGAACTCGGCCACACTGGCATAGAGAAGGATCTGCGTTCCGATGGTTCCAGCGCCGGCAACGAAGATCAACGCGTAGAGGATCGACATCGCGGAGTTGAATCCGAGCAGGACGATGCAGATCGAACCGAGGAGAAAATACGAGATCACGACACGAGGCAGACCGAAACGGTCTGCAAGGCTCCCACCGGCGATCGCTCCGATCATTCCACCAAGATTGAGAGCGACCAGGAAGGAAAGGCTCGAGCCCAGGGAATAACCGGCCGTCCGCATGAGCTGCGGAAGCCAGGAGCCCAGGGCGTAAACCATGAGCAGGCAGCAGAAGAAGCTGATCCAGAGCGAAAGCGTCCCTACGGCCTTATGGTCCTGGAACAGGGCAGCGACGGAGGCCGTGCCTGCCTTCGGTTCCTCGTATGTCAAGGTGCCGCCATTCAGCGCGGGATTGTCAGGGTCGATCCCCCTCAGAACCCTTCGTGCCGCACTCTGCTTGCCGTTCCTTATCAAGATGCCCGGCGATTCAGGCAGCTTCCAGGCAATGACCGGGAGAAAGAGCAACGGCACGATCGCGGCGAAGAACATCGACTGCCATCCGAAAGTCGGCAGCATCCAGATACCGAGGCCCGCGGCCGCGATACCTCCCACCGCATAACCGCTGAACATCAGGGCGACCAACGTGCTGCGGATGCGCGCGGGGGCGTACTCCCGCGTCAGGGCAACCGCGTTCGGCATCAGGCCCCCACAGCCGAGGCCTGCGATGAAACGCAGGACGCCGAACGAGAACGGGGTGGTGGCGAATCCATTGAAGAAGGACGCTGAGCTGAAAAGCGTGAAGCAGATGATGATGCACTTCTTGCGTCCGATCCGATCTCCGAGCGGTCCGAAGATCATGGCGCCGAACATCATGCCGAACAGGGCCCAGCTCGCGAGGGTCCCGGCTTGCGTCGGCGTCAGACTCCAGTCCTCCATCAGCGCTGGCAGGATCGCGCCGTAGACGAACACGTCGTACCCATCCACTATCAGCAAGAGCCCCGTGAGAGCGATTATCAGCCAATGGGTTCGTCCGAACCGAGCCCGATCGATTATCTCGTTGACGGAAACCGTACTGGCCAACTGCTTATCTCCCAAATCAACCCCCTGCGACGTCACGCGGGGATTTCTTTCCATCTCCGTAGCGGTCACCCAGCCTTCGCTCCAATACCGTCCTGATAACGCTGTAATGCTTTCTGGGTATATCCAAGCCCTCGATCATACTTCGACGCACCTAGAACCATACATTCGCCCCCATGCGAATGGTGACGCGACAGACGTAGCGATCTTTGCGGAAATGAATTCGCTCAAATCGTAAAATTTGATGTGGGCGACCAACGGGAACAGTTGACGTCCGCCCCGACCAATAAACATTACGTCCGGCCCTGATCGCCAACCCTTCGATAATTCGACATGCCTGGGTCGTGACGGAACCGGAAGCTTCTGCCCTTTCTAGGTCGTGATCCTTTGACGAGGCGTTGCATTCGTCGAAGCGAGGGGGAGGAAAACGCGTCGGTCTGAGCCCCACGCCGATGTCCTGGACGATGCGAAAGACGCAGCCTGCGCGCTCCCTTCGCGATGCTGCCCGGCACGATCTTCGCTTCGCATGATCGAAACGACCTGAGCGCAAGGATCTAGCCCTCGCTGGTCCATCCGTGGGGCGCTGAATCCAACGATACGCGCGTCCGATCGCCGTATCCACCCCCATTCCTACCGCCCACATCGTACGTCCATGTCGAAGCTGAGCATGCCGAAGATCGGCCGGCTTCGCCGGTCCTGATTCCACGCGTCCTTCCCAACCCACCCATCTGATCGGAGAAATCCATGTCCCCCTTCGAAGAAGGCGTCGATCCCGTGCGCCTGGCATCCATCCTGGAACGCGGTGAGATACTGCAGAGATTCTGCGCGATCGAGCAACCGAGCGCAGCGGAAGTGGCCAGCCATGCCGATGAGCTCGGGGTGAGCGTGGGACGCCTCCAAATCATGGCCAAGGCCTGGCGCCTCCTTCCCGAGCTCAAGAAGATCGGAGGCGCGCGCGTCAAGCAGGAGAGAAAACCCAAGCTTGCCGAGCAGGTCGTCTCCGTGATCGAGAAAGCGATCGCCAACATGGGCGCTGGCGCTTCCGCGACACAGATCCACGCGGAAGTCCTTACTACCGCACCAGTAGGATCGACGAGCACGCACAGCGCACCGGTGTCTACAATCCCCATCTCATCCTCTATGTGTCGCTCCTCAGCTGCACGAGCCCCAAGGCATTGTGCCAGGAGATCTGTCGTCAGCTGGGCGACGACAACTGGCAGATCGGTACCGCATCCGATCTCATCCAGCGCATGCGCGCATTCGTTCCCAGAGCGGGTGTGGAGATGATCATCATCGACGAGATCCAGGAACTCAAGGGCAGGAGGACGGATCGCAAGGATGTGACGAACCTCCTCAAGAGCCTGCTCAATTCCGGTATCACCCCGCTCGTGCTCGTCGGGGACGAGACCTCTAGCGACATGTTCGAAGACAACATCCACCTCGCGAACAGGGCGGGTTCCGCCCTCGAACTCAAACCCCTGACCGCCGCAAGCGATCTCGGCGAATTCAAGGGCTTCTGTCTGGGTCTCGAAGCCGAGATGCTGCGACTGAGCCTCGTGCGGCACACTGGCTTACTCTCGACCGGGAAAGGACAGCGTACGCTCCTGGAATGGTCGGGAGGATATATCGGACGCGTGTGCCGGATCGTCGCGCAGGCTCTCGAACATGCGACCCTGCGTTGCGCCACGGCAGTGGAAAAACAGGACCTCGATTACGCCATCCAAAACTTCGCCATCCCGAACAACTATCACTCGGTTTGAGATGGTGCTGCGCGCAACCCTTTCGCCCGGTGTCGAGCTCCAACCACTCCATTGGCCGGGCAAAGCGTATTCGAACGAATCCCTCATCGGCCTGATCTCGAGACGAGGCGCGGAGCATTATCTCGGATCGAACCGGCTCATCCTCATGGCGTGCGGCATTGACGTTCTCCACCAAGGGGAAGCGATCTTCCAGGCTACGCCACACAGCCTGGAAGAACTTTCCCGAATCCTGGGCATCGATGAGATGGAGATCAGGAAAAAGGCGTGCGCCCCGATCGGCGAGGACCATTCGGGAAAGCTCGTCCAGTGGGGGAAACGCTCGATGCGACTGCGAGACATCGAGATGCGCTACCGTCGCATCTCGCCAAGGTCACTCCAGCACTCTGATCATCATCGTCAGTCTTGGCTCTTGAGACTGCTTCCCTACTGCCCCGAAAGCTTTGACGAACTCGTCGACTGCTGCTCCGAATGCCAAGGCAAGTTGCGCTGGTCGGCAGCACGGCCCGTGGGACAATGCGACCGCGAAGACTGCGTGCACGACAAGGACCCAATTCCGGCCGAAGGCAATGAGCTGCCTGACCGAATGCGGGAGTCATACGGACTCTTCTCAATGTTACTCTCCGCGGACGAGGAAGAGGTGGCGGCCGCGCGTGCGATGCTCCACCCCGACCTTCGCGACATCGACAATCCAACACTCATCGATCTGGTCTTCTTGCTTGCCGATATCGATCGACCTCAGGGGAGAAGGGCGAACATGTCGAAGTTCCGCGACAGTCGTGCTGTTGATATCGCAGCGCGAGCGACAAAGGGCACGGAAGCCCTCCTCGAATGGCCGTCGTGCCTCGAAAAGCTTGCAGCTCGTGCCATCAACAACCGCAAGTCCGAACGTCATCTATGGTCGAGGCTCAAGTCAGCGGCGAACAATCACCCCAACCTCGAAGTCAGAGATTTAGTAATCTCGGGGGCACCCGTGATCGCCGAAGGTCTCAGAGAAGCGGTAGCACCCGACAGCCCTCCGGTCATGCTACAGACCGAACTGGTCCGCCTCACTGGCATCTCGGCTGAGCAGGGAGCCTTCCTGAGCAAGGGCGACTTCCTGCGTTCACCGGACATGGTAGGCGACGCGGGATCATCCAAGCTCGACAGGGCGCTCTGCGAGGATTTCATCCAGCAACGCGAAGCATCGGAGAGAAACGAGACGGTCGCTACGCGACTCCTGCTGCCGACCTACGCGATAATGCAGATGGGCCGTTCGGCCCGGTTAGACCGGCCCAGCAATCCCGGGCTGAACGCGCTCGAACCCCAGACAAGGATCATGACCGCCTCAGTCGAGAGGCTCGTCGCAGAACTCGCATCCCTGGACGTGTCGGACGGGACGGAGGAGCTGCTGTCGATCGGAGCGGCCTCTCGCATCATCGGCGGCGGATTGAAGCCGTGGGACGAGATCATGGACGCGATTCTCAACGGGCACCTTCCGTGCCTCCGCGCGAAGGGCGATCCCGCACCCACGACCCGTTCCCTGCTGATCCGTCGGAAGGACCTCGGCATGCTCGCGAAGATGATGAGAGAGCCGAGAAGCGATTTCAATGTGCCGCTCATTGCATCTCAGCAGGCCGCGATGGAGATCCTGAACGCCACCTTCAGTCAGATGACCAGGCTGCGATCGAACAGAATGCTAAATTTTGAGCAGGCCTACAAGAAACTCGCCTGCCCTATGACCGAGGTTCTCGCACTCGCCGAAACGCGCGTCTTCAGCGCGGAACTGTCGCTGAGGACCGGTATCGCACCGAACGCGCTGAAGGCTTGGTGCGACGCCAGGGGCGTCGTGGAAAGGCCTGAAGGCGGATTCTGCCGCGTTCAAATCGACAGACTTCAACCGGTCTGATCGGACTGAGCCCCGACTGACCCGCGAATAGCGGAAGGAGCCGAGGCTGCGCACCCGCATGCTTGGAACCAGGAGCATCCGAGCGAGTGCACATGCGAAGGCGTTGCGGTTCCGCTCCGTCCTCTCGATGCGCCGGTGAATTTAGTTCTCCGAATGACCGGGGCCAATCGCGCTAACTGCCGGGTTCAATGATCTCCTACGGAAGAAATCACTTGCGACTTATCGTTCTGTCGCCGAGTGACAGGGTCAGCCGGACCTAGGTCAACCGGACTCGCGCTCGATTGCGTAGGCTTTTATGACAATGCCAACGGGTCCTCACAGACGCTAGCACACCCTTACATTTGCATATTTTAACGCTTATTCCTTCACCCGCTCTTTCCACGAGCGCGAAGGCAAGCGCCCATATGCAGGAATTGGGCTCTGAGCCGCATTGGACATCCATATAACGCGTCGAACGACCTATCCGCCTCGTCAGGTCAGATGGAAACCACGAGTGGCTCCTCATCGTTCTCCGGATACCGGCAGTCGAAGTTCCATCTCTGGCGAAGACCTTCGTCGTTCCACGGACGAGTTCTCGCTGACGCGTAGTTGAAGTAGAGCGTCTTCCCGCCATCCCGCTCTCCGCCGAATTTCAAGATGCGCGCAATGGCCTCGGGATCAGGATGACCGAATCGCGAGCCATTCGTGGAAATCGCAAACCGCGAGCAGTCCAGACTCTCTAGGATTGCGCGAGTCAGGTTGGCGCGGCTGCCATGATGAGCGAGCTTGAAGAGATCGAGCTTCACCTTCCCTTCATCGCCGGCGACGGCAGCTAGGGCCTTCTCCAAGAGGTCAGGATGCGCATCCGCGCCAAAGAGGACGCGCCGGCCGCCGAACTCCGCGATCATCGCGATGCTCGAGCCATTGGGCGCCGACTCGTCGACCGGGCTTGGCCCGCACAGTCGATCGACGTCGAGGACCTCGGGCATTGGCCGTATTCCTGCAGGCGCGAAGCCACCAGGCTCTTGACCACTGGGCGCCAGACCGGTCCCGGCGTCATCCTGCCCATTACGCCACTTGTCCCACCCGGCTTTGAGCGCTGCCAGCTTCCGCCTGTCGGGGGACAACAACTTCAGCGACAGTCCTTCGATCTCGAACCGCTCGGGAAAGGTCTCGAGCATGACCGGGAGGCCTCGGAAGTCGGCATTGATGGGCCACCCGGCATCCGCAAGACTCATGGAATACCGGTCGGCGCCAGCGAACCCCGAAGGAGAGAAGCCCGTCGGAGGGTCGAGCCTGCGAAGCTGGTCGAAACCGTTGAACCAGACGCGCTTCGGGGCGATCGGAGATCCGTCGTCCAGCATCCGGTTCAGTCCGTCGATATGGTCGGCGTCGATATGCGAGAGGACAAGAAGCTCGAGCGGTCTTCCATTCGACGCGATCAGGCCGAGCGCGGGCTTTAGGTGCTTCCAAGTTCCTGTGCGTCCTCCGTCGATCAACGCATAATGCAGGGTGTCCCGGTCCCCGCCCCAGCTGAGCAGGAGGCAGTCCCCTTCCGCGGCGGGGAAAATCGTCAGGTCAAAGACCGGGTTCACGGCTCCCTCCATTCGGTAACCATCAAGTGCGGTCAACGCGCCCGAGCGGCCGCCTCACCATCGACCGGTGCCATGATCCGGCCACGACCGTAATCCGCACCGTTTCGGCGTTCGACTAGTCCATCCTGGGTCATTGCGCCGAAGAGAGCATCCCTGACGCGGGCAGGATCCGCATCGCCGTCCTTCTGCTGGAGTCGCTGCCACCAAAGCGCCGCCACGCCCGCAGCGTGGGGGCAGGCCATGCTCGTCCCGTCCAGCGCCAATAGCCCCGTGCCGCCAGCCTCTGCCGACAGGATGCCGACGCCAGGAGCTACACACGCCGGATCGGTATTCGAGAAGTCCGCCACGCAGTAACCCCGATCAAGAGGTCCGAACGCACCGACCGGGATGACGCCCTTCGCGGAAGCTGGAAGCGATGCCGACACGACATGCCGGGGATCCACATCGCGCTCGCTCTCGTTGCCCGAGGCGGCGAACACGAGCGCGCCGCCGCCAAACGCCGCTTGGGCCTCCATCGCTGCGATCTGCGTGTCGAAGGCGCGCAGGTTCTTCGCGAAGGAAACGAGAGCCTGCGATGCCGCGACCTTCTGCGGCAGGTCATACCAGTCCATGAGCCGTTCGATCATCCCGGGCACATCGAAGCCGAGAGACATGGAGATCACGTTCGCGCCCGATCTCTGCGCCCAGATCATCGCGTCCCACAGAGAAGCGGTGTCGCTCGCACCGTCGTCCCCGAAGACCTTCGCGACGAAGGCGCGCTCGAATTCGCGAGCGATGCCGATCCGACGACCGTCCACGTCCTGTCCGAACATGGTCCCCGCGCAGTGCGTGCCGTGGCCCATCACGTCGTGGCCTTCAGAGGCACTGCCGGTGAAGTCCCGAACCTCGATCCGATCCGTCACGCTGGCGAATGCCGGGTGCGCCAAGTCGATCCCCGAGTCGATCACGGCGAGCTTCACGCCCGTTCCGTCCGTCCCGGTCGCGGACGCTCCGCAGGCGTCGATGCCCCAGGAACCGCCGCCATTCTCCGGGGTGCTTCCCTCCGTCGAACTCGGGCGTCCGTCGATCAGCGCCATAGGCATGGGTTCGCCCACGACCCTGACACGCCCATCGCGACCGACGTCTGCGGCCTGCGCCTCCGTCATGGTCTCGACGCGGGTAGTAAGGCGCCCAGAGTCACGTGGGAAGGCGGCCCGTCCGCTACCAAGGCTCTTGGTCCTCGGAGCCCCGCCGGCTCGAATCTCAAACCAGTCGTGCGGTCCCGCAGCATAGCGGCCGGGAGCCGGGTCGAACTCGCTTTCGATTACGAAGTATCGCCGTTCCCTTGCCACCACCGACCTCCGATCGCGCGAGCCTTTGCTCGGCCTGCCCTAATCGCTTGCGGGCGTTTAGGAAACGGGAACGCCGTGGAAGTCGAGAGACAGCTGCTTGGCTGAATCGACCGGGAGCCGCGGGCATTGGGACTGTCCCTGCGAACGCTGTCCCGACCAGGATGTTCGACGGCGAACTTCAAGGGCGGCATTCGGGTTGCCCGGTTACGATGCCCTCTCAGTCCACCCGAGCGCGTGCGCTGAAAAAGTCGACGACCGTCACCACTCGTCGGGGAAGCGCGGCAGTGCGACCCACCATCACGACGTGGAACTCCTCGGTGTATTGGCCCTGATCGCGGTCGATGGCTTCAAGGTCTCCGACGGTCTCCCCGTCACCGATCATGAACGCGGGTAGCCGGTCACCCCAACCCTCCTTAAATCACAACCTCAAATCTGTGCCATTGGTGCTGAGGGGACAGGACCGCCTAGCAAACAGCTATCGATGGCAAAACGTTGCGAAACTTAGTATGTCCGACCGACAAGAAGGAGGTCTATCGTGAATGACGCTATCAAGAAAGAGCGGATCGCAGAGATGCTTAAAAAACTGGATGAATTCGCGGATGAGCTCCGTTCGCTGAAAGAGCAGAATGAAGCCGACTTGGACCGAGAAATCGACCGGGCCGAAGCCGAACTCTCTGACGCACGGATCGCGCTTCGACGTATGCTGAAAGAGTTCTAAAGAGATAAGTCAGGTTTTCATCTGCTCTAGATGCCCGCAGGCGAAGTTCCGTCAATTAACCGTAGTAGCTCCGCACGTGGTCCAGTCATGTCGTCCAAGTCGAGAATGACATCCGACAATGACCACACCTCCGGCCGGTGAGTAATCGCTACTGTCCGTCGTCAAAACATTTGGCACAACTCGCGGCGTAGGATTGCGGAGTGCGGGCCTCGTCTGGGTTTGATGTTTAGGCGGCGAGCTTGCGGTGTTGCAAGCGCCGATGTTCGAGTGTCTTTCGCTTGATCCTTTCTCGTCGTTTGATGATGGCGGCAGCCCTGCCGAAGTAGGCATCGGCAGGCGTCACGTTGTCGAGGCTTTCGTGATAGCGCTGGTGGTTGTAATGCTCGACGAACGCCTCGATCTGCTGTTCGAGGTCGCCAGGCAGGAAGTAGTTTTCGAGCAGCACGCGGTTCTTTAGCGTTTGATGCCATCTCTCGATCTTGCCCTGGGTCTGCGGATGGAAGGGTGCACCGCGCACATGGCTCATCCGGTTCGCTTCGATGTATTCGGCCAGTTCCCCGGCGATGTAGCTGGGACCGTTGTCGCTCAGCAGACGTGGTCTGTGCAGCACATTGGCATGGTCGCAGCCTGAGGCTGCCAGAGCCATGTCGAGCGTGTCGGTGACGTCCTCGGCTCGCATGGTGGTGCAGAGCTTCCAGGCGATGATGTAGCGCGAGTAATCGTCGAGCACGGTCGAGAGGTAGACCCAGCCCCACCCGATGATCTTGAAGTAGGTAAAGTCGGTCTGCCACATCTCGTTGGGGCGCGTGGTCTGGGTGTGGAACGCCTCTGCCGCCTTGATCACAGTATAGGCCGGACTGGTGATCAGATCGTGGGCCTTGAGCAGCCGGTAGACGGTGGCTTCCGACACGAAGTAGCGCTTCTCGTCAGTGAAGCGCACCGCCAGTTCCCTTGGGCTGAGGTCAGTCTGCTCCAGCGCCATCTCGACGATCTGATCCTGAACCTCGGGTGCGATCCTGTTCCACACGCGGATCGGCGTCGATGACCTGTCTGCCAGCGCCTCCGGCCCGCCTTCAAGGTAACGGTCATACCAGCGGTAGAAGGTGCGCCGTGCGACGCCGAGCTGGTCCAACGTGCGCTTGGCCGGGAGATGCGATTGCTCAACGATCCTGATGATCTCCAGCTTCTCGGATGCGGGGTATCTCATGCGTCGTCTCCCCCATCCGCGATCATGCTTTTTTTGAGCAAGCGGTTCTCCAGGATGAGGTCGGCCACGCATTCCTTCAGATCGCGGGCCTCACGGCGCAGATCCCTGACTTCGTCCGTAGTCGCTGCACGGGCGGTGTCGCCAGCCAGGCGGCGTTTGCCGGCCTCCATGAACTCCTTGGACCAGGTGTAGTACAGGCTCTGGGCAATGCCTTCCTTGCGGCACAACTCAGCTATCGAGTCATCGCCGCGCAGGCCTTCCAGCACGATCCTGATCTTGTCTTCCGATGAAAAATGCCGACGGGTCTTGCGGCGGATGTCCTTGACCACCTGCTCGGCAGGCAATTTGGACCTTGAGGATTTGGGCTTCATCTTCGTTCCTTCGTCACTACGACGAAGCCCAAATCCTCCTTGAATCACAACCTCAAATCTGTGCCATAGGTGCTGACGGGGGACAAACGGTATCTACAGACGGATCTGGAATGCCGCCGGCACACCTAGCCATGCTTGGATGGTAGGAAGCGATCTGTCGCTCATAGAATGCGCGCAAGTCTCGCTCGATTGCTTTGAGTTCATCAAGCGACAGGGGGTTGGCGACGGTTTTTCCGCCTTCGCCACCCAGGTTGCGGATATGCTCGAAATCGATGGAGTACCGGGGGTCGTTGCCAAATTCGGCGGCAATGTGCTGAAGAAGCTCTTCGATACTTCCTTGATCGCCGCGCCGGATATGCACACGAAGCTGAATCTCAAACTGATCATCGCTCTCGCGGGTCGCTAACAAGTTCTCCCATATCCTGTCGAAAGTACCTCGGCCATTGGCACGGCGACGAAAGGTGTCATGCACGTCTTTCCAACCATCCAGGGTAATCTGGAAAAATCTCTGGTCGTAGCTGACCAGCTCGCTGAAGGTCGCATAGTCGAGCAACCACGCATTGGTCGTAAGGCCGCCGCTCAGACCCACACCATGTTGGTCGCAAAGTGACTTGGCGTGCGCTGAAAGACGCAGCACAACAGCCTTCGCAACCAAAGGCTCCCCGCCAAACCATTTGATCGACAGCTGGGCCAGATCGGGTATCCGGTTCGACATAAACTGCTCGACCGCCCGCTGCACAGCTTCACTCATCTTGCCGACGGCAAAGTCTTCATAGCAATACGTGCATCTGAAGTTACACTTCTCAGTCGGAAGGATGATCAGATCTTGGACTTGAGGGTTGCATGCTTCGGCAACAACCCGCGGTATTGCGGATACACTGTCGACTTCTTTCGAATCACGAACAAGCGCACCAACCATAGCGTCGACTCCGAATTGCCGTGCTACGGTTATACACTTTTTCAGTACATACAAATTTTTTTTGAGCGCAGGGAGAATCGCGCCTAACCTGTTGGCAAGCAGATCTGGTCATTCAGGGTCCTAATTGTAGAATCGCGGAATCGTGGAGTTTCGGTCATTTTCTCTCTGCAAGACAATTTGGGCATAGCGAAAAAAGTGCCTGGGCGGCTGGATCGTGCGCCAGATCTGGTGGCGGCGCACCTTTATCGAAGACCCTATGCTCTCTGGCCCACCCTGTTCGGGGTGCTTGTACTCGCGTTTGCCGAGCAAGCTTCCGCGCAGAGCGCTCAAGATCAATCCGCGCCGCCCATCGCATCAGTGGGCCCAAAGGATGGCGAGGTCGAACAGGCTGGCGAGACCGACCCTCCCCTTATCGTGGTCGAAGGTCATCGAGAGCGCGATTTGGCTACAGTTACCTACACAGTGCCCGGTGATCTGCGTTCTCAAGCCTCCTCGGCGCGAGAAGTCCTATCGCGAGTACCATTTGTTGAGGTTTCTGATGACGGAAGAGTCACTCTGCTCGGGCGCGGAGGAGTGGTTCTTCGCGTAAATGGCAAGGACGTGTCGGACCCATCCGCAATCCTCGAAGCTCTCCGTGGAGGGGCGATCGCCAAAGTGGAAGTTACGGCAAACCCGTCGGCTCGAGAATCGGCGGGCAACAACGCCGGTATCATCAACATAATACTTAAGGACAGGGGCGCCGGTTCATACACGATAAGTGCGGGGATTGATTCTACCGGAACCATGCGGGCGAGCGGCAATGCAGCCTTCGGAGCAGCTCGCCTCCCGATAACGATCCTGCCGTCCGTAACCCGGATGCGGGATAAGTCTGTCGTCCAAAACAGAGTGTTCCTGCCAGAACTGGGTGAAGTCAGATCGGAGCGTAGTGAGTCCCGGGTCTCCGGTACATCCGCTTCGCTAACGATGGACGTGAATGCGAAGTTTTCGGACAGCGTCGACCTCAGCACCTTGGCAAGTCTCGGACATACCGTTAACCAGAAGAGTGCGGTGATAGTGGCTCCGGTTGAAGCCGAGTCAAGGCGCGAACAGGGTGATTCTCAATATACGTTCGCATCACTTAATAGCAACCTTCGGATAAATGTCGGCGATATTAGCGAGTTCACTATCTCCGGACTATTGTCGGTCAACGACACTGCTTCTCATCTGATATCGTTTGGCACCGGAAACTCGATGCTGGCAGTCGAAAATTCCACCAAAATCTCATCGGTCTCGATCGATAACCAGACATCAATTGGCGGCGGCAAACGCCTCGACTTCGGCCTCAAGCGCGAGACTACGCGTGTGCGTGAAAGGCAGCTACAAGATTTCCTTGCCGATGATTGGTTCGAAGAATCAGCCTTATTCGGCGGAAATTGGGTGAGTAACGCAGCCTACACCCAGTTCCAGGCAAAAATCGAGAAATTCAACCTTCAGCTTGGAATGCGCTGGGAAGAGAGGCGGTTCGAAAGGCAGGATGCACAATCGGATCGCAGCGTTTTCGATGGCCTCTTCCCAAGCCTGCATCTCACCTACCGGCCGTCGAAGTTAGAAGTCATGCGGCTCAGCTTAACACGAAAGGCCTTCTGGCCGTCGGCAAATGACTTGTTCCCAGCGCAGCGATATTCCGACTTTTTTACGTCATCTGTCGGGAACCCGAATCTCTTGTTGCAGACCGAATGGTCGGCCCAGTTCGAAGTGGAAACCCAAATTGCCAAACAGAAAGTCAATCTTTTGATTTTTCAGAGATACAGAAAGAATCCCTACGTTCTCGTGCCTTCATTCGAGGACAACTTTGTGGCATTCCGCATTGCCAATTCTGATAACTACGCAACTACAGGCATCAGCGTATCAATGTCGGGATCGTTGAATCGGGCGTTTTCCTACGATTTCAACAGCATATTTTCCAGATCGGGTGACTTTATCGGCGGCTTCAACGAAGCGGCTCGGCGATCAGGTTCGTCAAGGTTTTCGTTTTCAGGCTCGTTACTCTACAAGCGATCGAACTTGGACGGCATCGATATCGAAAACTTCTCCATGTCTGGCAAGTTCTCCGCTGGGCAGGACAACGGCTTGCTCCAAATCTCTCCATCATTCTCTGTCGGATTTGATTGGAAGCGAAAGATCACGGAGACCTTAACGTTAGGTTTTGGGGTATCTGGATTGCGCCTAATCGGACGTCCAACAAGTACATTCTCAAGTGGAAACATACGATATACGCAGATTAATGATCGCCCCCCAACACTCAGCCTTAGTCTGGATAAGGCGTTTTAGGCGATCAGTCCCATCATGTGATGGTGTAAGATTTTCATCGTCGCGGCGGAGATGTTGGTCTGAGCCCCTAGATTTCCTCCATTGATAAGTAGAGTCCGGCCCTAACAAGGAGACGGACGAGATGAAGCGGAGCAGGTTCAGCGAGGAGCAGATCATTGCTGTTTTGAAGGAGCAGGAGGCGGGCATGGCGACGGCGGATGTGTGCCGCCGTCACGGGATAAGCTCTGCAACCTTCTACAAGTGGAAGTCCAAGTACGGCGGTCTGGAGGTGTCCGATGCCCGGCGGCTGCGCCAGCTGGAGCAGGAGAACGCGCGGCTAAAGAAGCTGCTGGCGGATTCGATGCTGGACAACGCCATGCTCAAGAGATCAGCGCAAAAAAATTCTAGCGCCCGGTGCCAGACGGCAGGCGGTGGCTCATCTCCAGGAGGTCTTCGAGGTGAGCCAGCGCCGTGCCTGCACGGTGCTGGTGAAGCGTCCCGGGTTTTCCGGAGGCGGTTTCATTTGAGTCATGCGACCATATCGAGGTTCTCTTTGGCTGCATAGTAATTGGCTTCGGCCTCGGCGGGCGGGATATGCCCGATGGGGCCGAACAGGCGCTGGTTGTTGAACCAATCGACCCAGCGCAGGGTTGCCATTTCGACAGCCGATACGCTCGGCCAGGATCGCTGCCGCCAGATGACTTCTGCTTTGTAGAGACCGTTGATCGTCTCGGCCAAGGCATTGTCATAGCTGTCGCCGACGCTGCCGACTGACGGGACGAGGTTGGCCTCTGCCAGGCGCTGGGTGTAGTTCATGGCGAGGTATTGGGTTCCCCTGTCACTGTGATGGATCAGCCCGTCCTCGGCACTTGGTCTGCGTGCTGGATCGCCTGCTCCAGGGCATCCAGCACGAAGCCCGCCGTCGCCGAGGTGCTGACCTTCCAGCCCACGATCCGCCGAGCGTAAGGAAGCCGACCGTGGCCCTTCCGCGCGCCCGATGCTCAGGCGTCATAGTGAGCGGCGCCAAACTTGGTGGTACGTGCATCACGCCGCCTCCCGTTTGGCGGCAAGCGCTTCGATATGTGCATGGATTTCAGACGCCAGCCAGGCAACCGAGCGTTCGCCGATGCGGACACGCTTCGGGAATTTCCCGTCTGCTTCCAGCCGCAGCAACGTTGATGGTGACAGGTTTATGCCAAGGCGCGGCAGGTCTTCCCGCACCAGCAAAAGCTTGTTTGTATTCAATGCCGTCATGATTTGATCCTTTCTTCGCGCTCAATGACGGCGAATTATTAGGACCATGCGGCGAAGAGATTCTACAGAGGCGAATGAACACTACGCCTGCAAAATTCAGTGGAATGTTCAAAGATCCCAGTTCGGGTCTTTGACCACCATGCGGATCAAGCGGACAAGCTGTTCGTCTCGGCCTGTTATATGCTGATAGATGTGGCGGATCGCGTCGGGGAAAGGGCCAACGAAGCGCTTGGTTTTTTCATTTTCGACCAGATCGTAAGAGCCCTGCTTTGGGACGAACTTCGGCAAATGCTTGCGCACAGCCGCAAAGATATCCTTGAAAATATAGAAACGCAGTTCCTGATTTGTGGCGGCATCGCCAACCTGTTCGCTGCGGACCATGCTCAGTAGCTCAGTCGACGATTCGAGAAGCACCCGAAGCTGATCAGCGAGGCGATCGTAATCCGGCATATCGTCGAAACGTTCCTCATAGGGCCATGTCGAGAAATGAGCGCGATTTTCGGAGGCAAGCGCCGCCAGTAATTTTTCGGTCGGACGGATCACCTCCCTCTGCAGCCAGTCGCCACGTTGGGTGAGAGTCTTGTTGAAAGGGCTGCCCTTAAGATCGCAAGGGGTCGTTTCGATAATGCGGCGATAATGCCGACCGATTTTGCGCAGTTCGTTCTGAAGGTCGATCAACGCCACATCGTTTGGAAGCTTCGATTTGTTGCGAAATTCTTCGAGCCATACATCGTCGAAATGCGCGAGTTGCTCCATTCGATCCCCCATTACGCGTATGGACGCCCAATGGACTTTTAATCGAATTGCGTGTCAATCCGCGACGGCATCCGCTGTCAGTTCGGTGAGCCGTTGGCCCCACTTCTCCAACGCATCACGCGTCTCATCTGCGAAGTCGTAGCGGTTATAAACCAACGCAATTCCAGACACGACGCCACTAATGTGATTCAATATCTTTTCCGTCACTGGCTGGGATACCTTCAGCTTCGCTAAGTTGGTTGCAGCAGTGCGGCGGAGGTCATGATAGCGCCAGCCCGAGGTTTCTGATTCTGCCGAGAGCCGCCGTAGCCACTTCGAATAGCCGCTGACAGGTGAACGGCGCGTGGTTGTAAAAACATAATCGCAGTCGAGGAAGCGCGGCACCTCATTGAGCAGACCGATCGCAAATTCACTAAGCGGCACATAATGCTCCTTGCCGTTCTTGGCGCGCTCCGCAGGTATCACCCAGACCTTTTCTTCCAGATCGACCTCGCTCCAGCGCATTTCGGTCAGTTCGCCCCGGCGCTGTGCTGTCGCCAGCAGCATCGGCACGATCTGACGAAAGGGATAGACCTCGTTGCGGCACGCCCGAAGTACCCGCTTGATCTCATCATCGGTAAGGAACCGTTCGCGCGATTTCTCGGGAGTTGGTGGCTTCAACCCAACGATTGGGCTGGCTTCGAGAATTCCTCGTTCGACACACCAATTGAACAGCTTGCGGACGTGAGACAGGATGCGGTTTGCTTGATAGTAGGCTCTCCTTGCCTGGGCCGCATCCATGATCTCCAGCACGTGCCAACGCTTGATCTCGCGGATGTCGCACTGCGCGTATTGCGAGATGAATTCGCGTTCCAGGATGCGCTCGGCCTCGCGCCAACTTTTGTTGCGTGGCTGGGCATGCAGGCGGATGAATTCGCGGCAGACATTCTCGACCCGCATGTCGGTCGTGCGCCGCCGCTTCGTCGGGTCAACGCCCTCATCGACCTGCTGCAACAGCGCATTGGCCTTCTCGCGCGCCGTGGCCAGCGACAGGCGCGGATAGACGCCCAGCTTCATGCGCTTCTGCGTCACGCCATAGCGGAACTTGATATTGAACGTCTTGCGACCGCTCGGCATGACCCGCAGTGACAATCCCGGACAACGCAGGTCATGAACCTCGTAGCGTTTCGGCTCCGGCTTCAGTGCCTCGATTGTCTTGTCGGTGAGTGCCTTTTGCATGTGTCATCCTTTCGAATGACACTTCAATAATCACGGTTTTCGGCCAATCTCAAAGGAAATCCCGGCTCATGGAGAACCTGCATCGGGAAAGTGCAACCTGAAGCGATCTGACGATGCCCCCTGCACCCGGGGGTCGTTTGGATAGAGGGCTGGCGTCAATATTCGGACCAGGTGCCGCGACACTGATTCTAGGTTTTCGGTCTCACGTAATTACGTGTCGCCTAGTCGCCGTATTCGACGGCTAGATAATATCGTGCGTATCGGCGTTCGCCCTGACGCGAGAGCGCGCCCAGCTCCACCAACTCGGCCAGGTCGCGTGTCGCAGTGGCGGAAGCCGCCCCTGTGATGGTCTGGTAATTGCCTGCACTCAGCCCCCCTTGAAAACCGTCCGGGCCTTCGGCGAACATTCGCAACAGCGCCTTCTCTTGCCGTGGATTGATCTGCTCTTTCATCCTTTCGAGCAGCTTGGCCTTCTCGATGAGAAAGCGGATTTTCCGGATGGTCCGCTTCTGTGCTTCCAACACGATATCCGCGAACCACGTCAGCCAGTCATCGATATGATTGGTCTGGCTCGCCCGATGGAGTTCGGCGTAATAGGCCTTGCGATGCCGTTTGATCGTTTCGGCAAGTGCGGTGAGCGTAGGGGCCTCAAGGCTCTGCGCTAAAGCTTTCTCAGCGATCGCACGGCCGATACGGCCATTGCCGTCCTCGAATGGATGGATGGTTTCAAACCATAGATGCGCGATGGCGGCCCTAAGGATAGCGGACATCGGCACAGCAGCGCTGGGAGCACTGTCGTTGAACCAATCCAGAAAGCGGCGCATCTCGGCAGGCACAGTTGCTGACGGCGGCGCTTCGAAATGAACGCGCGGGGCATGGAGAGCGCCCGACACGATTTGCATCTCGTCGGCATGTGTGCGGTAGGCACCGATTTCCTGAATATTGCGGTCGCCCTTCATCAACATGCGATGCCAATCAAAGAGCTTTTGATCGTTTAGGGGTTCGGCGTAGCTGCGATAGAGGTCCGCCATCAACTCTGCCGCGCCGGCTTCCGCAGCCTTTGCCTTTCGAGGATCGGCGGCAAAGCCCAATTGCTTGGCCAGCGAAGATTGCACACTGGCGCGGTCCAGCACCTCGCCTTCGATTGCGGAGCTGTCGACCATCTCCTGTGAGATCAGGTCGAGCGTGAAGCCCTGCCGGGCGTCACCGTCCAGATGATGCAATGCGCCGACGACCACGCCAGCGCCCTTGAGGAACTGCGCTTCCGCAGATTGGATGGGAGCGGCGTCATATTGGAAATTCGGCCAATCCGGCAGTTGCCAGTTCCAACGCATGATCGATAGGATTCCTTTCTATCGATCAAAAATACACCATTTCGTGATTTATAAAACCGGCTTTTATCGATCATGCATCTCCGGTCGGTTTACCGCTTTTCTCATCATTATCGTCGTCCGGCGATTGTTCCTGACATGCGGGCGGTGCTGCACTATCAATTGAACATGAGGGCCGCTCGATATCTGCCGCTCGCTCCCCAACAATCTGATACCCGGAAAATCGACGATCTTCCGTCGGGGTCCCATAGGGGTATCGGGCGCCTGATTTTGCACGATGGGACGCGAAGCAATACGCCTCGGAGTGGCTAGGTCGGAGACACGCATTCTTGACATCCATGACGCGAAATGACATAGCGTGAAGTTATATAACCTATTGAAAAGAAATACTTTTAATCAGTAGGTCGCTGGTTCGAACCCAGCAGGGCTCACCATTTTCCCCATCGCTTGTCCTTTGCGCCGCACGGCTGGCGCGGCTATCGCTGCGGCCATGGCGTCTCCCACGATATCGATCTTTGCCCGGCTGCCGGTTCCGGGGCAGGCGAAGACGCGGTTGATCCCGGCTGTGGGTGAGGAAGGCGCGGCGCGGGTCTATGCGCGGCTGCTCAATCATACGGTGGCGCAGGTGCGGGCGAGCGGCGTGCCGTTCGCACTGCGTGTCACCGGGGGCGAGATGGCCGCGTTCGGCCAGCTTTTCGGCGGCGATGTCGCGGTCGCCGAACAGGGCGGGGGCGATCTCGGTGTGCGGATGGCTCGCGTGCCTGCGCCCGCGATCATCATCGGGAGCGATTGTCCGGGTGTGACGCCCGAACTGTTCCGCGTCGCTGCGCGCGAGCTTACGGAGCGCGAGGTCGTGATCGGCCCGGCGAGCGACGGAGGCTATTATCTGATCGGCCTCGCGCGCCCGATGCCGTTCCTGTTCGCGGATATGGCATGGAGCACCGACACGGTCTTCGCCGAGACGCTGGCCCGGCTGGCCGCGCGCGGGATCGGTCCGGCGATCCTCCCCGAACTCGACGATATCGACACGCCTGAAGACCTCGCGCGCTGGCCGGATTTCGCCCCGGACATGGAAGGATGAGCGTCGCGCTGGTGATCCCGGTGCTGGACGAGGCGAAGGCCTTGCCCGTGCTGGTCGAAAGGCTGGCCATGCTCGATCCAGCACCCGCCGACATCCTGATGGTCGATGGCGGGAGCGGGGACAATTCGGTCGCGATCGCGGGGGCGGCGGGCTGGCGCGTGATGACGGCGGAGCGGGGGCGGGCGCGGCAGATCAACGCGGGCGTATCGGAAGCGCGCGGCGATCTGGTCTGCGTGCTGCACGCCGACACGCTGCCGCCTGAGGATATGGTCGCGGTCATCGAAGGAACGCTCGCGGACGAGCGGGTCGCGCTGGCGGGCTTTACCCCGCGCATCTGCGGGCCGGACACGACCCGCTGGGTCACCACGGCGCACAACATCGTGAAGACATGGTACGCGCCGCTCCTCACCCGCCCGCATCTGTTCGTGCGTGGGGTGCGCCTCCTGTTCGGCGATCATGCGATGTTCTTCCGCCGCGCTGATTTCCTGACACTCGGCGGGTGCACGCCGGGCGATACGGTGATGGAGGAAGCCGATCTGTGCGTCCGTTTCGCGAAACTGGGTCGCGTGAAGCTGGTGCCTCGCTGGGTCGAGACATCCGACCGGCGCATCGCCGAATGGGGCGCGTGGAAGGCGAACTGGATCTATTTCAAGGTCGGGATGCTGTGGGCCTTCGGCCTGCGCGACCGGATGGCGAAGCATTACCCCGATGTACGCTGAAGCTTATCGCTCGGCCAGGAAGCCTGCCGCGATGCAATAGTCGATCAGGCGCCCGACATAGGCAGTGCCGGTTTCGGGGCAGGGAAGGCCGGTCATGGCGCGGAAGTCGGTGTCGTCGAAATGCGGATCGCGCTGGAAATAGCTGGCATAGAGCCCCGCCACCCGGCGGAACAGGCGCCGTTCGAGCGCGGGCAGCATGGCGGGCTCGAAACGCTCTGGCGGGACAAGCTCGGGCTCGTGGAAATGCGGATAGGCGCCGATGCAGCCGGTGAATTTCTCGACCGGAAGAGGCTGGCCGGAAACGAGGTGATAGGTCCCGCCCCTTGCCGCGTCCATCCGCCCGGCCAAGGCGACGATCCCGCGCGCGACATGGTCGATCGGCACGAAATCGAGGGTCGCGCCCTGACGCGCAGGCATGTGCCGTACGCGCCCTTCGGCGATCAGCTTGAAGGCGGCGTAGGTGGTGTCGAACTGGCGGATCGTGCCGGTGTCGGAGGCGCCGACCACGATCGAAGGGCGGGCGATCGCCCAGTCGAGGCCGGATGCGCGCACCAGCCGCTCGCCCGCCGCCTTGCTCGCTTCATAGCCATTGGCAAAGCCCGTTTCGGGTAGCGGGTCGCTCTCCCGGATCGGTCCGTCGCGCGTGCCGCAGACATAGGCGGTGGAGACGTGCAGCAGCTGCATCCCGCCCGCTTGCGCCAGCGCAATCGCATGGCGCGTGCCGGCGACGTTGACGGCTTCGTACTCTTCCTCCGTCAGGTCGAAACGGACGGTCGCGGCGCAGTGGATCAGGAGCTCGTGCGCCTCGGCGATCCTTGCGTAGTCCGCCTCGCTCCAGCCGAAGCGCTCTTGCGACACGTCGCCGGGAATCGTCTCGATCGCGACCGGAGACCCGTCATTCGCGCGGATGTCGTGGTTGCGGTGGACGAGCCCGGTCACCCGGTGCCCCACCGCCGTAAGGCGCGCGCAGACCTCGCCGCCCAAAAGGCCGGCGGCACCGGTGACGAGGATGGTCAGCAACAGGCTGCGGGTGCGGACGTGTCGGAGGCGAACCCGGTCGCGCCGAACGGCACGGCGACGCCGCAATCGGGGAAGACGCCGTAATGGGTCGCGAAATCGCCGAAGAAATCGAAATGCTCGGCAAAGCGCGTGTCGGCGAGCATCTTCCAGCTATTGCCGCAGATCGGGAACATCCGGCCCGCCTCGATATGATGATGGCCGTCGAGTTCGAAAACGCGCTCCTGCCCCGGAACCGTCCCGCGATAGCGCACGGCCTGTCCGTAATCCTCGCACTGGCTTTCCAGCCCCTCGAGCTTGAACAGGCGGTAGGTCGCCGAGTGGAAGGCGATCCCGTCGAGCTTGGCCTGCACCGCCTTATCGTCGATGCCGAGCGGGCGGCTGGTGACGAGGCGCGGGTCGAGGAATCCTGAGGATTTGGCGAGCGCCAGGAAATCGCCCCAATAGAGCGCGCCCGACAGGCATTCGCCGTGCAGGACCGGATCGTCACGCAAATTTTCGGGCACGCGCCGTTCGCTGTAGACGTCGCTGAAATAGAGTTCGCCGCCCGGCTTCAGCAGGCGATGCGCCGCTTCGAACACCGCGCGCTTGTCCGCGACGAGGTTGATGACGCAGTTCGAGACGATGACGTCGAACTGCCCTTCCGCGAGGTCGAGATCGCCCAGTTTCTCGATATCGCCTTCGAGGAAGCGTACGTTCGATTTTTCGTAACCGAAACGCTGGCGGTGCCAGTCCTCGTGCCCGCGCGCGACGGCGAGCTGTTCGGGCGTGGCATCGACGCCGGTGACCGAGCCTTCGGAACCGACCAGCTGCGCGAGGATATAAGCGTCCTGCCCGCTGCCCGAGCCCAGATCCAGCACGTGGCACCCCGCGATGGCCTGCGGCGCGACGAGGCCGCAGCCGTAATAGCGTGCCTTCACCTCCTCGTGCACATTGCGCAAAGCGGAGAGGATTTCGGCGGGCGGCGCCTCCATCGTGCAGCAGGCATCGGTCTTCAGATCGGAGGATCCGGCGAGGACCTTGCCGTAATAATCCTGCGAGTTTTCGAGATTCATCGGGTGCGGCCCTTATTGCGTATGCGGGTTCCGGTTCGCTTTGGCAGCTTTATCGGGTAGGCGACAAGCGATGAAATTCACCCATGACGTAATCGTGATCGGCGGCGGGGCCGGTGGGCTGACCGCGGCGGGCGGCTGCGCGCTGTTCGGATTGAAGGTGGCCCTGATCGAAGGGCACAAGATGGGCGGCGAATGCCTCAACAATGGCTGCGTCCCGTCGAAGGCCCTGCTCGCCGCCGCCAAGCGCGCCGCCGTGGCGCGCACGGGCGAGAGCATGGGCGTCAGGATCGCGCCGCCCGAAATCGACTGGAATGGCGTGATGGGCCAGGTCCGCCGCGCGATCGCGGATATCGAGCATCACGATTCGGTCGAGACGTTCGAGGCAATGGGCTGCGAGGTCATTTTGGGCCATGCGCGGCTGATGGGCAGGCACTCGGTCGAGGTCGCGAGACGGACGCTGAAAGCGCCGCGCATCGTCCTCGCGACCGGCTCGCACCCTTTCGTACCGCCGATCGCGGGGATCGACGGGGTGCCCTACCTCACCAACGAGACGATTTTCGAGATCGACGCGCGTCCCGATCACCTCCTTGTCGTCGGGGGCGGCAATATCGGGATGGAGATGGCCCAGGCCTTTCGCCGCCTCGGCAGCGAAGTGACGGTGATCGAGCCCGACGCGATCATGGGCCGCGACGATCCCGACAGCGTCGCAGTGGCGGTGGAGGCGCTGCGCGAAGAGGGCGTTCGCTTCGTCCATGGTGAGGCGAAAGCCGTGTCGGGCACGACCGGATCGATCCGTCTGGAGGTCGAGGGCGCGGAGGCGGTCGAGGGCACACACCTCCTGATCGCGACCGGGCGCACCGCACGGGTCGAGGGTTTCGGAGCGGAAGAGCTTGGTCTCGAACTCGGCAGGAACGGTTTCGCGGTCGACAAGCGGCGACGCACCAGCGTTCGCTCGATCTACGCCATCGGCGATTGCCGCGACGGGATCAGGCTCACCCATGTCGCGGGCTATGAAGGCTCCAACGTGGCTCTAGAGATCGTGACCGGCCTCCCGACCAAGGTGGATTATACCGCGCTGCCCTGGTGCACGTATACCGATCCCGAAATCGCGCAGATCGGCATGACCGAAAGCGACGCGCGCGAAAAGCACGGCGATGCGATCACGGTGGTGCGCGAGGAATTTTCCGAGAACGAACGCGCCGTCGCAGAAGGCGCGTCGCGGGGCCATCTCAAGCTCGTGATGAAGGGCAAGAAAGTGCTCGGCGCCAGCGCGGTGGGCGTGAATGCGGGCGAATTGCTGCTTCCGCTCGCCCAGACGATCACCGGCAAGACCAGCACGTTCGCGCTGGGGAGTGCCATCATCGCCTATCCGACCCGCAGCGAGATCCTGAAAGCCGCCGCCTTCAGCGCGTGGGAACCGACCGTGTTCGGTTCGCTGCCGAAGAAATATGCGGCCCTTGTCGCCAGAGTGAGACGGATATTCGCATGAACACCCGCACCAAATCCCGCGCCGCGCCCACCGGCCCGTCGCCCTTCGCGATCGAGGCGGCGGCGCTGCCGGTCGAGAAGTTTTCCGATCCCGAAATCACGGCCAAAGGCGAGCCGCGCGCCCATGTTCCGCTGACCCGGCTCGACACGCTGTGGTTCAACACCGGAACCCTGTGCAATCTCGCCTGCGCCAGCTGCTATATCGAAAGCAGCCCGACCAACGACGCGCTGGTCTATATCGCGGCGAAACATGTCGCGCGTTTCCTCGACGAGATCGAAAGCGAGGGGATGAAGACGCGCGAGATCGGCTTCACCGGGGGCGAGCCGTTCATGAACCCGGATATGCTCGCCATGCTGGAGGACACGCTCGATCGGGGGTTCGACGCGCTCGTTCTGACGAATGCGATGAAGCCGATGCGGCGGCGCGAGGCGGCGCTGGTCGCGCTGCGCAAAAGGCATGGGGACCGCCTGACGCTGCGCGTCAGCCTCGATCATCATACGCAGACCGTCCACGAGGCCGAACGCGGACCGCGCAGCTGGGACGCGGCGATGGAGGGGCTACGCTGGCTGTCGCGCGAGGGCTTTTCGCTCGCGGTAGCCGGACGCCTGCTGCCGGGCGAGGGCGAGGCGGAAGCGCGCCAGCATTACGCCGCCCTGTTCGACCGCGAAGGAATCGATGTCGCCGCGCAGGACCCGATGCGCCTCGTGCTGTTCCCCGAAATGGACGAGAGCAAGGACATCGCCGAGATCACCACCGCCTGCTGGTCGATCCTCGACAAGTCGCCCAGCGACGTGATGTGCGCGACCAGCCGCATGGTCGTCCACCGCAAGGGCGAAGCCGCGCCGCGCGTCGCAGCCTGTACGCTGATTCCCTACGATTCGGGTTTCGACATGGGCGGGGATCTGAAGGAAGCCTCGCGCGAGGTTTCGCTCAACCACCCCCATTGCGCCCGCTTCTGCGTGCTGGGCGGGGCGAGCTGTTCGGCCTGATATAGCCACAAATGATAATTCGGGGACATTCCCGGCCCCCGAACGTTGAGCGGGCATGTTCTTCGAAAACACGCTTCTCGATCTGGTCGCGCGCGGCTTCATCCTCGCTGCCATCGGCATATTCTGGGTGGTGGTCCTCATCCGCCTGAACGGGCTGCGATCGCTGTCCAAGATGACGAATTTCGACTTCATCATGACGATCGCCTTGGGATCGCTGCTGGCAACGGCCGCAGGGGCGGACACCTGGGAGGTGTTCGGTCAGTCGCTCGCCGCGCAGGCCGCCCTGTTCTTCGTCCAATGGAGCACTGCGCAATTGCGGCAGAGTTCGGACACGGTGGAAACGGCGATGCAGAACGCGCCCATCTTCCTGATGCGGGACGGCGAGTTCTGCGAAGACGCGCTGGAGGAAACTCGGGTCGCGAAAAGCGACGTGATCGCCAAGCTGCGAGAAGCCAATGCGCTCGAACTAAGCAAGGTCAGGGCCGTCGTGCTGGAGACCACCGGCGACGTCTCCGTCCTTCACGGAGACAGGATCGACGAACGCCTGATCGAGAATATTCGCACGGCCTGAGCCGCCGCGTCAGGCTTTGCGCGCATCCAGCCACCGCGCGAGCGCCACGCCGCCGGTGATGAGGAACGGCACCAGCACCACGCTGAGCGTGACCTTCGCGATCACCTGTCCGATCAGCAGCGGCGTGATGTCGAACTGGCCATAAAAGGCGAGCGTCACGAAGATCACCGAATCGATCGTCTGGCTGAGCGCCGACGCGATCGCGCCACGGATCATCAGGGCCACGGTCCCGCCTTCGCCTTCTCCGCGCAGGCGCGAGAAGATCCACACATTGAGCAGCAGCGAGACGATGTAGGCCGCCGGACCCGCCGCCATGATGCGCGGGGTTTGCGTCAGCACGCGTTCGAACGCGGCGAGGTCCTCGCCGCGATACTGGACCATGTCGGGCGCGGCAGGCAGTTGCAGCACCAGCAGGATCAGCCCCGCCGATATCGCGAGCGGCAGAAAGCCGAACCAGACCAGCCGCTTGGCGAGTTTCTCACCATAGAGCTGGGCGATCGTGCTCGATATCGCGACGAGCAGGAGAAAGGCGAAAATGCCTGCCTCGACCGCCAGATCGGTCGGCCACAGCCGGACCTGCTTGAACGCCAGCACGCCTGCCAGCACCGTCATCCCGCCATAGAGCAGAGTATAGACGAACAGACCCAATGGCATGGAGGCGGGCATGGTCGCGGCATTGGCGCGGGCGATGTTGTGCGGCTCGCTCATGGCAGGGCGGACTCCGGTTCGTGGCTTACGTTTATGTGTGCTTCTCTGGTCGCGAAATTGACTAACGCGGCGCCGCGCGCAAGAGAGCGGACGGTTTCGTCCGCAATTACCCGATTCCAGTATTGGCGCGAAAGGCCCACATGCCGCCCATCATCTACAGCCTGCTCGGTATCGTCGCGATCCTCGCCATCGCGTTTCTGCTTTCGACCGGCAAGCGCCGGATCAAACTGCGCGTGGTGGCGGCCGCCTTCGCCCTGCAGGCGCTGATGGCGTTCCTCGTGCTCGCCACGAGCGGCGGGCGCGCGGTGATCCGCGCCATGTCGGACGGGGTGGCGGCGCTGCTGTCCTATGCCGATCAGGGCACCGCCTTCCTGTTCGGCGCGGCGGAGAACAATCCGCTGTCGAACACCTTCGCGCTGGCCGCACTGCCGGTCATCATCTTCTTCGCGGCGTTGGTTTCGATCCTCTATCACCTCGGTATCATGCAGCGGGTCGTGCGCTGGGTGGGCGGGGCGATCGGCTGGGTGACGGGTATCTCCAAGGTCGAATCGCTGGGCGCGGCGGCGAACATCTTCGTCGGCCAGTCGGAAAGCCCGCTGGTGGTCCGCCCCTATCTCGCCGCGCTGGCGCCCAGCCGGTTGTTCACGCTGATGACGGTGGGGATGGCAGGCGTCGCGGGCACGATCCTGGCCGCCTATGCCGGGTTGCTCGGTCCCGAATATCTGCCCTTCCTGCTCGCCGCCGCCTTCATGTCCGCACCCGGCGGCATCCTTATGGCGAAGATCATCATGCCCGACGATGGCGACCCGTCGCCCGAAGCCGAAGGCGAGCTGGTCCTTCCCGCCACGCGTATCAGCGGTGACGGCCCTGCCGCCATCACCGAGGGCGACAAGGCGCACGAAGTGGAGGTCGCCGAAACCTTCGAGGAAGGGCATCGCCCCGCGAATGTGATCGAGGCGGCGGCGCAAGGCGCGCAGACCGGCGTCAAGCTGGCCGTGGCCGTCGGCGCGATGGTGCTGGCCTTCGTGGCGCTCGTGGCGCTCGCCAATGGACTGCTCGGCGTGGTCGGCGGCTGGTTCGGCTATGAAGCGCTCTCGTTCCAGATGGTGCTCGGCTGGGTGTTCGCCCCCGTCATGTTCCTGATCGGAATCCCCGAATGGAGCCAGGCGCAGGTCGCGGGCGGATTGTTCGGGACCAAGATCGTCCTCAACGAATTCGTCGCCTTCATCGAACTGGGCGCGATCGATGCGGGCACGCTGACCGAACGCAGCCGCGCCATCGTCACCTTCGCGCTGTGCGGCTTTGCCAATTTCAGCTCGATAGCGATCCAGATGGCGGTGACCGGCGGGCTGGCCCCGAACCAGCGCCCGGTGATCGCCCGCCTGGGCCTGCGCGCGCTGGCCGCCGGGTCGCTCGCCAATCTGATGAGCGCCGCGCTCGCCGGCCTGTTCCTCCCTTATTAGAGTCGCCGTCATGTCCGAGATCGCTTCCGTATCGCTTGCTCGCCCGCTCGACGAAATCGCCGACGAGCTGGGCCGCTCCTTCGCCGAATACGGTTTCGGCGTGGTGCGCGATCACGGCATCCCGCAGGACCTGATCGAGCGGGCGGAGGCGCTGTCGAAGCAATTCTTCGCGCTGCCCGATGCGACCAAGCGCCAGTACAAGATCGAAGGCGGCGGCGGCGCGCGCGGCTATACGCCTTTCGGGACGGAAAAGGCGAAGGACGCCGAGGTCCACGACCTCAAGGAATTCTGGCATGTCGGGCGCGAATTGCCCGAAGGCCACGCCCTGTCGCAATTCATGGCGCCGAATGTCTGGCCGGACGAGGTCGAGGGCTTTCGCGAGACCTTTTCAGACCTCTATGCCGCGTTCGAGGCGGCAGGTGCGCGCATCCTGGAGGCGATCGCGCTGCACCTCGACCTGCCGCGCGATTTCTTCGCCGCGACGGTGGAGGACGGCAATTCGGTGATGCGCCTGCTGCGCTATCCCCCGCTGGAGGGCAAGGAAGCGGAAGGCGCAATCCGGGCCGCCGCGCATGGCGACATCAACACCATCACGCTGCTGCTCGGCGCGGAGGAAGCGGGTCTCGAACTGCTGACCACAGAGGGCGAATGGCTGGCGGTCGCTCCGCCGGAAGGCGCGCTGGTCGTCAATATCGGCGACATGCTCGACCGGCTCACCAATGGGCGCCTGCGTTCGACCACCCACCGCGTTGTCAATCCGAGCGGGGAGGCGGCCTATCGGGCGCGCTATTCCATGCCCTTCTTCCTGCATTTCCGGCCCGACTATGTGATCGAGACCTTGCCGTCCTGCGTCGATGAAAACGCCAGGGAGTCCGTTCCCGAACCGATTTCGAGCCATGATTTCCTGATGCAGCGCCTGCGCGAGATCAATCTGGCCTGATTTATTGCATCGCAGCATGTCCGAGGGGCAATTGCGCCCGCGCTTGTAAAAATCTTATCCTGTTGCGATTTTGGCACACATAATAAGCGCTGATATTCAGGCGCTTAGCATGAATGCTGCGATGGGGTCACGGTGCGCCCTATCTTGTAATCACGCTGTCATAAAACGATAGCTTGAGCGTCACGAACCCCGCCTAGCGGGGGATTCGCAACAACGCACTCGACCCGTTTCCGATCCGAATTTTCTTCGCTTTCAAGCTGAGGGGCTTTCTCACATGAAGATGAAATACCTGCTGGCCGCATCCGTCGTCAGCCTCACCGCCGGCGCCGCCCTGGTCGCCACGCCCGCCGCCGCGCAGCAGATCACGTCCGGTGTGCAGGGCTTCGTCACCGACGAGGCCGGAACCCCGCTCTCGGCCGCGCAGGTCGTCGTTACCGACACCCGCACCGGCACCAGCCGCACGCTGACCGCTGGCGAAGACGGCTCTTTCCGCGTCGACAGCCTCGTCACCGGCGGCCCCTACACCGTCACGGCGACCGCGCCCGGCTATGAAGGCCAGTCGGTCGAAGACGTCTTCATCAACCTGCAGGGCAACGCCCAGCTGACCTTCTCGTTGTCCAGCGCCGCCACCGCGGATGCGGAAAACGTGATCGTCGTCACCGGCGCGCGCGTCCAGCTCAGCCAGCGCGCCATCGGTCCGGGCCAGTCCTTCGGCGAAGAGACGCTCGAAGCCTTCCCGTCGATCAGCCGCGACATCCGCGACATCATCCGCATCGACCCGCGCGTCAGCCTCGACCGTTCGAACGAAGTCGATCGCGTGTCCTGCCTCGGCGGCAACGACCGCACCAACGCCTTCACCGTCGACGGTATCGCGCAGTCGGACCTTTTCGGCCTGAACGGCACGCCCTTCGCCAGCCGCAACTCCCTGCCGCTCCCCTATGACGCGATCCGCGAAACCTCGGTCGAATTCGCGCCGTTCGACGTGCAGTACGGCCAGTTCACGGGCTGTGCGATCAACGTCGTCACCAAGTCGGGCCAGAACGATTTCCACGGCTCGGCCTTCTTCACCTATGCCGATGACAGCCTCCAGGGCGACAGCATCGAAGGCACCAATTTCGCCGGTGCGCCCTATGAAGAGAAGCGCTGGGGCGCCACGCTCGGCGGTCCGATCGTTCCCGATCGTCTGTTCTTCTTCCTGGGCTACGAAGAAACCGATCTCGGCGACAGCCAGCTGACCGGCCTTCCGGGCCAGGGCTATGCCAACGAAGTCGACTTCGTTACCCAGGCGCAGTTCGACCGCTTCTCGAACATCCTGAGCAGCGTCTACGGTTTCGACAGCGGCGGTCAGGCGACCTCGCTCGCCGAGAACAGCAAGCGCTATTTCGGCCGCATCGACGCCTACATCACCGAGAACCAGCGTCTCGAAGCCACCTATCAGCGGCTTGAGGAAATTAACGTCGAGGAAGACGATTTCTCGCTCAACAATCGCATCTTCACCGGCCTCAACAGCTTCGAGGAAGAAGGCACGACGAGCGACTATTACTCGCTGCGCCTCTATTCCGACTGGTCGGACACCTTCACCACGGAAATCCGCGCCAGCCGCGCCGAAGTGCAGGACGTCCAGGGCCCCGTCGGTGGCGGCGAGGCACAGAGCGATGCGCCGATGCCGCGCTTCGTGGTCGGCGTGAACAATAACGGCAATAACGGCTCGATCGTAGCCGGGCCGGGTTTCTCGCGCACCTCGAACGACCTCAAGACCACCGTCACCCAGCTGAAGGCGCTCGCCCGCATCAACGCCGATGCGCACACGATCACGATCGGTGGCGAGTTCAACGAACTCGACGTGTTCAACCTGTTCGCGCAGAACTCGACCGGGACGCTGACCTTCAACAATCTCGACGATTTCGCGAACGGCATCCTGTCGGGCGGCACCAACACCTTCCCCGATGGCGACGCCATCAATGCGGGTCAGGCGGCTGGCGCCTATGGCAACTTCACCGCGACCGGCGACATCAACGATGCCGCCGCGAACTGGAAGCGCCGCACTTGGACGATGTATGCGCAGGACGAATGGCAGGCGACCGAACAGCTTGGCATCGTCGCCGGCGTGCGCGTCGAATGGCTGTCGGGCGATGCTCCGGATGCGAACCCTGCCTTCTTCAACCGCTATGGGTTCACGAACGCCAACGGCTTCGGCAAGATCGACCCGGTCGTCCTGCCGCGCCTCGGCCTGACCTATGACGTCTATAATGACGGGTTCATCCGCAACACCCAGATCAAGGGCGGCGTCGGCCGGTTCACCGGTGGCGATCCGGCGGTGTATTTCTCGAACGCGTTCTCGAACAACGGCTTCGCGGTCGGCTTCGGCCAGACCGGACGGGACGGCTGCTTCGTCGGCACCCGTGCCGACGTGACCAACGGCAACACCTTCACCGGCGTCCCCGGCTGCGTCGTCAGCAATGCGGCGGCCCAGTCCGCTCGCGGCCTCGCCGATACGCAGTCGACCGATCCGAACTTCAAGCAGCCGACCGTATGGCGCGCCAATCTCGGTCTCTCGACCGAGTTCGGCACCCAGGGCGGTTTCTTCGCCGACTGGCGCCTGAACCTCGACTTCATCTACAGCCGGTTCCAAAACCCGGTCGATTTCGTCGATCTGTCGCAGGTCGTCGACACGCGTTTCGGCGTGAACGGCTTCAGTGTGGACGGGCGTCCGATCTACCGTGCGATCGATCCCACCGCGAACGGGTGTAACGCCACTCTCCTCAATCAGGGTGGCCGTCCGCCGCAATATGCCAACGTCACTGCCGCCTGCTTCAACACCAGCCGCGACGATGAAATCCAGCTGACCAATGGCGAGGATTTCGAAAGCAAGATCGCGTCGGTCGTGCTGAGCAAGCGTTGGAACCGCGGCCTGTTCACCGATGGTGGCGGCGTCAACTTCAACATCGGCTATGCCTACACCGATGCGCAGAACAACCGCTATTCGAACAGCTCCACCGCGACGTCGAGCTTCGACATCGTGGCCGCTGCCGACCGGCAGCGTGTCGACGTGGCGACGGGCGAATTCGAGAACCGTCACAACATCACGGCGGCGCTCAACTTCCGTGAAGCGTTCTTCGGCGATTACGACACCAGCTTCGGCTTCGTCTTCCGTGCCAGCTCGGGCCGTCCGTATTCGATCGTGTTCCAGAACGCGTCGAGCGCGGTGTTCAACGACAGTGCCAGCGGCAATTTCAACTCGCTGCTCTATGTCCCGACCGGCCCGAACGATCCGAATGTGGTGTTCTCGAACGCGAACTTCGCCAATGCGGTCGACCAGTTCGTTTCGGCGAACGACTGCCTGAACGATTTCCGCGGCCAGACGGTCGAGCGTAACAGCTGCCGGAACGACTGGTTCTACGACCTCGATCTGCGTTTCGGCCAGGAAATCCCCGGTCCGATGAGCGCGTTCGGCCTGCGTAAGGACAGCCTGCGCCTGACCGTCGATTTCGACAACTTCCTGAACCTGCTCGACAGCGGTGCGAACGTACGGCGTTCGTACGGCTATTCCGAAGCGCTGGTTCGCGGCAATATCGACTCGCAGGGTCGCTACGTCTACTCGCCCGGTGGCGGCGTGTACGATGCGGCCAGCAATACGGTCGGCCTGCGTGACCAGTTCATCGGCGTCTCGTCCTCGCTGTGGAAGATCCAGCTCGGCATCAGCTACGAGTTCTAAGCGACGAACCTATTGCGTCTCTGGCATGACACGAGCGGCGGCCCTCCTTCCAAAGGGGGGCCGCCGTTTGCGTTGCGATGGAGGAACATCGTCAGCGCGCTGCGCGTTCGCTTTAGCGTGACGGATACCACGCCCTTCAGCGCCACGCGCCGCAAGCCCAATCCCTGGGTTATTGCCGGTGTTGTGGTTATCCATGTCGCGCTGTTCTACGGCCTGATCCGTGCGCTGGCGCCGAGCGCGGTGCAGTCGGTGGAGCGGTCGGTCGTCTCGGCATTCACGGTGACGGTGACGACCCCTGAAGAGCCGCCTCCGCCGCCGCCCCTGGAGGAAGCGGAGGAAGAACCGGCCGCCGAAGGCGCGCAGGGCGATCCGGGGAGGGAGGCGGTTCCTCAGCCGGTCACCGCGCCGTCACCCCCGCAACCCCTTCGCCGCGATCCGCCCGCGCCGCGCGCGTCCTCGACCGGGAGCGAAACCCGGTCCGGCGCGACTGCTGAGGGCGACGGTACGGGTGCGGCCGGAAGCGGTGACGGCACGGGCAGCGGCCGTTCGGGCAGCGGGCAGGGCAGTGGCGGGGATGGCGGCGGTGCCGTCACCCGGCCCAGCGTAAGGTCAGGCTCGATCGACGCGGTGAGGGATTTCCCGCCTCCTCCGGGCGGACGGGACGTGCGGGCCGGCACCTCGGTCACGGTGCTGTTCACGGTCGGTCCCGATGGGCGCGCCTATGATTGCAGCGTGGCGCAACCGGGCCCCGATCCGCAGACCAATGCGCTGGTCTGCCCGTTGGTGGTTGAGCGGATCCGCTTCAATCCGGCCCGCAACGCCCAGGGCGAGCCCGTCGCGGCGCGCTATGGCTGGCGTCAGGAATTCTTCCGCGCGCGGCGTTAGCTGCGGTCGAGTTCGCCGAACTTGCCCAGCATCCGGCGCAATTCGTCCTTGCCATACGGCTTGGTCAGGACGCCTTGTGCGCCGATTTCCTCGAGCTTGTCCGCCATTTCGCCATAGCCGGTCGCCAGCCAGAACGGGACGCCCAGCTCGACGAGCTTCCTCGCCACCGGCTCGCTCGATTCGGTGCCGAGATTGTAGTCGAGCACGGCAAGATCGAATTGGGTCCCTTCGAGCGCTTTCAGCGCAGTGGAAACCTTGGCGGCGATGGTGACCTCCGCGACGCCGAGATCGCGCAGCGTCTCTTCGGTATCCATCGCGATGATCATGCCGTCTTCGACGATCAGCACTTGGCCCGGAAGGACACTGACGGTTTCGTTTTCGCCGGACCCTTCCTTGCGGTTCGGGCGATCGCGCATGGCCGCTTCCTTTTCGTCGATCCGGCCCTTGTGGGTGATGAAGCGACCGGGAATCCAGAATTCGGCCTCGACGCCGGATAGTTTGAAATCGAGATCCGCCCGTCCGTTCAATTCGAAGGGGATGGATTTCTCGATGATCGTGCTGCCGAAACCGCGCCGCTCGGGCGCGCGCACCGGGGGGCCCCCGGTCTCTTTCCAGCAGATCGTCATGCCGCTCTCGTCGCAGGCGATCTCGACCGACAGCCTGCCGCTTTGATCGCACAACGACCCGTATTTGGCGGAATTGGTCATCATCTCGTGGATGACGAGCGCGAGCACGGTATAGGCTTCGGGCGAGATCAACGCCTCGTCCCCGACGATCGCAATACGATCGAGCTTGCCCGAGACATAGGCCTCGGCCTCCGTCTCGATCAGTTCCGTGACCGAGGCTGCCGACCAGTTCTCGCGCGTGATATTGTCGTGCGCGCTGGCGAGCGCGTTGATGCGCCCCCCGATCAGGCGGGCGAATTCGTCGACATTCACCGCTTCATGGCGGGACTGGTTGATGAGGCCGCGGATGAGGTTGAGAATGTTGCGGACACGGTGGTTCAGTTCCGCGATCAGCAATTCCTGCTGGCGCTGGGCCTTGGCCCGCTCGTTCGCCAGCTCGTCCGTCACACGCAGGATAACTTCGAGCAGGGTCACGCGCAGGCTTTCGACCAGGCTCAGTTCGACCTCGGTCCAATCCGCGCTCTTGCCGGTTACCGATTCCTGCCACGCCTCGAAGCTCTTTCGAGGCGTGAGGCGCGTACCGTTGGGGCCGACCTCGACCGGTTTTTCGGGATTGCCGGCCCAGGTGACGGTCTGCTTCAATTCGCGGCGCCACAGGATGACGTAGTCCCGCGGACTGCGCGAAACCGGAATGATCAGAGCACCTACCGCCCGGTCGGCAAATTTCGCGGCGGCAGGAATACGCTTGGCCAGACTGTCCGAAGCGATCGTGCGGCTGGTGGCGGAGGAATTGAGCGCAGGCATAAGCGCCATGAATCCGGCCTCGTCGGGCGCCGAGCCGACCGCGCGGTATTCGCCGTCGACATAGGCGCTGATCCCGTCATGCGGGATGGCGCGCCGGATGATCGGGCGCAATGTGGGGAGCGCTTCGACCAGCGATTCCCCGCCCGCGATGGCGCGCATCAGCTGGTCGTGCAGCGAGCGGCCCGCTTCCTGGACCGACGAGCGCTCTTTCCCGATCATCCGCTCCGCCGACAGGGAGAATAGTTCGGAGAATAGTTCCGCTGCGGTGCGCAGCGAGTAGGGCAGCACACGCGGCGCGTAATGGTGGCACGCGAACAGCCCCCACAATTTCCCTTCGATCACGATCGAGATCGAAAGCGAGGCGCGCACGCCCATATTGACCAGATATTCGATATGGATCGGCGAAACCGCACGCAGCGTGCTCATCGAAAGATCGAGCGGCGTGCCTTCAGCGCCAATCTGCGGTTCGATCGGCACCGGCTTGGCGAGCGTATCGCTGATGATGCGGAAGCGATTGCGCAGATAGAGGCGCCGCGCCTGCTGGGGAATGTCGGTGCGCGGATAGCGCAGGCCGTGGAAGCTTTCGTACCCGTCCTCGACCGATTCCGCGATGACGGCGCCGCTTTCGTCGGGCTGGAAGCGATAGACCATCACCCGGTCGAACCCGAGCAGATCGCGGAGGCGATCGGCGGCTTGCTGGCACAGGTCCAGCAGGTCGTCCGACAGTTCGAGCTGCCGCAGGATCGGCTGGAGCATCCGCAATTGCCGATCCATCTCCTCCGATGCGCTCGGCTCGATCTCGATTATGGTCAGGCTTTCAGAGCAATGGATGGCGCAGTCGAACGGACCCTTGCCGCCGACGAGATGGACGGCGAACAGCCGTTCGACGCTCGTCGGATCGCGCAGCAAGCCGCTGGCGCGCCCGATCGCGGCCATGGCCTCGGACGTGAACAGGGCGTTGAGCTGGGTTCCGATCTCGGGCGATTTCCCGATCCCCAAAATCTCCGCGAAATTGACGGAATAATGCGCGATCATTCCATCGGTCGTCACCGCGATTAGCGCGCCGAAATCCTGGATGGCACCGATCTGGTGGATCGGCTCACGATCGCAATTCGTCAGATCGACGGATTCGATATCGACATGGTCGTTCATGCCGCGTGCTCCAGCGGTTCGAGCGCGTGGAGGAAGCAGGCGAACACCGCATGGGCGGCGAGTACTGCGCGCTGCGCGCTCGCGGAATCCACCTCGGCTTCAAGGCGAGGACGAAGGTCCTTGAAAAAGGAGGGCATGGCAGCGTCGGAGAGGAATTTATCCGGTCCGTCCAGCCCCGCTTTGCGCCGCTGTGCGAGCATGGCGCGATTGCCTAGCGACGATCCGGCCAGCGCCCATTGCAGGCCGACCGGATCGGCCTTTGCGGGCATGGAGAAGGACGGGCCGACAGGAGGCGTCTCTGCGCCGAGAGCGGCCAGATCGGATGCTATCAGGGGCGTTTGGGCAGGGGGCGAGTCTTCGTCCACCAAACTTGCTGCGATCCAGTCCTCGATCGGCTTGCGGGCCCGATATTGCGTCGCCAGGAAACGTGCGTAATCGCGCGGAGAAGCCAGAGCCTCGCCCCCCAGTGCGCGATCGAGCCTGTCATGCACCGATGCGGTTTCGCGCCTCAACACGCTTCTCAAATTCGAACGTTCAGTGCGACCCATGAAAACCCGTTTTGCCCCTCCAGTGTCGCGAGCGTCTCCGTCCCAGGACACGCGTGACAGCCATGCAAATATCTGACGAGCACCTGCTTACCGGTAACGCAGCCCACCCGCGCACAATAAGCAAGAGCGCGAAAGCAGCCAATTAGTTCCGAGAAAACGGAAATTTAGCGGGGAAAGCCTGACTTGCTGTTACGGTGTCAGCAGTTTCTGTCCCTTGTCGCGGATCGCGCCCGCAATCATCGGCTCGACGAAAGACAGGGCCGGGGGCAGATCGACCTCGAAAACGACCTGCGCGTCCTCGATCAGGACCCGCCCGTCGATCCCCTGACCCATGGCGCGGACGGAAAGGTCCATCCGGTCCTCATTGGGCCAGCCGGTGGTGACATCGGCCATGCCGCCGGGAATGAAATTCGCGATTTCGTGGCTGCGTTCGCGCAGGCGGCGGCGCACTTCTTCCTTGGGGAGGGTGTGGGCGATGGGCACGCGCATCAGCTCTTGTTCTCCAACTGCGGACTGGTCTCGGCCCCTTCGCCGAATTTGTAGTCGAGATAGCGGTGTTTGATCGCCAGATCGTCAAGCGAACCCTCGGCGAGCTGGCGGGTGATCGAATCGATCTCGCCGCTGATCTTCGCAAGGCTGTCGGTCAACTGCTCGTCGGGCGTGGCGCCCGCGCGCTTCTCGGTGCGCAGATTGGCGGGAATCCTGCGATAGCTGTCGATCATCTCGGGCAATTGCTCGCCCACCAGGCTGCGCACTTCGCGCGCCTTGGGGTGGTTCTGGTCGAGACCGTCCAGTTGCAGGCCGAGTGCATCGAGCTGCACACCCATATCGCTGACGATCTTGGCCGCCGGCGGGGGCAGCGCGGGCCGCTGCGCTTCGAGCCACAACTCGGTGCGGCTGACCATCTGCTGGACATTGCCTTTGTTGATGTCGGCGCGCTTGGGCGTCTTGATCTTCGGATAACTGGAGAAGATGGCGGTTGCGATGGCCGTCGCGACGACGACAGCCATTACACCCCAAAAGCCGATGCCGCTGAAGATCGCTCCGGCAATTCCTGCACCCACCCAGATGGTGGCCACCGCGATCACGAGATTGCGCACCTTCTTCATCAGGTGATCGCGTTTCACCTTGGCTGAGCCCTGCCCGATGGAGGGCGCGCGGCGGTGGCGACCGCCTTCGCGGTTGTCGCGCACCAGCGCCTTGCCTTCGGACAGGATGCGCTCGCTATCGCGGGTGAGGTCGTTCACGTTCGCGCCCTCAGCCTTCGATGCTCAACAGGCCGCTCTCGGCGACCTGGCGCTGAGCCTGGTTCTGGCCTTCGGCGCGGGCGATATAGCCCTTCGACTTTTCCACCTCGCTCGAAAGCACGGTAACGGTCTGCTTCATCGAATCGAGCGCGCGCAGCTTGAACTGGTCGACCTCGTCCATAGTGTCGTAGATGTTCTGGAAGGCGCGCTGGAGCGTTTCCAGGGGGATCGTGCTGGCGGCAGCCTGTTCGTGGATCTTGCCCGTCTGCTCGCGCAGCATGGTCGAGGTGCTGTCGATGATCCCCGCCGTCGTTTCGTTGAGCGCGGTGATCTGACCGAGGACGAGGCGCTGATTGGTCATCGCCTCGGCCACGGTCACCGCCGTGCGCAGCGCGCCGACTGTGGTGGTGCTGGCGCGATCGACGCCCTTTACCAGCTCGACATTGTTCTTCTTGACGAGGTCGAGCGCGAGATAGCCCTGCACGCTCACCGCCATCTGCGTCAGCAGGTCCTGCGTGCGCTGGCGGACGTAGAACAGCGCGGTCTCGCGCACCGCCTTGGCCTTGGCCGGATCGGTCGCGTCGAGTTCGGCGGCCTTCTCCTCCAGCTTTTCGTCCAGCGTCTTGGAGATGTGGATCATCTGTTCGAGATTGCCCATCGCCTCCCACAATTTCTGCCGCTCCACGTCGATCGCGGCATTGTCCATGATCAGCTCGTCCTTGCCGCTGGCGAGGTTGGAGAGGATCGACTGGATGTGGGTCTGCGCGCTCTGATAGCTGCGGAAATAATTGGTCAGTTTGTTGCCGAACGGGATGATGCCGAGGATCTTGCGCGTGCCCGACAATTTGCCACGTTTGCCGGGATCGAGGTCCTCGACCACGCGGCGCAGTTCGGCGAGGTTGGCGCCGACGCCCTCGTCCTTGTCCATCGCGCGCACGGGCCGGTCGAGGAAGCGGTTGGACATGCCCGCCGCCGCCATGATTTCTTTGCGGCCCATATTGGTGAGCTGGTCCACCTTCTTGCCGAATTCGGGCGAATTGGCATCCGAGGCGATCAGGTCACTGACGAAGCCGTCAACCTTGGTTTCCAGCTTCGATTTCACTTCGTCGCTGACGGGAACGAGCCCGGCGGCCTTTTCCGGCGCGACCTGGGGGACCGGATCGGGCGGGGTCAGATCGAAAGCGGGTTCCGTTTTCGTCGCGACCGGGCTGGCGGCGCTTCCGGTCGCGGTTTCTGTCTTGAGCATATCAGCCATGAATTCGTCCTTTACCCCATTATGGCGGCTGCAAGTGTGTTATGCAAATAAAACGGCCCATCGAAGCCGATCGGCTGCGGTCTCCCCGCCGCCTATCACCTTGCAGCTAATCTCTTTTGCAATCTATGGGATCGTTCCGGTCCAAGGCAAGATGGAGCATCGATGGCCAGCGCGCCGAACTCGACGAACGCAAGCGATGCCAAACCGTCCGACAGCGATCCGACGCCGTCGGGCTGGATGGATCGGGTCGTCAACACGCGGCTGGAGACCTGGCGCCGGTGGTGGCGGGTCGCGGTGCTGGAGACGGTCGATCAGGAAGCGGTGATCGAGAAGCGACGCGAAGAGGCCTACACCTCGCCGCGTTACCTGTTCATGCTGGCGATGTCGGCGGGGATCGCGATCCTGGGCCTACTGCTGTCCTCGCCTGCCGTGGTGATCGGCGCCATGCTGATCGCGCCGCTGATGGGCCCGATCATCGGCGCGGGCTTTGCGCTGGCGATCGGTGACTATAGCTGGCTGCGCGGATCGGCGGTGGCGCTGGCGGCGGGCACGGTGCTTGGCGTGGCGCTGACCGCACTGATCGTGTTCGTCTCGCCCCTGCAGACCGTGACGCCCGAAATCGCCGCGCGGACCCAGCCGAACCTGTTCGACCTCGCCGTGGCGGTCTTTTCGGCTCTCGCGGGTGCCTATTCCATGATCCGGGGGCGCGAGGGCACCATCGTCGGCGTCGCCATCGCCACCGCATTGATGCCGCCTCTGGGCGTGGTCGGGTTCGGCCTGGCGACTGCCAATTGGACGGTCTTTTCGGGCGCGCTGCTGCTTTACGTCACCAATCTGATGACGATCGCCCTCGTCGCCACGATCATGGCGCGGATCTACGGGTTCAGCGCCCGCCTGTCGGAAAAGCAGACGCGGTGGCAGACGGCGCTGATCATTGCGGTTTTCGTGGGGCTCGCGGTCCCGCTGTTCTTCTCGCTCAGGCAGATCGTGTGGGAGACGAATGCCGCGCGCATCATCCGCACCACGGTGCTCGACGAGGCGGGCAGCGACGCGCGGTTGAGCCATATCGAGTTCGACCTCGATGCCGACCCGGTGACGGTCTCCGCCACGGTGCTGACGCCCAATCCACGATCCTCCGCCGAGCAGGACAGCGAGGCGGCGCTGGCCTCGCGATTGCATCGTCCGATCGATCTGACGCTCACCCAGTTCCGGGTGGGCACGGGGGCCGAGGCGGAAGCGATCGAGCTGTTGCGCGCGCGCGAGGACAGCCAGCGCGCGCTGAGCGAGGAAAGTCGCTCGCTTGCCGAGCGCATGGCACTGATCGCCGGGGTCGATCCGGGCGAGGTCACGGTGGATGCGGAGGCGCGCCGCGCCGTCGTTCGCGCGGCCCGCATTCCCGGCGCGGGAATGGCGACCTATCGCGCGCTCGAGACGCGTATCCAGGACGCATCGCCGGACTGGACGGTCAGGATCGAGCCGCCTCTGCTCGCGCTTCCGACGATCCCCTTCGACGGGCAGGACCTGACCGCCGCCGGACGCGATGCGCTCAATCTCGTGGCCTGGGCCGCTTCGCGCAGGGGGCAGCCGGTCAGCCTGACCGGGGGATCGAGCGAGACCCGCGCCATCGCGGCGCAATTGCTCGAAGAGGCGGGAATTGCCTCGGTCCCGGTGGTCGGCGGGCCGGTCATGCAGGCCGGTTGGGCAGACGAGCTTGAGGACGACGCGGCGCCGCCCTCCTGACCCAGGAGATCAGGCGGCGAGGTCCAGCGGCTGGATCTCGCCCGACAGATACAGCTTCTTCGCCTTGGCGCGGCTCAACTTGCCCGAACTGGTGCGCGGCAGGCTGCGCGGCGGGACCAGTTCGACGACGCAGTTCATTCCCGTGACGCCGCGAACCTTGTCCGCGATCTGATTGCGCAGCTTGATCCGCTCTTCAGGCTCCGACACGCGGCAATGGACCAGCACGGCGGGCGCTTCCTCGCCATTGTCGGTCTCGACCGAGAAGGCGGCGATATCGCCGTGATTGAAGCCCGGCAGCTGTTCCACCGCCCATTCGATATCCTGCGGCCAGTGGTTCTTGCCGTTGATGATGATCATGTCCTTCGCGCGTCCGACGATGAACAGATACCCATCGGCCATGTAGCCCATGTCGCCGGTGTCGAGCCAGACTTCGCCGTCCGCATTGGCGACGAGGCAATCATCGGTCGCTTCCTCGTTGCGGAAATAGGAATGCATCACGCTCTTGCCCCGGCACCAGACCTTGCCGATCTGGTGATCGCCGCGCGGGTTATCGTCCTCCCCGCGAATTTCGACTTCCATCCCTGGCAGCGGGCGCCCGCAATTGACGATGGCGCGATAGCGGGCGGGGCGCGAAAGATCGCGCGGACGGCCCGACAGGCGCTCTTCCTCGACCAGCTCGACGCGGATCCCCTCGCCCGGCGGCATCACCGTGACGGCCAAGGTCGCTTCGGCGAGGCCGTAGCTCGGCGTGAAGGCACTCGCCCGGAAACCCGCCCCGGCAAAGGCGTTGACGAAATTCTGCATCACGTCGGGCCGGATCATGTCCGCGCCATTGCCCGCCGTGCGCCAGCGCGACAGGTCCAGCCGCTCGGCGACATTGGACTGGCTCGAGATGCGGCGCGCGCAGATGTCGTAACCGAAGGTCGGCGAATAGCTGAGCGTGTTGCCTTGGTTGCGGCTGATCAGGTCGAGCCAGGCGAGGGGACGCCGCGCGAAATGTTCGGTCCTGATGTAATCGACCGACGCCTGGTTGGCGATCGGCGACAGGAAACAGCCGACGAGGCCCATGTCGTGATACCAGGGCAGCCAGCTGACCACCCGGTCGTTCTCGCCCAGATTCACGCCGCTCGCATGGCCATAGAGATTGTGCAGCAGCGCTTCGTGGGTGACCGCGACCCCGGTGGGGAAGCGCGTCGAGCCCGAGGAATATTGGAGGTAGCAGATATCCTGCGGGTCCGCTTCGGGCAGGTCGGTTTCGGGATCGGGGCGCTCACTGAAATCTTCCCAGCTTTGCCCTTCGCATCCCTGCCGCTCCGCCGCCGCGCCCGCCATTTCGGCGATTTCCGCCGGATAGATCAGGATCTTTGGGTCGCTGCTGTCGAGCTGCACCGACAATTGCTCGATATACCCCTCCTTGCCGCCGAAGCCGGTCGGCAGGGGTAGGGGAACCGGCCAGGCACCCGCATAGATACAGCCGCAGAACAGGGCGGCGAATTCCGCGCCGGTTTCCGCGACGAGGGCCACGCGGTCGCCCTTCGCGATCCCCATCGCCGCGAATTGGCGCGCGGCCTTCATCGCGTCCGCGCGCATTTCGCTATAGGGATAGACCCGTTCCAGCGTGCCGCGCATATCGTGGAAATTGAGTCCCTTTTCGCTCCTCGCGGCATAGTCGATCGCCTCGGCAAAGGTCGCGAAATCGGATCGGCGGCGGGGCAGATCGCAATCGTTCGGCGTCGGCATAGGCGTCGGCGTCTGGGCGTCGTCACTCATAGGCTTGCAGATATCCGTGAAAATACAGGGCCTTGCGGCATCCCTTGAGAAAGCAGGCCCGCATGTCTCCCGAATGCGTCCTGCGATAAACTTTCCCCTTTGATAAGGACTGTGGCATCAATATGGCAAATGCGACCGGATAGCGACTCCCAGAGACGAGAGGCCGGCCATCGCGGCAGGCGGCGTGAACGCAAGGTTCGCCCGCTCGACGAGACGCGTCTTCAGGAAATGGCGCTCGCCTATGTCGCCCGTTTCGCGACCAGCGCGGGAAAATTGCGGGCCTATCTGCGCCGCAAGCTGCGCGAGCGCGGCTGGGTCGAGGATGCGCCCGAGCCCGATATCGACGCACTCGTGACGAGCTATGTCGAGAAGGGCTATGTCGACGACGAGGGCTATGCGCGGGCCAAGAGCGCGGGGCTTCTGAACCGGGGATATGGCGCCCGCCGGGTCGAACAGCAATTGCATGCGGCAGGCATCGGCGAAGGCCTGCGCGCGCGCTTCGCGCCCGATGAATTCGCGCGGCGCGAGGCCGTGGTCGCGCTCGCCCGCAAGCGACGGTTCGGCCCGTTCTCGAGGGAGGGCGCCCGATCGGAAACCCGTGCGAGCGAGGATTGGGCGAAACAGCGCGAAAAGCAGCTTGCGGCGTTGATCCGCGCGGGCCATGATTTCGACCATGCCCGCAAGGTTATCGACGCGAGCGATCCCGCATCTCTGGACGAATGGGTCGACGAGGCCCGGGAAGAGGAATTTCCGACATGATCCGCGCTCCGCTGTGTTTTGCCCTATCCTGTTTCGCCGCGCTGCCTCTCGTCGCCTGCTCGCCCCAGGCGCAGCCGCAGGCCGAAGCGAGCGCGAAGACGATGCAGGCGGCGATGCAATCATCGACACATCCGGTCTCCGGGCTCGAAGTGATCCCGGTGACGGTGCGCTCGGATGACGGGGTCCACCGCTTCCGGGCCGAGGTCGCCGCCTCGCCCGAAGCGCAGAATCGCGGGCTGATGTTCCGCACCGAGCTGGGGCCGGATGAAGGCATGATCTTCCCCAGCGATCCGCCCCAGGCGCGCAGCTTCTGGATGAAGAACACGCCGCTGCCGCTCGACATCATCTTCATCGGCACTGACGGTCGCATTCTCAACATCGCCGCGATGACGACTCCCTATTCGCTCGATTCGGTCGTCTCTGCGGGCGTGGCGAGCGCCGTGCTGGAATTGAACGGCGGGCGGGCCGAGGAGCTGGGGATCGAAGCGGGCGATCAGGTCGAATGGTAGGACGCGTCGCATTGCCCTCGACCCAATCGGCGCCGACGGTGCCGCAAGCGCGACCGCGCGCCGCGGCCAATGCCGCGTAGCCAAGCGCGCGAAGGCGCGCGCCGACGCTTGAGGCCCATAACAAAAACGGCTAACCGCGCGCCATGAACTTCCTCGGCAAGATCTTCACCTGGTGGAACGGCGCCACGCTCGGCACGCTGTTCTGGAGCTGGCGCAACGGCGAACAGGTGGGCAGTGATGCGCAGGGCAATCGCTATTTCCGTTCCAAGCCCAAGAAGGGTCAGCGCGAACGCCGTTGGGTGATTTACGAAGGCGCCAACGACGCCAGCCGCGTCCCTGCCGAATGGCATGGCTGGCTGCACGGCGCGTTCGACGACGTGCCCGAAAGCAATCTGCCGCCGTCGCGCATCTGGGAAGCCGATTATACCCCCAACGCCACCGGCACTGTGACGGCCTATCGCCCGGCTGGCGCCCTGGAGCGGGGCGGCCAGCGGGCGCGTGCGGCGGGCGATTACGAAGCCTGGACGCCGGACGCCTGAGCCATGGGCGGGTCGCGCGTCCTGCACTCCGCCCTGCTGGCGCTGACGATGGGGCTTGGCCTCACTGCGTGCGGCGAAGACCCGCCCGAGCCTGCCGCGGTCCGCACCGAAATTCCCGAAAGCGTCGCCGATACGGCGCCGCCGCCGCCGCAAGTGGCCAGCGACGCGGCGCAGATCGGAACGCCCCTTGCTGAACGGGTGGCGACGATCGGGCTGCTCAACAAGCGCAACAACGTGTCGCAGGAGCTGGAAATGGCGCCGGGCGATTCGCGCCGGGTTGGCGATGTCATCGTGCGGCTGCGCTCGTGCGAAAAGACCGCGCCGTGGGAATTGCCGCAGGAAACCGGCGCTTTCGTTCAGGTTCTGGTCGCCGATCGCAGCGGCGAGAACCAGTTCCGCCGCATCTTTTCAGGCTGGCTGTTCAAGAATTCGCCCAGCCTCAACGTGGTCGAACACCCGGTCTACGACGTCTTCGTGAAGGACTGCGCGATGAGCTTCCCCGAAGGCGGCGGCGGGTCCGACGCGGCGGATGCGCCTGACGCGCTCGAAGAGGCTGCGGAGCCCGCCCCCACCGCATAGCGCGCCCAGGCTTCCGGCAGGCTCGCTTCGGGCTGCCCGGCGGCACCCTGCACCAGGTCGAGATAGCGCGCCTGCGGGATGGCCCTTGCCCCCATGGAGGCGAGATGGTCGGTCATGAACTGGCAATCGAGCACGCGGAACCCGGCGCTTTTCATGCAGGCGACCAGCCAGGCGAGCGCCACCTTGCTCGCATCCTGCACGCGGCTGAACATGCTCTCCCCGCAAAAAACCCGGTCGAAGGCGACTCCGTAGAGCCCGCCGACGAGGCGCTCGTTTCCGGACTCGTCGGCCTGCCAGCATTCGAAACTGTGCGCGTGGCCCGCACGGTGGAGCGCGCGATAGCTCGCTTCGATGCGGTGGCTGATCCAGCTTTCGGCGAAGGCTTCGCGCGGTTCGGCGCAGGCGGCGATCGTGGCGGCGAAATCCCTGTCGCAGGTGACCCGGAATCGATCCTGGCGGATGGTCTTGCGCAAGCTCTTGGAAACGTGGAATTCATTGAGCGGGAAAATCGCCCGTTCGCGCGGCTCCACCCAGAACACCTCGGGATCGTCCCGGTGATCGGCCATCGGAAACAGGCCGGCGCGGTAGGCGGTCAGCAGAAGTTCGGCCGGGATCACGGAAGGGGAGGGCGGCGATCCTGGCATCTACGCTGCCCTAGCACTGCAACGGCATGGGAACCCAGACAAAAGCATATCGCGAAGGACGCGCTTGCCAAGCTGACCCGCGCCGGGTAGGTGGCGCGACCGGCTGCAGGGGTGTAGCTCAGCTGGTAGAGCATCGGTCTCCAAAACCGAGGGCCACGGGTTCGAATCCTGTCACCCCTGCCATTTTCTCGGCGTTTGCCAGCAAGCGCAGACGCCGAAACGATTAGCCGCCGTCAGTGATACGCTCTCGGTAAGCCAGCCCGTTCTAAACCGTGCTCGGTTGATCTCGTCCTCACAATGAACCGGTGATCGGGCAATCTCCTGGAGCAATCCCCCGCAGGCAAAGCCCGGTATGGTGTGCAGGGGGTAAATGGTTCCTCGCGGCGCCTTATGCGCCGGGATGGGAGCGATTGACACGAGCCGCGCCGATGCCGCACCGTGCGACGATGACGGGGCTTGCGAAAGGGACCATGACATGAAGCTGCTGGCTATTCTCGCGGGATCGACTGCGCTTGCCTTCCTGCCGACAGGCCTCGCCGCCCAGGATGCCGTGCCGCCGGAGTCGCAGACCGAGGCACCGCAAGCCGCATCCGCCACCGGCACCGTGCGCGAGGGCCCCGAACGGCGCTTCACCGGTGCGGATCTGTTCGATCTCGCGATAGCCTCCGATCCGCAGATCAGCCCGGATGGTTCGCGGATCGCCTATGTGCGCCGCTCCAATGACGTGATGAGCGACAGCACCCGCAGCGCGATCTGGCTGGTCGATACGCGAACCGGCGAGGAAACGCCGCTCGCCGGACAGGACGGGAATGCGTTTTCGCCCAGCTGGTCGCCGAAGGGGGATCGCCTGGCCTATGTCTCTACCAGCGGAGGCAGTGCGCAATTATGGGTGCGCTTCATGGACGCGGGCGAGGCGGTGCGGCTGACCGGCCTGCCGACAGCCCCGTCGAGCATGGCGTGGTCCCCGGACGGACGCTCGATCGCCTATACGATGCTGGTCGAGGACGATGCGCCCAAGCTCGGCTCCGCGCCCATGAACCGGCCCGAAGGCGCCGAATGGGCCGAGCCGCTCGAAATCTACGACCTTCTCACCTACCGCGCGGACGGGGCAGGCTATCTCAAGCCGGGCTTCGAGAAGATCTTCGTCATACCCGCGACCGGCGGCGCGCCGCGCCAGCTCACTTTCGGGCCGAATCACGATGGGGGACCCCTGTCATGGTCGCCCGATGGCCGCACGATCTATTTCGGCGCGAACCGCAACGATGATTGGCAGACCGATCCCCTAGAGGGCGAAATTCACGCCCTCGACGTCATGAGCGGGCGCGTCACGCAGTTGACCAGCCGCGACGGCCCCGATCACAGCCCCCGCGTTTCGCCCGATGGGCGCAGAATCGCCTATCTCGGCTTCGACGATGCACTGCGCGCTTACGAGAACGACGATCTCTACGTGATGGATCGCGATGGATCGAACCGGCGCCTGCTGACCGGGGATTGGGACTTCAGCCCCACGGGCATCGAATGGGCTTCCGATGGCCGCGCCATCTATGCCCAATACGATATCGCGGGGGAGACCCGCGTGGCGCGCATCGCGCTCGACGGATCGGTCCGCGATGTCGTTGAGGGGCTTTCCGGCGGCGGGCTCGACCGGCCCTATACCGGGGGGAGCTTCTCGGTTTCGGACAATGACGCGATCGCGTCGACCGGCGGGCCGCCGACGCGCCCCGCCGAACTGCGCTTCACGCGCGGCGGCGACACGCGTATCCTGACCGATCTCAACCGCTCCCTGCGTGAGGCGAAGGTGATGGGCGAGGTGCGCAAGATCACGACCGCGTCCAGCCATGACGGGATGACGATCGAAGGTTGGCTGACTCTCCCACCCGGCTATGTCGAGGGGCAGCGCGTGCCCTTGATACTGGAAATCCACGGCGGGCCCTTTGCCGCCTACGGCCCGCATTTCGCGACCGACAACCAGCTGTATGCCGCAGCGGGCTATGCCGTGCTCTCGCCCAATCCGCGCGGCTCGACGAGCTATGGCGAGGCTTTTGCGAACGCCATCGACAAGACCTATCCGGGCAACGACTATTTTGACCTCATCAGCATCGTCGACGCGGCGATCGCCGAGGGTATCGCGGACCCCGACGCCCTGTTCGTGACTGGCGGATCGGGTGGCGGCGTGCTGACCAGCTGGATCGTCGGCAAGACTGACCGGTTCAAGGCTGCGGCGACTCAGAAGCCGGTCATCAATTGGGCGACCCAGGTGCTCACCGCCGATGGCGCGGCCTTCTTCGGCACTTATTGGCTGGGCGCGCAGCCGTGGGAAGATCCCGATCTCTACTGGTCGCGCTCGCCGCTCTCGCTGGTCGGCAATGTGGAAACGCCCACGCTGGTCGTGGTGGGAAGCGAGGATTATCGCACCCCGGTCAGCGAATCCGAGCAGTATTACACCGCGCTGCGCCTGCGCGGCGTGCCGACCGCCCTGGTCAAGGTGCCCGGCGCGAGCCATGGGAGCATCGCGGCGCGTCCATCGCACAGTGCCGCCAAGGCGGCGGCGATCCTCGCCTGGTTCGAGCGGTACAAGCAGGGCTGGCAACGCTAGGCCATCGCGCCCGACCGCTCAGCTACTGCGCAGTTTGAAGGTCGTGTAGCCTGCCGAGATCGCTGCGAAGGTCAGGATGCCGAACAGCTGCATGGCCCCGAAGCCGAAGCTTTCGAAGGGCAGTTTGATCGCCGAACTTATCATGAGCGCGCTCAGGAAAACGAGCGGGATGCTGGGCTTGCGCATCGTTCCCAGAAACAGGCCGAGCGTGCCGATGACGGATACGGCCAGGAACAGCGCGAAGCCCACATAGCCCAGATGGACCGTGATCTCGCGATAGGTGTTGTGGAAATTGAACCCGCTGCGGTTTCCGATTCCGAACTGCCTCCACAAGGCCTCGGCTTCGAGATTGCCGGGATGCCAGAACGTGTTGTAGCCGATGCCGAGCCATGGTCGCTCCGCTATCAGGCCATCGGCGACGCGCCAGATATCCGTTCGGCCGGTAAGCGTGGTATCCTTTCCGCTGGCGCCCAGGACGTAATCGAAAATGACGTCCTGGAAAGAGTAGAATATGCCGAACACGATGGCGCTGAAGATGATCGCGAACAGGAACAGGAAGGTTCGCGACTGGGCGTCGAGCCGCAGGGTCGTGAGCCAGACGATCGCGCAAAGGGACGCGGTTCCGGTGGCGATCGTCGCCGTCGTCGCTTCCGCCAGCCACAGGCTCACGGCGCCGAGCGCGAGGCCCAGGAGGCATGTGATCCCAAGCAGCCATTTTCGGCGCGAGACCGCGTCGGAAAAGAGGCAGATCGCCGCCAGGACGAGGCCCCCGCTCAGCTCGCCCATCGCGTTCTTCGACGCGAGGAGCCCCTGGAAGGCGCGCTGGCCGATCTGGGAATAGCCGTAGATCCACGACAGGATGGTGAAGATCAGAAACGAGAAGAACACCGCTTTTAGAAGATCGATGCGCCGGACCCCCGACCCCAGGATCAGGGCGACGAGGACCGTCAGCAGATAGAGGAGACCTGCCTTCATCGACTCTCCCCCGTTGATCGACCACAGGACCGAGGCGATCGCGAGAGCAGGGAGGAGCAGCAGCGGCCACGTGTCGAGCAGGAGGGCTGGCAATCGCTCACGCCGGATCACGCAGTAGACAGCCGTGACGCCGGTCAGGATCAAAGGCGTCAGCGGTCCGATCCAGATATTGAAGAGGATAGCGAACAGAACCGCGCACACCATGGCGATGTCGATCGCGCTCTCGATCCGCAGATCGCGCCCGGCGGGTCGGGCCCTTCCATATCTTGCTGCAACCTGGTTCACGCCAACCTATCGGTCATCCGTCGCGGGTGAGAAACGATAGCCGTGAACCCGCATGGTCAAGGTCTTTCCCGGCGGCAGATCCCGCCACTTGCCGAGCCACTGGACGAACCCCTCATGGTCGTCGCGCCCCGCCCACATCTCGATGATCGGACGCGTCTTGCCAGTGACGAAATATCCGAGGTCTTTCCTTTCGAAGCGATGAACCAACTCGTCCTCGACATAGAGCGACGCCCAGCCTGCAGGTATGTCGGCGACGATCTTGAAGCGGACCGTGCAATTCGAAAAGTCCATGCCCTTGAAAACCGACACCGTCGTCTTGCGATGCTCGCCTCTGGGATAGGCGTGGAGGCTCAAGTCGAGGCTCTTCCTGCCCGCGAATTCGAAATCGATCTCCTCGCGCCGGTCCTGATTGAATAGCCATAGCGGGGCGACGACCATGCCCTCGCGCATTTCGGGCAGGGTGACTTCGGTTTCCCATGTGCCCTTGTCGGCCATCGCGATCCGGCTTCCGGACTTGATCTGCGGAGCGCCCGAACCGTCGAGCCGCAGAACCACATCACCATTCGCCGCGAGCGACACATGGTCGGATCGCCAGGGGATGCGGCTGAAAGCATTGTCCCATTGCGAGGCGTGCCAGGCGGCGTCGTAATTCCACAGGCGCATGTCGGACACGTCGAGCGGAGGAAGATCGCCGCTCGGTTGCGACCGGCAATAGGGATTCGGAACCGAGCCGGGCGCAGGCTCGGGCGTCAGGGCCGTCAGCAGCGATCCGCCGGTCGCATTTTGCGCGAGGACCGCGATCCCAAGGGCACAGAGTACCAATGCGGCAAGGGCACCCAGGAGCGATAGGCGCTTCGGGACCTTGCGACGGCGAGGCGGAATCACCCGACTGCTTCCTCGTAGCGTCGGTCCCAGAATTCGTTCGCATCGGTCGCGGCGAACGTCGTCTCGACAGTGCGGCGCGCTTCTATGCGCAGAGCACGATAGCGGGCTGGATTGTTGAGATAGTCGACCACGCGTGTCAGCGCGGTTTCGGCCAAACGCTCGATCTCGTCCGTAAACATACGCTCGAAACCCGGCGTATCCCTGTCCGGCGAGGAGCTGTGGATCCAATCGCCGTCGCCATCGACGGGAAGATCGAGCAGGATGCCATTGCTGTCGTCTTCGATGAACTCCGGCAGCGCGCCCTGCCGGGTGGCGATCATCGGGCAATGATTGGCCATCGCTTCGATGGCGCTGTATCCGAACGTGTCGCCGAAGGTCGGCAAAAGACAGAAATGCGCGCCCCGCAACAGCGTCTGAACCTGATCGTTGGGAAGCGATGGGTGATGGGTTATGTTGCTTCCCTCCAGGCGGTCTGCCCAGGTTTCATAATATTCCTCGCGCGCGGGATCGGTCCAGATAGCGCCGCCCATCGCCAGCCCGGAAACGATGGTGATGCGCATATCGACCCCCGCCTCCTGCGCGAGTTCGGCCAGGCGAACCGCGACGCAGCCGCCCTTGCGGGCGAAATGATGCCCCACGAAGACCAGTTGCAGCGGGCCGTTCAAATCGGGCGCCTGATCCTCGACGGCGGGGATCTCGATATTGGGATACCGCATCTCCAGCTTTTCATAAAGCTCCTCCGCCATGGCGCTATCGGCGTGCGTTTTGCGGAAGATCCGTTCGGAGTACCGGGAGATAGCGACGACCCCCCTGCAACGCTTGCCAGCGAGCGATTTGGTCAGAGCTTTGAAATAGGCGGTGGATTCCAGCGAAAACGCACGCGGCAGGTGGGATTCGAACCCGATGAGATAGGGCGCCCGGCCCACCGGAATCCGATTGAACGCGTGGACCAGATCGTATCTCCGCATGGTCGGCGGAAAGATGGTGAAGCCCTCGATCCGCTCGTCGATCTTGTTCATCGGCAGGAACGGTTGGTTGGTGATCGCATGGCGCGAATGCCGGGGACTGTTGAAGCGCCACGGATATCGTGTCGGTGCGAGGATCCGCAGTGGTCGCGTGCTAGCCTTGCGCATCGGTTCTCAAACCCCCAGCCATCGTTCGATCAGCGCGGCGCCGCCTCATGGGCTGATGGCGGCGCCGCCAGTCATTCAGACAGGAGACGCTGCGCGATTTCGCGCACGCTGCTGCCCATGTCCTCGCGTTGCAGGGCAAGGGCCAGAGTCGCTTCCACGAAACCGAGCTTGCTGCCGCAATCGTACCGTTTTCCATCGAAGGTGACGGCGTGGAACGGCTGGTCGCCGATCATCTTGGCCATCGCATCGGTCAGCTGGATTTCGCCGCCGGCACCCTTTTCCTGGTCTTCGAGGATCCGCATCACCTCGGGCTGGAGAATGTAGCGGCCCGATACGATCTTGTTCGAAGGGGCATCGGCCACGGCGGGCTTTTCCACCAACCCCTTCACTTCCGTCAGATTGCCGCTGGCTGCGCCGGGATCGATCACGCCGTAGCTCGACACCTCTTCATGCGGCACTTCGAGGACGCTGACGAGATTGCCTCCGGTCCTGGCATAAGCATCGACCATCTGCTTCATGCAGCCCGCGCCGCCGCGTTCGCCGATCATGAGTTCGTCGGGCAGGAAGATCGCGAAGGGCTCGTCACCCACCACTGCGCGCGCGCACCAGATCGCGTGGCCGAGGCCCATCGGCACTTGCTGGCGTACCGTGATGATGTCGCCCGGCGTCGCGCGGGTCGGATCGAGGACGCCCAGGTCCTTGCTCCGCTCGCTCATCGTCGTCTCGAGTTCGAAGGCGATGTCGAAATGTTCAACGATGGCGGTCTTTCCGCGGCCGGTCACGAAGATCATCTGTTCGATGCCCGCCTCGCGCGCCTCGTCCACCGCATATTGGATCAGCGGCCGATCGACGATCGGCAGCAGTTCCTTCGGCACGGCTTTCGTCGCGGGCAGAAACCGCGTGCCCATGCCGGCTACCGGAAAAACAGCTTTCCTGATCTGTTTGTAGCTCATTGAAATTTCTCCGTGCGTGTCGAATTTCGGTTCATGTGATGACGTCCGGCCGGGTGCGCCCCGTTCGGGTTTCGAGATCGGTCAAAGTCCCAGCCACCTTGGCGAGTTCCGCCAGCATGGGGGAAACCTCGGCATCAAGGTCCCCCGCCGGAGGCTCGTAGCGTTCGAGATAGATGCGCAAGGTCGCACCGTCGGTTCCGGTGCCGGACAGGCGAAACACGATCCGGGCACCGTCTTCGAAGAAGATGCGGATGCCCTGGTTGCGGCTGACCGAATTGTCCACCGGATCAGTGTAATCGAACTGGTCGGCCCCGCTGATCGCGAGCGTGCCGAAGCGGCGGGCTGGAAGGTCGGGCAAAGATCGTTCGAGATCGCGCATCATGCCGTGCGCGATCTCGGTGTCGAGGCCTTCGTAATCGTGGCGCGCATAGTAATTGCGTCCGTATTTCGCCCAATGCACCTGCGCGATCTCGGCGACGCTCTTGCCGGTCGCGGCGAGGATGTTGAGCCACAGGAGGACGGCCCACAGACCGTCTTTCTCGCGGACATGGTCGCTACCCGTCCCGGCGCTTTCCTCGCCGCAGATCGTGGCCTTGCCGGCGTCGAGCAGCGAGCCGAAGAATTTCCACCCCGTCGGGGTCTCGAAGGCGGGGATGCCCAGGCTTTCGGCGACTCGGTCGGCAGCGGCGCTCGTCGGCATCGAACGGGCGATCCCCGCCAATCCGCGCGCATAGCCCGGCGCGAGATGGGCGTTGGCGGCCAGCATGGCGAGCGAATCGGATGGCGTGACGAAGATGCCGCGCCCGATGATCAGGTTCCGGTCACCGTCTCCATCGCTGGCCGCACCGAAATCGGGCGCATCGTCGGCCATCATCGTCCGATAGAGGTCGTGGGCGTGGACGAGATTGGGATCAGGGTGGTGACCGCCGAAATCGTCCAGCGGAGTGCCGTTGCGCACCGTCCCTTTCGCGAGACCGAGGCGGTTTTCGAGGATTTCGGTGGCGTAGGGCCCGGTCACCGCGTGCATCGCGTCGAACGCCATCGTCAACCCGTTCGAGACCGCCTCGCGAATGGCGGCGAAGTCGAACAGGCTTTCCATCAGGCTTGCATAATCGGCGACCGGATCGATGATCTCGACGGCCATGTCCCCGATCGCGGTCGAGCCGATCGTGTCGAGATCGATGTCGTCGGCATCAACTGCCATCCAGCGGTCGATCGTCTTCGTGCGGGCGTAAATCGCGTCGGTCACAGCTTCGGGGGCAGGGCCGCCATTGGCGATATTGTACTTGATCCCGAAATCGCCGTCGGGACCGCCGGGATTGTGGCTCGCGGACAGGATCAGACCGCCGCTCGCCCCGTATTTGCGGATGATGTGGCTCGCGGCGGGAGTGGACAGGATTCCGCCCTTGCCGACCAGCGCTCGGCGATAACCATTGGCCGCGGCGATCCGCAAGGCGGCCTGGATCACCGTGCGGTTGTGGAACCGCCCGTCGCCCCCGATCACGATGGTACTGGCATCGGGACGCTCCACCGTGTCGAAGATCGCCTGGATGAAATTCTCGGCATAACCGGGCTGCGCGAATTCGGGCACTTTCTTCCTGAGCCCGGACGTTCCGGGCTTCTGGCCGTCAAAGGGTCGGGAAGGGTGGCTCGTGATCATGCGGTTCCTGTCTTTTCATCGTGGAGCGCCGCGACGCGATCGGCAGCGCCCAGTCTCAATCGAACCTCGTGCTCGTGCGGTAGGCCATGCGCCCCTGGGCCTCGCGCAGGATCGCACGGGAAAATCTAGCCGACCGCGCCAAAACGGCACCTTCTGTCCACCGCCAGCTGGCTCGCGACCGGGCGAGCAGGGCATGGGGTGCGAACCCGCATGAAGACATTGCGAGGCGCTTTCGCGACTCCGGGGTGTTGTCCGTGATCGGGGCGCCGAACAGCGCCTTCGAGGATCGGAGGAACTCGTCGAACAAGCGCCCGATGCCGATTGCGCGCGCGCGGCGCGTCAGGGTTTCTTCCGCCGACGATGGCATCTGATGGAGCGCGTAGGTCAGCTCGTGGGCATAGGCGATCCACGGCTCGGCATTGCGCACCGCCTTGCCGAAGCTGATCGCGGTCAGCATGAGCGCATTGTCCGGCGACAGGATACGCGCCGAAGCGCGCCCGATCGCGCGCGTCTCCGCATTCTCGACGAAGCTCTTCACGTCACGCGGATACGGCCCGCCGGGCTGTTGCAGCTGGTTGTGCAGATCGATGAGCACCGCGCTCGGATCCGGTGCGGCGAAAGGCGCCTCGCCCAGATAATCGTGCCACCATGTGTCGTCCTCCGGCACCAGGCACTTATAGCCCAGCCGTCTTTCGAGCACCTGCTCGGCAGCGCGGTAATGCTCCCGGTCCGTATAGACGTCGACATCGCTGCCGAAGCGCACGTCCATCGATCCGTAGACCTGTTCGGCGCGCAAGGGACCCTTGATGACGACATAGGGAAGCCTCTCTTCCGCGAATGCCTGCGCGACCTTCGCGATCGTGGTGAGGGCGCGCAGGTTGATCGCGAGGATTTCCTCGTGACGACGCGCGAGTTCATCGGAGAGGCGGGTGGGGATCGCGGTCTCCGACCGATCGAAGCCGCCGCTCAACAATCCCAGCGTCTTGGTGCGAATGGCCAAGGCGAGGACGGCGTCAAGGTCGTCGCCCTCTCGGGTTTTTTCGCGAAGCAGCTCGCCCGGACCGCTCCCCATCCAACCGCGCAGGATGGCAATCAGCGCGAACACTTCTCGAGAGGACGCGGCACGTCCACGATCAGAAGGTCCGGAACCTGAAGGCTTCGAAGACGCGATGGCGTGTTCCCCTGGACAGAATAATAGCGATCGATCGTACGAAATTCCTGCGAAGTATGTCACCCCCAGCGACTCGTTGGCAAGCCGGAATGCCGCATCGCAGCAAAGCCTTATGACGTTACGGAATGCGGGCATTACGTAGTGTTACGCTGTCCCATATTGGCACAAAAATGTGAAATTGGCTTTGTCATGGTGCAATGCAGCAGAATCATGGTTGTCAGAAAGTTAATTCATTGCGATTGTGACAACAGGTCGATTCCGATGGGTTGCACTCGGCCTCGCAAGAATACCCGTGCACTCCGAAAGAAGGGGAAAACTATGTCCACCAAGGCCACCTACGAGCGTCCCACCTTCAAGAAGGTCGGTTCGATCGAAGCCATCACCAAGAGCACGAGCAGCGGCAACCGCACCGACGCGGCCTATGCCAATCAAGCTCCGCTGATCACCGGCGCGCTTTCCTAAGCACACCGTTGAATGGTTAAGGAGAAAGGCAGCCGATTTTTCGGTTGCCTTTTCTCGTCCCTGACCGTTTGGTGACACGAACGGATTGGGGGCGGATAAAATGACAGGTTCAGACGACAGTGTCCGCTTGCGGCAAGCTCCCGATGTGGTTGCCTGTACGCTTGAAGGCGGTAACGCGCTTCTCGATCTTGCCTCCAGCAATTATTATACGCTGAACGGCTCTGCCGCGATGATCTGGGAATGGCTCGGTTCGGGCGCGACTGTCGCGGAACTCATCGATCGGATGCTGGAAACCTTCGATGTCGAGCGTGAGGTTTGCGCTGACGACGTACAAGCGGTCGTCGCGTCTTTCGAGGATGCAGGACTCGTTGTCCGGGGCGATTGACCGGATCGCGCGCTGGGGCAGGTTGATCCGGCGGCATCATCTTCTGCTGCTCAAGGCACTGGTTCTCCTCGTTGCGATCCGCCTGACCCTGACATTGCGCAGCTATCGCCCTGTCCTCGCCCGCATCAAGGGCATTCCTCCTCGCCAGGACCTCGGCATCCCCCTCCCACTGCTGGCCTGGGCCGTCGAAAGGACGGCTCCGCTGGTGCCGAATGCCAGTTGCCTGACGCAGGCCTTGACCCTGCGATATCTCGCCGCGCGCGAAGGGCAGGAATGCACGATCCGCATCGGTGTCAGGCAGGAACGGGGCAAGGCCTTCGAAGCCCATGCCTGGGTGATCGCCGGTGATGCCGTGATGATCGGGGGGCAGGAGGAACGGATCGAAGACTTCACACCGATTGTCGATCTGTGAATCCCACCCCGATCCCTATGTCCGGGCCGGCGTCCGGCACGGCCTGCCGGATCGAAAAGCCTTTTCACGCCCGAGATCGCGAGGGGCAGGCCAATGGCGCGGAATTGCTTCTCGCGGCGGTGAACATCCGCATCGACAATCGCGCTACCATCGCCGAGTCCTGCGATATCTCACCCGAGGCTGGCCTCGAAGATATGCTGGCGGCGGGCTGGCGGCGATGGGGAACGGGCCTTGCGGCGCAGCTTAGGGGCGCTTTCGCATTCGTCCTGCGCGATCCTACGGACGGCATGATCTATGTTGCGCGCGATCATTTCGGGCTGGCGCCACTCTTCGTCAGCGAAACCGAAAATGACCTCTTTTTCGGTCAGACCTCGCAAAGCCTGCGTGCGGCGCTTGGGTTCTCGCCATCCGACGATCGCACCATGCTCGCCGATTTCATCGCCGGGGCCTATCTCGAGCGCGAGCGGACCTTTTTCGATGGAATCGCACGGTTTCCAGCCGCCCATTGGGCGCTGTATCGCCACGACGATCGCCAGCGCCAGCGATATTGGTCCCTGTCAGACGTGGCGGCGGACCCGCATCCCGATGCGCCGGTCGAACGGTTCCGGGACTTGCTCGACCAGTCCGTGGCGCGGTGCATCCGGCCGGGGCAGACCGCCCTGATGCTGAGCGGGGGGCTCGATTCCTCGGCGATCGCGGCGTCGGCCTCGCTATCGGGCCCGCTATCGGGTTCACGCCCGCTCGATGCGTTGTCGCTCACCTATCGCGAGACGCCGAGCTGGTGCGACGACCGGCATCTCGCCGCCGTCGCTGCTATGACCGGGCTCGACCCCGTCGAGGTCGCGGGTGACGTCCACGATCCACTTCAGGACATGGCGTTCTGGCTTCGCGCGGTCGACGGCCCGCATCTGCCGCGAGGGCATTCGGTGTCGTTCCAGCTGCTCCATCTGGCAAGGCAGATGGGCGATGGCGTGGTCCTGTCGGGCCATGGCGGGGACGAGGTGGTGTCCTACGGGTTCGGGCGCCTCAACGAATTGGCGAAACGCGGCAAATGGTGGCAGCTCTGGCGCGAGACGCGTGCCGCTTCGCAACTCTATGGCGACGATCGGATCGCCCTGTTCCGGCGGTATCTCTCCCACAAACCCTATCTGCGCCGCCTGATCCGACGACTGGGGCGTAACGCCGTCGCCGCATCGCCCATTCAGCGGCGCTATCTGAGCGACGATGCGGTTCGCGCGATCGAACCCGATCGCTACGAGATCCGTCCCGCGGCCGGTCGGCTCGACCATGACGAACGGATGCTCCAGCTCGAGGTGCTCGACCACGCCCTGCAACCCGGCTCGCTCGAGGTTTTCGCCCTGTGCAGCCATGCCGCGGGCGTCGATACCCGCCTGCCGTTCTACGACGTCGACCTGGTCGAACAGTCTTTCTCGCTGCCCTCGGAATGGAAGCTGCGCGATGGGCTGTCGCGCTATATCCTGCGGGCCGCCTATCGGGGTGATCTGCCGGAAGAGACGCTGAACCGGCAGGACAAGTTCGATTTCACCTCCGCCTTCGTCGCTGGGCTGGTGAGCCAGACCGACAAGGTGCTCGACCTCACCGATCCGGCGGTCGCCGATCCCTGGGGGCTGGTCGATCGTCAGTCGCTGACCGAGGCGCGCGAAAGCCTGTACCGGAATGGGGCTGGAATCGCCCTGGGGGATGCCTTTTTCCTCTGGCGTGTGGCAATACTGGCCATGTGGGCGGACATCGCGCACGCGCCCCTTACCGCCGCCCCCCTGGCCAATTCGGATAATTGAGCGCCATGTACCGATATCGAGCTTTCGGATTGACCATTGGCAGCGATGTTCGCCTCGACGAGCTGGCGCCGCAGCCCGACGAGAGCGCAAAGGTCGATCTGCGCATCGTGCGGTCCGACCTTGGCGAGACCATCCCGCCGCTCGGCCATTATGCGCGCTTCGATTTCGAAGGGCCGAAGGGTGTCGAAATGATGTGGCCGGGTGCGGCATCGATCAGGATCGAGAACCCTTCGCTGGTCCACATCCAGCCGTTCGAAGGCGTCCCGGAAAACTATCTCGCTTTTCCCCTGCTCGGGCCCGTCATGGGCTGGATGCTGCATATGCGCGGCCTGTTCGTGCTGCACGCCAGTGCGGCGCGGCGCGACGGGCGCTCGGTCGCTTTCCTGGGCGACAAGACGGCTGGCAAATCCACCACGGCGTCGGCCTTCCTGAAAGCGGGCTGGGCGCTGATGACGGACGACCTTCTCGCGATCGATTGCGAGGGGGAGGGGCAGCCGCAGATCCAGCCCGCCTTTGCCCAGATGAAGCTGAATGCCGATGCGCCCAATGCCGATATCCCGCAGGCGACCGTGTTGCCGCTGGTGATGGAAGGGTTCGAGAAGCGGCAATACAGGCTGCCCGCAATGGCGCAGGACCCTGCCGACACGGACTGCATCTTCATCCTGCAACGCGGCGGCGACACCCCGAGGATCGAATGGCTGAGCGCGGCGGACGCGATCGAGCCGCTGTTCCGCTATAGCTACAACGTCCGTTTCACGCTCGCGCCCCTCGCCATGCAGGACCGCGCGCGCCAGTTCCGGCAGGCGGCGCGGATCGCGGACACGACGCGCGTGGGGCGGCTGCATATTCCCCACGATCGCGACCGGCTGGGCGAAACCGTCGCCATGGTGGAGGCCATGCTTTCCGGCGCGGGGAAATGACTCTCGCCGGGCTGAGGGACTATCTCGCGACGATCTGGGCCGTCGCCGGCGGTCGCCTCCTCGCGGGCGTGGGGCTGACGGCGCTCGCCGGACTGACCGAAGGGCTTTCGCTCGTCATCCTGATCCCCCTGGTCGCGATCGCCATGCCCGGCGGTGGCTCGGTCCTGAGTGATCTACCGCTCGTCGGAGAGACGCTGGCGCGCTGGTCGCCCGATCTGGTGACGCTGCTGATGATCTTCATCGCGCTGGTCGTGGCGCAGGCGCTTCTGAGCCGGGCCAAGGCCTTGTTCAACCAGCGCACGATCCAGGATGTGAGCGCGCAATTGCGAACGCGGCTGTTCGAAAGCATCAGCTATGCGCGCTGGGAGGCGCTGCACAATCGCCGCAGCAGCGATCTCAACCACGCGCTGACCCACGATATCGACAATGTCATGGGATCGATCGGCAGCGTTCTGGCGATCGTCCAGGCCTGCCTGATGCTGGCGATCTATCTCGTGCTGGCGCTGTTGATCTCCTGGCCCATGGCGCTGTTCGCCTTCGTGATCGGCGGGGCGCTGTTCCTTGCCCTCTATCCCCTGCGCCGCCGGGCCAACCGCCACGGCAAGCGGCTGATCGCGATGTATCAGGACCAGAACGCCACCGTGCTGGAGTTCATCGGCAGCATCAGGCTGGCCAAGCTGTTCGCCGCCGAGGACCGGCAGGTGCGCGAATATTCGGGCAATGTCGGGCGCATCAGGGGCGCGGTGCTGGATTTCGCGGCGCTGAGCACCTGGGGCGGGGTGTTCTTCCAGATCGGCGCGGCGCTTGTGGCGGCGCTGTTCGTCTATCTGGCGATCGAGGTGTTCGCGCTCGATTTCGCCCGCCTCGCGACGCTGCTGGTCGTCTTCGCGCGCATCGCGCCGCGCTTTTCCGCGATTCAGGAAAACGTCCAGACCTTCCTGACCGAAGCCCCGGCCTTCGCCAATTATCGCCGCAATGCCGACCATTTCGATGCCCATCGCGAGGAACCGGCGCTCTCGGGCGCGACGGCGCCGTCCTTGCGGGAAAGCATTGGTCTGACCGGCGTGGGGATGACCTATGCCGGGGCCGAGACGCCTTCGCTGCGGGATGTAACCTTGGAAATCCCGAAGGGTCAGATCGTGGCGATGATCGGCCCCTCCGGCAGCGGGAAGAGCACGCTGGCGGATATCATGGCGGGCCTGTTCGCGCCGACCGCAGGCATCATGACGATCGACGGGGTAGCGATCGATGCGGCCAACCGGCGCGCCTGGCGCTCGACGGTGGCGAGCGTCCCGCAGGAATCGCAATTGCTCCACACGACGCTGGCGAGCAATCTGCGGCTCGGCAATGCCCACGCGACGGATGCCGAGATATGGGACGCGCTCGAACGCGCCAATATCGCGGAACTGGTGCGCGCGCTGCCGGACGGGCTGGAAACCGTCGCCGGGGATCGCGGCACGCGCTTTTCGGGCGGGGAACGGCAGCGTTTCGCCCTCGCTCGCGCCCTGTTGCGCAAGCCGCAATTGCTGATCCTGGACGAGGCGACGAGCGCGCTCGACTGGGAAAACCAGCGCATGATCGTGGCGGCCATTACCGCGCTGCGCGGAGAGCTGACGATCCTGACGATCGCGCATCGCCCCTCGCTGGTTTCCTTCGCCGACCATGTCGTCGCGCTGGAGAACGGGCGCATCGTCGAACAGGGCAGCTACAGCGAGCTGGCGGCGCGCGACGAGAGTAAGATCGCGCGAATGATATCGGGTGGTTAGGTCGGACCGAAGCCCGGTCTAAGCCCGTGCTTTCTCGCACCAGTTCCGCAGATCGCGATGCGTCGTGTCGGGGGAGAAATTGCGTTGCGCACAGGTAAGGGCGCGCTGGGCGAGGTCTCTTCGAGAGTGTGAGGAGCCGGCGAGATCGACAAGGGCATCGGCGAAGATAGTGGCGTCGTCGGTCTGAATAACGGCATCACGGCAGATATCTTCGACGCCTTGCAATGTGACGGATGTGGCGATCACCGCCTTGCCGCGCGCCAATGCCTCCACGAGCTTGATTTTCAGGCCAGATCCGAAGGTCAGCGGAGAGATCACGACCCCGCATTCGGTGTACAACGCACCCAGATCGTCGACCAGGCCGAGAAAATCGACCCCGTCCCATGCTCGCCCTGCGAACGCACGATGGACCGTTCCCGCTATTTTCAACCGACAATCCGGCCTTTTCGTACGAACATGGGGCCACACCGAGTCGAGAAACCATTCCAGGCCAACGATGTTCGGCGCGGTGTCGCTGCCGACGAACAGCACGAGATCGTCGGATCCTTCCTGAACCCGTTCGACCGGCTCGGCGGGCATGGGTACGAGAACGGTTTCGGTATCCGGCACGGTCTCCCGGCAGAAGGCCGCCTCTGCTTCCTGGATGGCGAAAATCGCATCGGCTTCGGCCAGCAAGGCGATTTCCCGCTCGCGGGAGATGATGGCTACGGAATCCGCGCCGCCTCCGGCACGGCTGTGAAAAAGGTCGTGCATGACGGTCGCCCTGGAGACGTCTGGCGGACCAAATTCGAAGGCCGGAGCGCAGAAAATGTAATCCGCGACAATCAGGCGGGTTCGTGGGGATATCGCGGATGCAAGAAAGGCGATGTCTTCCGACGACCAGTCGCTCGCGACAGCATAGGGCGCCTTCCGGTCAGCTACCAGGCTCCCCCGAATGCCGATTTTTCTCAGCAGCAACCGTGCTGCACCCCCCATGAAGCCTGTCCAAACCTTCGGCGACAGGAAGAGCGCTCGTGAACCGGTCTTCACCGCGCCCCTGATCTTGTGTTCGGCAAAGACACGCATCTCGGGGAGAAACCGCATGAGAGGCGTTCGCCCCGCGATGGCGGGAGAGGGCTGGATCAGATGGATTTCATAGCCAGCCTGTTCGATCGAGCGCGCGATCGAAAGCAGATAGGTCGAACTGCCGTTGGTCGAGCCTAAAAGTCTTTGCTTCGACACGATCGTCGCGACAGGCCGCTCTGAAGACGTCATGGCATCAAACCAGCAGAGCTTTCTGACCGGAGAATGTCCGAAAAGGGCCGATCGCCGGAATCGCGGGATCGCATGGTCATTTTTGCGGGGCTAGAAATACCGCTCGCCGACCCGGATCGTGTCTCCGGGCGCCACATAGACCGGTCGGCCCGAATCGATATCGTAGCTTTCCTCCGCCGTCTGGCCCGGGCGCAGGATATACACGGTGTCCTTGTCGGCGCGGTAGGTGAACCCACCGGCCTGCGCGACCGCCTGGACGACGGTCAGCCCGTTCTTGAACGGATACTCACCCGCATTGTTGACTTCGCCGAGGATGTAGAAGGGCCGGTAATTGAGCACTTCGACCGTGACGCGCGGATCGTTCAGATATCCTTCGGCCAGGCGATCGCGCAGCAGCTGCTGCAAGTCGCCAACGGTCTGGTTCGCCACCGGAATATCGCCCAGCAGCGGGAAGGCGAGATCGCCCTGCGGCGTCACCGAATATTCGCGGCTCAGGTTCTCTTCGCCGAACACCGTGATCGACAATTGGTCGCCCGCGGCGAGGCGATAGACCGTCGGCTGGTAGGCCGCCGATCCCGGCGCGGCGTTGGTGCCGGCACATGCGCTCACGATGGTGAGCAGGAGCGTTGCGAAAAGGGCGCGAAAGACGCTTCTGTGGCCGGGCATGGGTCGTCCTGGATAGGAGTTGGGATGCCGGACCTGCATAAAGAACGGCGCCAATATCGACAACCTCCTATCGGGCCGCCAGCATCCTGCGCAACCGCGCCTTCAGCGGCAGGGAATAGAGCGTCAGCGCAGCGGGATGGCGGGCGATCTCGCAAGCCGCCGCCAGGGGCGCCCTGCGCTTGAGCGCCTCGATCGACCGGGTGAATGCCGCAGCACGGCGCAGGGCCGATCGGCGGCCGCGATAGGCGGGGGATGTGCGCACGTCGTCCGGGAGCAGGGTGGCGATGGTCTCTTCGGCGGCGATCATCCTGTTGAGATGGTCGAGCGACAGCCGGTGCGAAATCGAACTGGCGTGCTTGCGATAACGGTAGCCCGAATAATCGGCGACGGCGTAGCGAAGCCCGGCGATCAGGGCGCGGATCACCAGCTCGTCGTCCTCGCCGATCTGGAGTTCTTCGTTGTAGGACAGACCTGCGCGCAGCATCGCGTCGCGCCGGATCATCGGTTTCAGATATCCCGGACCGGGCCTGGGGCCGAACAGGCGGGAATCGAGGAAATAGCGGTCGAGATCGAGCAGCGCGTCGCCCTCTTTCGGGGCGAGGTCGAACATGGGGCTTTCCGAAATCCCCTCGCCGAACTCGGTCGGATTGTCGGCCACCATGTCGGCCGAGCGTTTCGCGGCGAGGTCCAGCAATTTCCGGCTGCGATCGGGCAGGAGGAGATCGTCCGCATCGAGGATCGCATACCATCGCCCGCGCATGGCCTTCAGCGCGACATTGCGGGCGCCTGCCGGGCCGCTATTGCGCGGCGTATTGAGGGCGATCACCCGCGAATCCTCCTCCGCCAGCCGCCGGGCGACCTCGCGGCTGCTATCGCTGCTGCCGTCATCGACGATCAGCACTTCGAGCGTGACGTCCTGCTGCGCGAGGGCGGAGCGGATCGCCGGTTCGAGATAGGCGCCCGCATTGTAGCAGGCGACGGCGAAGCTGACGTCGATCGGCTGGCCGGTCGGGCCTCCGGTCGCGGGCGGAGTGGGCGAGGTATCACCTGACATTGCACGAACCTTGGGCCATACTGGCGGGATGGTGTGGCATTTTCGCAAAGACGGCAGAACGGCCAGCACAGCTGCTGGGGAGCGCGTCTACGCTATCGGGGATATTCACGGACGTCACGATCTGTTTCAGAGCCTGGTAAGGAAAATCATCGCGCATTGGGAGAGCGGACCGCGCGAAGCCGAGGCGGTCCAGCTCGTCCTTCTCGGCGACATCATCGATCGCGGTGCCGACAGCGCGGCCTGCCTGAACTTGGCCAACAAGCTCGTGACCGAGTCCGGCGTGCGGCTTCTCAAGGGCAATCACGAGGATCTGCTGCTGAACACCATCGACGGCAGCGCCATCGCGCAGGATATCTGGCTCGACCATGGCGGCCTCGCCTTCCTCGAAAGCTTCGGGATCGCCCCGCCGCGCCCGGACGAGGACAGCTTCGATTTCGGCGAGCGGCTGGGCGGGGCTTTGCCGGGCCATCTGGTCGCCATGCTGCGCGCCGCGCCGCTGACCTTTCGCAGCGGGGACTATCTCTTCGTCCACGCCGGGGTGCGCCCCGGCATCGCCATCGACCGGCAGGACGAACAGGACCTCTTGTTCATCAGGGAGGATTTCACCCGGTCGGACCGCGACCATGGCGCGATGATCGTTCACGGCCACTCGATCGTGGAGGAGGTCGAGTTCCATCCCAACCGGATCGCCATCGACACCGGGGCCTTCGCGAGCGAGCGACTGTCCTGCGTCTGTTTCGACGGGACCGAGCGGGAAACGCTCCATACCTGATCCGCTCACTGCGTAACTTCACTCAGTCACCAGGGCCGCGGTCGCCTCCGCGCTGCCGAGGCAGCGGCTGGTCGAGGCGCGGGGCCAGCGCGAACAATTCCAATAGGCTTGCTGCGTCCGGTCGCGCGAGATCTGCACGAAGACGAGGTCCGGCGGCGAGTCCACGAGCGTCGCGCGGGTTATCGTCGCCGGAACGGCCGAAGGGTCGCTCCACCCGACGACCCGGCACACCGGCTGGCCCCTGCACACGGCCAGCGCATCGATCGCCCAGCGACCGGCGGCCATCCCGCTCGTCGGGGCCAGCTGGCGGACGACCGGCGGGGCGGCTGGGGGCTGGGCGGTGCGGGTGAGACCCTGGCCAGCCGATCGGGCGGTTGCGTCCGCGTCGGTGTCGCGCCCGTCATCCGCCGCTTCGGCCAGGGCCTCCTCCACCGCCTCGCTATCGACCAGCTGATGTGCGGGAAACAGGCCTGCCAGCGCGGGGACGATCGGTTCTTTCGTGGCGGGCGGTCGCCGGAAAGCCGGGCGCGTGCCCCAATAGCCCTTCCAGCGAAAGAACAAATGCGTGCGCACCTCGGTCAGCTTGTCGAGGCTCGCGCTCCAATACGGAACCACCCAATCGGTATGGAAATGGGTCGCGAGGCCGACTCGTTCGTCGACCGTATCGTCGAGCATCGCCATGGCCAGCCCCTGCGCGGATCGCCAGGCGGCGGCGCCGGGCTGCCTGCGCCGCATCGAGCCGTCGCAGGTGAAGGAGAACTGGCACCCGGTGCTGCGCTCCGACCCTTGGAAGACCACGCCGCAGATCGTGTTGGGAAAGGCCGGGTGCCGCACCCGGTTGAGGACGACCTGCATGACCGCGCTCTGATCGCCGCTGCGACCACCCGCCTCATAGAGCCCGGCCGTCGCCAGACAGGCGATCGCCCGCTCCCGGTCCGCCCCTTCGAGGCGGGAGCGAAAGGCGGACGCTGGGGGGAACTCGCCCGCGACGAAGGGGCGGCTCTTGTTGATTTCCTGCGCAGTCTGCGGCGTCACCTCCAGCAATTCGTCCTCCGGCGCGACGGCGCCGGGCAGGCCGATGGTGGGGAGGGCGGGCAAAGCCTTACGCGCGGCTGCGGCGCGCTGGGGCCGTTCGATGGGCTTCGACGCTTCGCGAACCGAATAGGTGAGAAGCGCCGCCGCCGACAGCGCGGCGAGCAGCGATAGCAGCAGCGCTATTTTAACCGATCTGGTCAAAAAATAACTTTCCTACACGCACCTGTAACCGCCATGGTTCGCTCATAGCAGAACTGGAGACACTCATGGACCGATTCGAGAATTTTGGCGATTGCGTTTCCGATCCGGCGCGCCGCGCCGCCCCCGTCATCCCCTCCGATGCTGAGCCTCTCGCCCAGATTCCGAAGGCGCTGTTCGTCGGTTCGGGAGGCGATATCCGGTTGCGATGCACGGATGATGACGCGCCCGTCCTGTTCCGCAACATTCCCTCGGGGTCCATCCTGCCGGTCCGCGCCGCCCATATCCTGTCGGACGGGACGAGCGCCACCGATCTGGTCGGGCTGTTCTGATGGAGTTCTCGCTCGGCCTTCACCTCGCGCACCGCCATGGCGCGGTCCTGCCGGTGCTGCCGCCCGTAGCCGTGGCCGCACCCACGGCGCCCGGCTATCTCGCCGACGCGATCGCGCCCTATGCCGCCTATGGCGCGCTGCGTGTCGTGTCGGGATATTCCGGCCCGCTGTTCACGCTCCGCCGCGCGGACGGTGCGACGATGGACGTGGCGCCGCAGGCAGGCGGCGACTACCCGGATTACGCCGCGATCGACGCATGGGCGGGGTCGGCCATCCCGACGATCGCCACGTTGCACGATCAGTCGGGCAAGGGGCGGCATTTGCTACAGGCGAATGTCGCCAACCAGCCCGGTTTCGACACCGGCCAGCGGTTCGGGAATGCCTGCCCGATCCTGTTCGACGGCTACAGCCGCAGCGCATCGCCCCAGAACCCGAATCGCGAGCGGTTTCTCGAAGCGAACGGGCTGTCCTTCAGCCGCGCGAACATGACGGCTTTCGTCGCGGCTCAATCGCAAGTCTCGTTCAATACCTCGACGCCGTTTGCCTTCGAGAACAACGCTGGTGGCGACAATGTGGGGCTGGACGCGCCGAGCGTTTCGGCAGTCAATACGCTCGGCTCCAACATCAACGGCCAGGCGAGAGGGGTGGATTCCAGCCCCGACACGATGGGCTTTGCGCTTTCGGCGTCCAACCGCCTGTATTTTTCGCAAGGCGCGGTGCTGAACCAGTCCGCCAGCAATGCCGCGACGACCGCCACGCGGTTGCGAGTTGGACGCAATGGGGCCGGTAAACCGGCCATGATGGCCCTGTTCGGCTTCGCCCTGTACGACACGGCCCTTTCCCAAACGACAGGCGCGACGGTCCGGGACAGCCTCAACACGGCGATCGGAAAGCCGAGCGCCTTCGATTACCATGTCCTCTTTATCGGCGACAGCATCACCGAGGGGACAGGATCGCGCAATTTGCTCAACACCGCCCGTTCCATGCGCCTCAACACCAGGGCCCTGATGACCAATGCGGGTATTCATGGGCAGGTGCTGGCAGACGATTACACCAATCGGGCGGGCCGTTTCAGCAGTCAATTTCGGGCGAATATTCCGAACGTCGCCTTTATCTCGGGCGGCACCAACGACCTCGCTGGCGGAACGGCGGGAGCGGCGCTTTACTCCAACACGACCTCGCCTCTCGTCGCCTACCTCAAGTCGCTCGGTTTCAAGGTCGTTGTCGCAACGATCCTGCCGCGCACAGGCGGAAGCTGGGATGCGGCAGCCGAAGCGCGGCGGGTGGAGTACAACGACGCGGTGCGCGGAAACGCGGCAATGGCGGATGCGGTTCTCGATCTGACCGCGAACCCGACGATGGGGAACGGCAATGAGAGCGACACGACGCTCTATCCCGATGGCCTGCATCCTTCGTCGCTCGGTTATGCGTATCTCGCCGGGGCGCCGGGCGGGATCTATGCCGACCCGCAGACCTATTACGCCAAGCTGCGCGATATTCTGGGAACGACGAGCCTTGGAGCCGCCTATAGCCCCTGAGCGCGGCGCGGGCGCGCTCGGTCCGAGTCTAAAGAGGCGTGTATCTGTAACCGTGCACCGTCATCGTGACCTCCTGGCCGGGCTCGAGGCCCATCCAGCGCCCGGTCCAGGCTTCCAGGCTGGCGTGCCCCGGCCGCGTCGCCCAGACCGAGAATATCGGCTTGAACTTGTCGGTCGCGAAATAGCCGAGATCCTCGCGCGTGAACCGGTGCACGATCTTGCCGTTGATCAGCATTTCCGTCCAACCCGCCTTCTGGTCCACTCGGATCCCGAAGCGGGCGCGGCGGCCCGCCCAGCCTTCGCCGGTAGAGACTCGTTTGGTGAACGTCTTGTGCTGGCCGCCCGGATAGGCGTGGATCGTCACATCCAGCCCGCGCGTTCCGGCGAATTCGAAATCGAATTCCTCGCGCGTGTTGTTATTGTAGAGCCAGAGCGGCGCGACCACCATGCCTTCGCGCAGTTCGGGAATGGTGACGTCGGCCTCCCACAAGCCGCTATCGTAAAACCCATTGGATTGCTGGCCGATAAGTTCGGGCGCAGCGATCGAATCGAGGACGAAATCGACATTGCCGTTCTTGCGCGGGCGCACATGATCGAACCGCCAGGGATGGGCACCGAAATCGTTGTTCCACTGTGAGGCGTGCCATTTGGCCGCATAATTCCACAGGCGCATCTCGGACAGGTCGAGCGGGGGGAGGCCCTGCTTGACCCCCGCCGTCGTCACGCTGTCCGGCGGCGTTGTCGCGGTCGGGGTGGGTGAGGGCGTCGGGGTCGGAGTGGGCGCCGGGGCGGGAGCGACGGCAACGGGCTGGGCCAAAGAGACTTGCGGCGCGGGTTTGGAACCGTCGGCCCCGCATCCTGACACTGTAACGGAAGCGGCCATGACAGCCACGAGGGAACGACGCATCGGGACCTCCACGCACAGGGATTCGGCTCAACCGAATCTGAGCGAACGATCCTAATTTCGAGTAAAGCCGGACGGTTAATTTCCGCCGAAAACGCGTGTCAGGGGGCGGCGGTGTTGGCCAGACCGTAACGCGGCGCGGCCGAGCGCGGATTGCCGATCCACTCGATCAGGAACCCGACCGCCCAACTCACTTGCATCGTCATCGCCGCCACCCCGGCGAGGAGCGCGAAGCCTCCTCCGGCCCGCAAACCGACGAGGAATCCGAAACCGAGGCACAGCACCGCCCAGGCCAGCGCAGGCAGGGCGAAGATCGGATGGATGAGCGCAAACGGCAGCAAAGCGAGCGCGGCGGGCACGGCGAGCGGCACGAGCTGGCGCAGGCGCGGCGTCATGCGGTGCCGCCGCAGATTGCGCGCGCGGCCCTGCCCGTACCGGCGATACTGCCTCCACAGGGCGGAAACGCTGTTCCGCGGGAAATAGGTGAGCGCCGCCGCTGGTTCGAGCCAGATGCGCCCGCCCGCCGCGATCTGGCGATGGTCGAGCTCGGCATCCTCGTTGCAGGGCATCGCCTCGCAATATCCGCCGATGCGCCGGAAGAGGTCGATCGTCATCAGCGCGTGATGGCCGTGTTCCACGAAACGCCCCGCGCCCAGATGCCGGTGCGCGGAGCCGCCCGTGCCGAGGACACTGTTCTGCGCGGCGGCGGCGGCTTTCTGAAACCCCTGCCGCCCGACCGTTTCCATCGGGACGACCACGGCGGAGGCATCATGCGCCCGCGCCGCATCGAGCAGCAGGGACGCGTAATCGTCCGGGTAGAGGCAATGCGCGTCGATCCGCAGCAGCCAGTCATGCCCTTCGCCATATTCGCGCACTGCCAGATTGACGCCCGCGCTCTGGATGCGGGCCGGATTGTCGAGCAGGACGACACGTCCGGTCTCTGTGTATTCGGACACGATCTGGCGGCTTCGATCCGTGCTGCCTCCATCCGCCACGACGAGCAGGTCGATGGCAGGATCGCCGAGCATCTGCGCGAGGAGCTGCGGCAGATGCGCCTCTTCGTTGAGGCAGGGGATGACAGCGAGCAGGCTCATGCGGGGACCAGTGCCTTGATAGTGTCCACGAGGTCGCGGCAGTCCCGATCGTCCGCCAGCACCGCGCGGCGGGGAATTGCGCGCACCCGCGCCTGGTGTGCGGCGATGTCCTGGGGGGTCAGGCTGGCGAGTCTTGCGGCGATCTCGTCCGGGTCGGCGATCACCATTCCGGCGTCGTGGCGGCGCAACCAGCGCCCGACAGCGATATCGGCCAGCGCGATCGGCACGCTGCCATGCGCGTGCGATTCGTAGATGCGATTGGGGAGCAGCCAGCTGCTGTTCAAACCTTCCTCGAACCAGTCGATCGTCCAGGCGAAATGGCAGCGGCCATAAAGGTCCGGCAGATCGCCATACCGATAGGGGCCGTGATAGGTGACGCCGTCCGCGCGGGCGACCTGCCCTTCGAAATCGGTGAACTCCGCCGGCGACGGTTTTCCGGCGATCAGCACTTCGAGCCGATCGGGCATGGCGGCGGCGAGGTCCGTCAGCACGGCGAGGGTCTTGCGGCATCGCAGCATTCCGAACCAACCGATGCAGATCCTGCCGTGGGGATCGGGCTGCGGGATGGCGGGAAAATCCTCCACGCTGTCGACCAGCAGCTTGTTCTCCACCAGTTCGATCGGGCAATCGAGCGCGGTGTGGGCGAAATGGTTGTCGACGAAGGCCGTCGAGGAGGTCCAGAGCAGGTCGACGCGGGGCAGGAGGCGAGCTTCGACGGCGCGCACCAGTTTCGCAAGCGGTCCGTGGCCCACCAGCGTGTAGTGGATGTCGAGGCATTCATAGACCAGCGGCCGATCGCCCACCACTGCGCGTGCCACACCCAATTGTTCGAGATTGCGGGCCACCAGAGCATCGCATTCGCCGAGATAGTGCGCGAGATCGCCATGGAACGCGGTCGCGCGCAGAGTGCCCAGAATACGCTGGACCATGGCGGAATCCTGCGTCCGGCCCAGCAGGAACGGGCGCCTCTGCGCGATCGCGTCGGACAATCGCGCATCCCGGCAGAATCCGGCCAGCTTCACCCTTGCGCCGCCACGCTCCAGCATGGCGCAGCGCCGTTCCACGGCAGGGTCGTTCAGATTGTGGACGAGATAGCCGATATGCATGTGTGTGCCGTGTTGCCGAAGGAAACAGATTCGGTAAAGAGAGGCGGATGGCGATCCTTCGCCGTTATTGGAGGAGTGTCGATGCGACAGCGCCGCCTTTCTCGTCCGAAGGATCGGACATGACCCCGGACCGGTCGTTGGTCGTGATAATCGCCGCCTGTCCGCAGTGGGTCATCCACCGAGTATTCCTTGAGCGGCACGATCCGGGCTGCACGCAAGATTGCAGACAAGCCAGAGCGTCCTTGCTGCGGTTCCATGTTCGGGAATTGCTTGAAGCGGGAAAAGATCGTGGCATTCTTGCTGGCCTGTGGTCGGGTCTTTTAACTTGTAAACCAGCAGCATTGATCGCCTTCACGAGGCGAAAACGGGTGGGATTTATCGGCAGTACGATCCCGGCCAGTTTCGCGCCATCACCTTTGTCAGCGGCTCTACAGCCGACGAAGCCGGAATGATCCATGCGGTGGGTTAGACCGTCCGGGATTGCGAATAACGGGGGGTATAATGTCTTCAGAGCCAGGCCTAGTAGTCATATTATCCACCTTCAATGGAGGTGAAGTGTTGCGACGAACGCTTGAAGCGTATCGTCACCTTGAGCCGCCGAAGCGTAAGTGGCGGATCGTTATAGCGAACAACAATAGTTTGGACGATACCGCCGAAATTCTCGAGTATTTCGAAGAGCATTTGCCCTTGACGACGATTTTTGTCGAGAAACCTGGCAAAAACGTCGCCCTGAACAGGGCGCTCGAAACCCTTCGTGACGAAGACGACTTCGTCATTCTGACCGATGATGATGCTATCCCGCAGTCTGATTTCATGCGCGCCTGGGAGGTCGTCAGCGAGACATATTTCGATGCGGCGTTGTTTGCCGGTAAGATAAAGCCTTATTTTCTTGAGGGAAAACCGGAATGGCTGGATGCGTTCGAGGATGAGTTCGACGTGCTTTACGCGATTAACGATCGCGAAGACGGGCTCATAGAGGCGTCGGACATCTTCGGTCCCAATATGGGCGTAAGGCGATCGGTCTTTGCCGCTGGTTTGCGCTTCAATGAGGGGATCGGACCGAGTTCGGACGATTCGAACTATCCCATGGGCAGCGAAACCGAATTTTGCGTCCGAGCCGAAAAAGAGTGCAATCTAATATCCCGGTTCAGCTCGGCGCCGATGGTCGAACACCAGATCCGCCCTCATCAGACCAAGATCGGCTTCGTCGCGGGGCGCGCGTTCCGGCATGGGCGCGGATACGCGCTGCGAAACAGTATAGCACTCGGTCGCTTCCCAAGGATACGATCAGCTTTGAAGTTGGGCCTTTTGAAACTGCGTATGCTCGCAGGTTCCAAGCGCGCTTTCTGGGGCTATCATTGGCACAGAGGGCTATATAGTCACCAGTGACGCATCGATAGGCAGGCGGTCGGCGCTCTGCGGCAAGCTTACCCGCCCGAGGCAATGCCCCGTGACCGCACTGTCCAAGATCGCACTATCGGAAGGTAATTAGATAGCGGGAAGCTATGGCACTGCTCCGAAATGCCGGTGCATTGCCGATATCTGCCGGTCGTTCCCTTCGCCAAGAGCGTTGTCGAAATAGAGGGCGGATGCCTGCGCGGTCGGCCATTCCAGGAGATCGGATCCGCTGCCTGCGAGTTCATGGCGGGTGCCTGCGAGCCGGGCCATCCAGTAGAACCAGATATCGTCTCCCTTTGGCGCGAGTTCGAGAAATAGCTCCTGATCGGTCACGCGTGCGTCGAATGCGTGGGGCGGATAAAGAACGCCGCCCATTCCCGTCGGAAAGAGTTTCGCGCGGCGATCGCCTGGCTGCGAAGGTAGGGAAGCCAGGGGCCAATCGCGATAGGGGGCGAATTCGTTCGTATCCGTGAGGTAAGCCAGCCGGGCACGCCAGGCCGTGATGGCACCAGGATGGTCCCTTGCGGCGTCGACAAGGCCCCGAAGCCAGTCGGGCGGATAGTAAATGTCGTCATCGGCCGTAACGTAGTAGCGGTTCATGTCCTCTGCCAAAGCGGGAACCAGCTTCTTGTATGAGCGCACGTCATCGCACGTCCTGATTTGAAGACCATGGGCCTCGAGCGCACGCACATCCTGCGGCAGCGAAGCGACATCCCCAAGGGCGAGCCATAGAACGACACCGTCAGTCTCCACAGTCTGGTCGAGCAGGCTGCGAAGTGTCTTGCCGAGATGGGAGAAGCGCGGCGGATAGGACGTCAGCGTGATAACCAGCGGTCTGTCGAGGCCGTGCGGACATTTCGCCGAAATTCGCGGGAACTGCCTCACGGCTTTCAAGGCTCGGGTCGTTCGAACCTTTCGCCGCAGCCCAGAGATCAGATTCTTCATCCGCCAGAGGCCAGGTATCCTCACGTGCCCAAGCCTTTCATTCCGATAGCACCAAGCGCACCGATTTCGCCGCGAATTAAGAGCCTTTTCAAGCCCCTGTCACGACGCGCTTGGTTGCCGAGTAACGCAGCGCGAGCCATGTCCCGACCGGACAATCGATCAAGCTGCTTGCGGCGAGCGAACTGACAATACTCAACGCGACCAAGTTTGATTTCCATGACGAATGCTCTCGCCGCCGCGGTGTTCTGGCCTTTTGCAGTACTGTCGCGCGCCTGCGGCACAGGGCAGCAATGCAAGAGGCTATGCAGAGCAGTTTCTAGAGCCTATCATTGTGCACTGCAATATGAAGCCATGCCATGAATAATCAGAGCGGCCGCAAGGTGCTGAAAGGCGCAGCCTGGATGGGGGCGGGGCGCATAGTCGTGAATTTAAGCGGCTTTATCAGCACGATCGTGCTGGCGCGCTTGCTTTCGCCCGATGATTTCGGCCTCGTCGCGATCGCCATGGCCGCTGCCGCCGTGGTGGGTTCCGTGTCGGAATTGTCGCTGACACAGGCGCTCGTCCAGTTCGACGATCCTGAAGATGACGATTATCATTCCGCCTGGACGCTCAATCTCCTGCGCGCCTGTGCGATTTCCGCGATCCTCATGGCCATTGCCTGGCCGATGGCCGCCGCCTATTCCGAGCCGCGCCTGATCCCCATATTCGCGGTGGTCGCCTTCACCGCCGCCGCGCGGGCGCTGGAAAACCCCCGAATCGTCGTCTTCCGGCGCGCGCTCGATTTTCGCCCCGATTTCGAATTCGACGTGGTGGAGAAGATCGTCTCGCTCGTCGTCGCGGTGGCCATCGCCTTCGTGCTGCGTTCCTACTGGGCGCTGATCTTCGGCGCTGCGGCGGCCACGCTGGCGCGAGTCGCGCTGACCTATATCAAGATGCCTTACCGGCCGCGCTTCCATCTGTCCCGCTGGCGCGCCCTGATGTCCTTTTCGATCTGGCTGACCTTCAGCGAAATCGTGAAGACGATCAGCCTGCGCGCGGTGCCGCTGGTCGTCGGCGCCTTCCTTCCGACCGTGGCGGTGGGTCAGTTTTCCGTCGGCGAGCGCGTCGCCTCCATGCCGGTGCGCGAATCGATCGGCGCCTTGCAGGCGACATTGTTCCCCGCCTTCAGCCGCATGGCGGACGATCTCGGACGGATGCGCGCAGCCTATGTAAGGGCGCAGGCGATGACCAGCCTCGCGGCGCTGCCCTTCGGCTTCGGCCTGGCCGCCGTGGCGCAGCCGGTCGTCCTGATCGTTCTCGGCGCGAAATGGCTGCCCGCCGTGCCGGTGTTGCAGGCGGTCGCGATCGCCAGTTCGGTCCAGGCGATCCAGAACGCCCTTCCGCTCGCAATGGCGACGGGGCGGACGAACGAGATCCTGTGGCGCAATGTCCGCTCCTTCCTGATCCAGATGCCGCTCCTCGTCCTCGGCCTCGCAGTCGGACGGGGAAGCGCCCTGGGCGGGCTGGAGGGATTGTCGATCGCCCTTGTGGCGTCCGCCATCGCCAATTCCGCGATCAACATGGCCATGGTCAGGAAGCTGGTCGCCAGTCCGTTCAGCGAACAGATCAGCCTTGCGGCGAGGCCGTTCCTGGCTTCGGTCGTGATGGCGGCGCTCGTGCTGCTGCTGGTCGGGATGTTTCCGGCGGCGGGGACGGATCTCCCCTCGATCTTGACACTGGCTGCGATCATCGCGGCAGGCATAGCGGCGTATGCCGCGTCACTTTTCGCCCTTCACGCCATGTTTGGCGGGCCTGCCAGTTCGGAACGGGAACTTGCGGGCCTCGCACTTGCGGGACTGGCGAGGGTGAAACCGCGAGCGAGGACGGGGACGAACCCAACTCGCCGGATCCGGTAGAGGACTTATCTCGGGAATACGCACACATATGGCTGGCACAGAACACCAAGATTTCGATCCCAACGATCCGGGCGATGCCGCGGCCGAGGCGCCTTCGTCCTCGTCAGGTGCGCCCCTGCTGCCCGATCCGGGGCTGATCTGGCAGGTTTTCCGCCGCAATTTCCTGCTGTTCTGCATTGTCGTCCTGGCGATCCTCGGCCTGACCGGGGCGATCATGGCGACGCTAACGCCGCAATATTTCGCTTCGGCAAGCGTCCTGATCGAGCCCACCTCCGAGCCCATTCGCACGACCGGCCCCAATTCGGACCCTAACATCGTCGGGGTCGACGAGGTGGATACCGAGATCGCGCTGATCTCGTCCCCCCTGGTGGCGAAGCGCGCGGCGGAGCTTTACGCCGATCGCTTCGCGTCTCCCGATGGCGATCCGTTCACCGCCGACGAGATCGAGGCGATCGGTATGCGGATCGGTGGGATCACCAATGTAACGCGGACCGGCGACGTGCGGGTGGTCGATATTTCCGCCGTCAGCGACGATGCGGCCTTCACCGCCGCAGCCGCGAACCTCGTCGCCGAAGCCTATCTCGTCAGCCAGGTCGAGGCGAAGACCGCGCGCAGCGATTCCTCTTCGGAATTCATCAATGCGCGCCTGTCCGAATTGCAGCGCAATGCGATTTCGACACAGGCCGCCGTCGACCAGTATCGCGCCTCGCGCGGGCTCTCCAGCAGCAATAGCGGCACGAATGCGGAACAGGAGGTCTCCAACCTCAACACCGAACTGGCGCAGGCACGCGCCGATCTGGCTGAAAAGCGGGGGCGCTACAATTCCGCGCGCGAACAGCTGACTCGTGGCAGCGGCGGGGCCGATGTCGGGGCGGCGCTGGGATCCGGGACGATCGCCAGCCTGCGCCAGCAGGAAGCGACGGCAAGCGCGCGGCTGGCAGTGCTGCGCGAGCGATACGGCGCACTCTATCCCGAACGGCGCCAGGTCGAGGAAGAGCTGCGCGATATCCGCGAGCGCATCCAGGACGAGATCGACCGGGTCCTCTCCAATCTCGAAGCCGAGGTGCAGACCGCGCAATCGCGCGTCGCTTCGCTCGAATCGAGCCGGGGCCGGGCGCTTGGCGTGGTGCGCGGCAACAGCGTCGCGCAGACGGGCCTCAGCGCCCTGGAGCAGAAGGCCGATGCCGCGCAGGCGATCTACGAATCCTTCCTCGAACGCTCGCAGGAATCGGGCGCCTTGCGCAACAGCGCCATGCCGGATGCGACCATCGCCTCGCGCGCGATCGTGCCGACCGCGCCGTCGAGCCCGAATTACGTGCTGATCGGCCTCGCGGGATTGGTGCTCGCGCTGAGCGCCGGCCTGTTCGCGATCCTGGTCGCGGAATATCTGCGCCGGGGCGTCCAGACCAAGCGCGATGTCGAGCGGCGCCTGAAGCTGCGCTATGCGGGCGCGATCCCGGCGCTTTCCTCGACCGTGAAGGGACGCAAGGCGCTGGAGCCGCCGCACGATTACGTCATCGCGCATTCCCATTCGCTGTTCGCCGAAGCGTTCCGATCGATCAGGACCTTCCTGACGCTGTCGCCAGGAGCCAGGCCGAGGACCATCGCGATCACCTCCGCCCTGCCGGGCGAGGGCAAGACCACCACCTCGGTCTGTATCGCACGGACCAGCGCCGCCGAGGGGTTGAGCGTCGTCCTCGTCGATGCCGATTTGCGCCGTCGCGGCGCAAGCGTGCTGATGGATTACGACAATGAGCGGGACCTGCGATCCTATCTGACCGGCGAAGCCTCGCTCGACGAGTGCCTCAAGATCGATCCCCTGTCCGGCCTTGCCGTCCTGGGGACGGGCGATGTGCCGAGTTCGGCCTACAACCCTCTCACCGAAGCGAAGGTGAGGGAGCTTTTCGACAATCTGCGCGAACGGTTCGACATCGTCATTGTCGATACCGCGCCGATCCTCGGCGTGGCGGAAGGGCGCATTCTGGCCAGTGCGGCGGATCGCGTCCTCGTCATCACCCGGTGGAAGAACACCTCCATGCGCGCGGTCGAGGCTGCGGTGATGATGCTGGTCGACGCCAAGGCCAAGATCACGGGCCTGGCGCTGTCGCAGGTCAATATCAGGAAATACGCCAGCACCGGTGACGGCGATGTTTACGCCTACACCAAGAAATTCCAGGGTTACTACCAGAACTGATCGCGATCCGATCGATTCACGGGCGAAAGTGAGGGCAGGATGGCTATGCTAATCGATCGCGCATTTCACCGCAGGCGGGCGCTTTGGGGAGCGGGCGTCTGCCTGTCCTGTGTGGCAGCCGGCGCGAGCGCGCAGGACTTCGATCCCCGGACGCGGATAGAGGACCGGGCGCGGCCCGAATTCGCCAGCCCGCCGATCACGATCGGGGCGTTCGAACTGGTGCCGCAGGTCGAAGCGGGAGTCGAATATGTCGACAATCTCTTCGCGTCCGATCTTCTCGATGTCGATGACGTGATCATCTCGGTGAAGCCCAGCGTTTCGGTCACCGATCGTCGCCCGGACCGCGAAATCCGGCTGAATCTCGCCACCGGATACCAGACCTTCCTCGACGGCAATGCCGACGATCGGTTCCAGCTTCTCGCGAGCACGCGCCTGCGGTTCGGCCTCGGCACGTCGACCCGGCCGTTTGCCGGGGCCGAGGTCAGGCTGAACGATTCCAGCCAGTCGCAGGTGACCGTGGGGGGCAATATCAACCAACCGCTGCGCGCCTTTACCTATGGCGCGAATGCGGGCGTGGCGCAGGACATCGGGTCCTTCACGCTCGAAGGCGAGGGGCGGATCGCGCGCAACCAGTATGACGGCGAATACATCTTCCGCGATCAGGTCTTCGATGTCGGTTTTCGCGACAACATGCTCTATCAAGGGCGCGGACGGGTGAGCTATTCTACCCGACCGGATCAGCGCCTCTATGTCGAGGGGCGGTATGGCCGTTTCGAGTATGACGGGACGCTGCCCGCTGCCGCGCTGACGCTTCCGGAGGTGTTTGCGGCGGACCGTTCGGGCGACAATCTCGCGGTGGTCGGGGGAATTCAGTTCCAGGCGACCGAATTGCTGTCCTTCGATGGGAATGTCGGGTTCAGCCGCCTGACTTATGACGATCCGTCGCAACCAGCGATCGAAGCCGTCTCGTTCGAAGCGAACGCCTATTACAGCCCCACGCGCCTGACCCGGTTCCAGCTTCAGGCGAGGCGGTCGGTCGACGAAACCATAAACCCGCTTTTCAGCAACCTCCTCAGCACCGGTGTGGCCTTGCGGGGCGAACACGAATTGCGGCGCAATCTGATCCTGCGCAGCGATCTCGAATATGTGGAATTTTCCGCCGGTGACCTCGGTAATATCGGTGACGAGTTTCGTGCAGTGATCGGCGCCATCTATTACGTGTCGCCGCGCGTTTCCCTGAATTTCCGTGGCGAGACGTTCCGGCGTCAGGGCCTTTCGGAAGGTAATCAGAAGCGCGCGATGGTGTCGGCCGCCTATACTTTCTGACCGGCAACACATTCTTCACCCGATCAAGCCTATAAAACGGCATGATCGACACCGGCCTCATCGCGTCCGATCGCGCCTCGATGCGCGGTTCGCCCCATCACCCCGAAATCGCGCGCGGGATGTACGATCGCGCGATCCTGCGGGACGGGACCTATGCCTTCGGGAAGCTCGGCCTGCCGACCATTCTCGGCCTTTGTGCGTGGAGCCTGATCCTGTCCTATCTTTAAGCAGCCGCGGGAGGTTGTCCCGATATGACGCACCGTAGGGTGCGCCGACAAAGACAGTTTACAAAGCCCTAACGCCGCCCTATGCGTATGCTGCACCGCACCATAGAAATAGGGGGCTGGTATGGAAATGACCGCAATCAAGCGCGAATATCGGGCTCCGCAGCTTGGTGCACCGCAAAAATTCGTCATTGCGCATCCCCGCCAGAAGCGCGTCGTCGACATGGCGGGCGCGCTTGTCCTGCTGGTGCTGTTCGCCCCCGTCATGCTGGTGGTGGCACTCGCGGTCTACATCGGCGATCCTGGGCCGGTCTTCTTCCGCCAGAAGCGTATCGGCTTCGACGGTCGCCTGTTCGATTGCTACAAGTTCCGCACCATGGCGACCGATGCCGAAGCGCGACTCGACGCGCTTCTCGCGAGCGATCCGGCGGCGCGTGCCGAATGGGACAAGGATCACAAGCTGCGCGACGACCCGCGCGTGACCGGGGTCGGAAGGTTCCTGCGCAAGAGCAGCCTCGACGAGCTTCCCCAACTCTGGAGCGTCCTCAAGGGCGATATGAGCCTGGTCGGGCCGCGCCCGATCGTGGAAAAGGAAGCGGCGCGCTACGGCCGTTATCTCCAGCATTACTGCGCCGTGCGCCCAGGCCTGACCGGCCTGTGGCAGATCAGTGGCCGCAACGATGTCAGCTATCGCCGCCGCGTTGCCTATGACGTGCTCTATGTCCGCACGTCGGGTGTGTATGACAATCTGCGCATCCTCGTCCTGACCGTCCCTTCGGTGCTGGCAAGTCGCGGCAGTTACTGATCGGACTGGATCGGTTTGGCGGTGATAAGGGCCTCTTCCAGTTGGGAAAGCCATCGCCGCCCTGAAATCGCCGACCCGAGAGGGCCGACACCGGCGCGCCGAGACCGGTCGTGCCGATAATCGATAGGCTGCCGATATCCCCCCAATGATCGGGCCGGATAGCGAATCGGTTTCGAGGAGCGCTCGAAGGGCTGCAACGCTCACCGCCATTCCAGGCTTTCGCAGGGAAAACACCCGCCTGCCTTCGCTCCAAGCTGCGACCGTCGGAGCGCGAAGCCCGATAGGAACAGCAGGGCTGGGATAGCGACGCCGTAACCGTCCTCCTCGTAAAGGCGCCGATCGGGGCGAGCGATCCGCGCAACAGCCTGCGACAGCGGAGGAATTGCCCCATGGATACGCATCGCGGGCGTCGCCACCCGTGCAGTCTTGTGCGAGTCCGGCGATCCTGGCCATTGGGGATGCCGCATCTTTTCGGCTAGAGGGCGTCCATGGGGCACGCTTTCCTCTCGTTTCTGCGCGACGCAGACTGGCTGACGGCGCGCCGGGTCAGGGCCTATGCCGCGATGCTGGGCCTCGCCTCGCTGGGCGTGCTGGCAATCGGTTTTTTCGAAGCGACCGGTGGGATCGGCAGCGATTTCCTCGCTTTCTGGGGGGCAGGGCAGGTGGCGGCGGGGGGCGATCCCGCTCTCGCATATGATCTGGCCGTGCAGGAACAGGTGCAGACGGGGGCGGGGAGCCGGGGCTGGTTCGCCTTCGTCAATCCGCCACCCTTCCTGTTCCTCGCTCTCCCGTTCGGCCTGCTACCCTATCCGCTCGCCTGGATCGCGTGGGTCGCAATTGGGTATACCCTGTTCGCCTGGGCGGGCATCCGGGCCTTCCCGCGCCTCTGGCCCGTCGTCCTGGCCTATCCCGGCGCCCTGATCGCAGCGACCCATGCGCAGACCGGCCTCTTCACCGGCGCGCTGCTGATCGCTGCGGTGACCGTGCTGGACAGATATCCGGCGCGGGCGGGCGCGATGGTGGGGGCGCTGATGGTCAAGCCGCATCTCGCTATCCTGTGGCCGTTCTGGCTCGCGGCAGGGCGGCGCTGGCGCGCCTTTGTCGCGGCGGCGCTCACCGTGCTCGTACTCGCGCTGCTCAGCTGGGCCGCGTTCGGCACGGCGACCTGGCTGGGCTATGGCGAGAGCTGGGATGCAAGCGCCAGCCTGATGCGGCGCGATGCGGCGGAATTCTACCTGCGCATGGTCAGCCTCTACGCGCAGGCGCGGCTCTATCTTGCGCATCCTATCGCGATCGCCCTGGCCGTTCTTCTGACGCTGGTGACGATCTGGCTAGCCGTGACATCGTGGCGGCGCTTCGCAGGCGATCTTCGGGCGAGCGCCGCGCTGATGCTGGCGGCGAGCGCGATCGCGACGCCCTATCTCTTTTCCTACGACCTGCCCTTCCTGCTGTTTCCCACGCTGTTTCTGGTCGAACGGGGATTGCAGCAGGGGTTTCGCCCGTTCGAGAAGCTTGCGCTCGTCGCCCTGTACCTCGCGCCCTACGGCCTGCGCGCCATGGCGCTGCCGCTGGGCCTCAATTTCATGCCGTTGGCCTCGATCGTCTTGGTCTGGCTGGTCTGGAGCCGGGGCGGGCGGGAACCGGATCGCGGCTCTGAAGGTTGAACTCTTCGGACGGAGGGCAGAACTTCAAGGGGAAATCCACCATGTCGAGTTTGTCCTTCCGCAGCAGCCGCCCCGATGGCTGGACCGTTCCGAAGACGGCGCATGATGCCGGATTGCGCCGCCAGGTGTATGGACGGATCCTGCCGATGGAGGAGCCCGGTTTCTGGGCTCGCCTGTTCGGACGCGGCTGAGGCGATTTAAACAGGAAAAAGGGGCCGGACGCGCGCTGCTTCCGGCCCCTTTTTCGTTTCGGGTCGGGCTTCTCGCCCGATTATTCAGGCAGGCCGGCGATCAGTATTCCTCCGGCTCTTCCGGCGTATCGGCATGATGGTCCTTGCCCGCCGTGCGATCGCCGCGCGCGAGTTTGAACACCACGCCGGACAGCAGCGCCAGCGCGAGCAGGTTGGGCAGCGCCATCGCGGCGTTCGAGATGTCGCCGAGGCGCCAGACCTCTTCCGAAGGGCGGCTCGCCCCGATGAAGATCACCACGCACCACAGCACCCGCCAGATGATGTGCAGCGCCTTTTCTCCGCGACGATTGGATCCCGGCACCCGGTCATACAGGAAGGTAATCGCGCGTTCCCCGTAATAGCTCCAGGTGAGCAGGGTGGTGAACACGAACAGGATCAGCGCAACGCTGGCGATCAGCGTGCCGATGGGGATCGACGCGATGTCGAGCGGAAAGGCCGCCGCGAAGGCGCCGCTGGTCATCGCGAAACCGGTGAGGTCGGATTGCCAGGCGTGAATGACAGGCTGGCCGGCTCCGGTGAAGTCGCCCTCGACGGTCAGGATCACCAGCGCGGTCATCGTGCAGATCACGATCGTGTCGATGAAGGTGCCCAGCATCGCCATGCGGCCCTGCACTTCGGGATCGTCGGTCTGCGCCACGGCGTGGGCAATCGGGGTGGAACCCTGGCCCGCCTCGTTCGAGAAGAGGCCGCGCGCCACACCCGCCCGGATCGCGATGATCAGCGCCGCGCCGACGAAGCCGCCGCTTGCTGCCTGCGGGTTGAAGGCGCCGTTGAAGATCAGGGCAAAGGTTTCGGGCAGGTCCTGCACGTCGAGGATCAGCGCGATCAGCGCCATCACGATATAGGTCGCCGCCATGAACGGAACGACCTTTTCCGCGACATTGCCGATGGACTTGATGCCGCCGAGGATCACGATCAGGACGAGCAGCGCGGTGATGAGGCCGCCGAGCCATTCCTCGATACCGAACAGTTCATTCATCCCGTCGGCCATCGCATTGGCCTGGATCGAGTTGCCGGTGACGAGCGCGGAGAATAGTGTGCCGAGGCAGAACACCACTGCCAGCCACGTCCATTTCGGGCCGAGGCCCATCATGATGTAGCTCATCGGACCGCCGCGATAGACTCCGTCCGAGGTCTTTTCGCGATAGCGGATGGCGAGCGAGCCTTCCGCGAAGGCGAGCGCCATCCCGATCAGCGCGGTGATCCACATCCAGAAGATCGCGCCTGGCCCACCCAGCGCCAGCGCGGTGGCGACGCCTGCCAGATTGCCGGTTCCGACCTGGCCCGAAAGGGCGGTCGACAGGGCGGCAAAGGGGCTGATTTCGCCCGATCCTTCGCCCTTGCGGCCCTTGAACAGGCCGGCAAAGGCGCTGCCCAGTTTGAGCAGCGGGTAGAACCGCAGACCGACCATGATCCACATACCGATGCCGAACAGGACGATCACCATGGGCGGGAAGGGCAGAACCTCTTCTCCGTTCCATAAGCCGGCCCAGATGAAGTCCGAAATATTGGTTACCCGGTCGAGAAACGTGACCGGTGCGATGTCGGTTGTAGTCAAGGCCGATGCCCCCTCATTCATGCGGATTTTCCGTCCCTAGGCGGACTGCCTATCGCGCGGGCGCCGCCAAGGCCAGCCCCAAGCGGGCAAGCTGTCCCCCATCGTCTGGTCGCCACCGCTCTCGGGCCGGCCGCAATCGAACGGTCGGCATGAGCGCTGGTCCCGCCTCTCGCATGGGTCTGCGTGCCCTTGCCTTTCCTCGCGTCTGCGCCTATCAGCGGGGCGTCTTCCGACATCGGCGGTATCATCCAGCCCCTCCCGATCTTGAATCGGGGCGGCGATGACCCCATCCCGGAAGCCACGACAATTCGATTCGAAAGCGAGTGAGTTCCCGATGGCCGATAACGCTCCCAAGGCTGCGTCCAAACCCGCGACCAAGACGTCGCCTGCGGAATTCGTCAATCAGGTCCGCGCCGAAACGCGCAAGGTCGTCTGGCCGACGCGCGAGGAGACGGTCCGCACCGCGATCTTCGTCTTCATCATGATGGTGATCCTCTCGCTGTTCTTCCTGGGCGTGGATTCGGCCTTCGGCGCGGTCGTGCGCTGGCTGCTCACGCTCGCCTGAGGCCGCAACCGAGGCCGCGTCTTTGGCCACCGACACAGATATTTTGACAGGGTAATTCGACGATCATGGCACGCTGGTACATCATCCACGCCTATTCCGGTTTCGAGAACAAGGTGCGCGATTCCATCATCGCCGAGGCCGAGCGGCTGGGCCTGTCCGAAGGGGTCGAGGAGGTCGAGGTGCCGACCGAGACCGTGACCGAGGTGAAGCGCGGCAAGAAGGTCCAGGTCGAACGCAAGTTCATGCCCGGCTACGTCCTCGCCAAGCTCAACATGACCGACGACGTCTATCACCTCGTCAAGAACACGCCCAAGGTGACCGGATTCCTCGGCACCAACAACAAGCCGCAGGCGATCAGCGAGAAAGAGGCCGCGCGCTATTTCGGCGGGGTCGAGGAAGCCAAGGCCGCGCCGAAGAAGCAGGTCGAGGTCGATTACGAGATCGGCGATTCGGTCAAGGTGCTGGACGGCCCCTTCGCGACCTTCAACGGGCTGGTCGAGGAACTCGATTTCGACAAGCAGAAGGTCAAGGTCTCGGTCTCGATCTTCGGGCGCGCCACCCCGGTCGAACTCGAATTCGAACAGGTCGAGCTGACCAAGTAAGCCGCTGCCTTTACATCTGATCTGAAAATCTTGCGTTTTGCGGAGTTTCCGCTAAACGCGCGCCCTTCCGGGCCTGCGGGTGTCGGATACCATCGCGGGAGAACGGCCTGAGATCGGGCCGTTCGTTCGACCGCTTACCATGAGCCGCCTTCGCCTATGCGGGCGGCGACAGTGAGAAAGGAGGCCCATCGTGGCCAAGAAGATCGAAGGTTACATCAACCTTCAGGTGCCTGCGGGCGCTGCCAACCCCTCCCCGCCGATCGGCCCTGCGCTGGGTCAGCGCGGCGTGAACATCATGGAATTCTGCAAGGCGTTCAACGCCGCCACGCAGGACCTTGAGAAGAACATGCCGATCCCGACCAAGATCACGGTCTATGCGGATCGCAGCTTCACCTTCATCACGAAGACGCCGCCGGCGAGCTTCCTGCTGAAGAAGGCCGCCAACCTCAAGTCGGGTTCGAAGGAGCCGGGCAAGGTTTCGGCCGGAACCATCAAGGCGAGCGCTGTGCGCGAAATCGCCGAAACCAAGATGGCGGACCTCAACGCCAACGACATCGATCAGGCGATGAAGATCATCGCCGGCAGCGCCCGTTCCATGGGCCTCGAAGTGGTGGAGGGCTGATCATGGCCAAGCAGACCAAGCGCCAGCAGACGCTCGCCAAGCTCGACAGCGAGAAGCTCTACACCGTCGATGAAGCGCTCGCCACTTTGCGCGAGCACAAGTCGAAGTTCGACGAGACGGTCGAAGTTGCGATGAATCTCGGCGTCGATCCGCGCCACGCCGACCAGATGGTCCGCGGCATGGTGTCGCTGCCCTCGGGCACCGGCAAGGACGTCCGCGTCGCCGTGTTCGCGCGTGGCGACAATGTCGACAAGGCGACTGCCGCCGGAGCCGACAAGGTCGGTGCCGAAGATCTCATGGAAGACATGCAGAACGGCAATCTCGACTATGACCGCGTGATCGCAACGCCCGACATGATGGGTGTCGTGGGCCGTCTGGGTAAGGTTCTGGGCCCCAAGGGCCTGATGCCGAACCCCAAGCTCGGCACCGTGACGCCGAACGTGGAACAGGCCGTGAAGGACGCCAAGGGCGGCCAGGTCGAATTCCGCGTCGAAAAGCAGGGCATCATCCATTCGGGCATCGGCAAGCTGTCGTTCAAGGACGAGGACCTGAAGACCAACTTCAAGGCGCTCACCGACGCGATCGTCAAGGCGAAGCCCTCGGGCGCCAAGGGTAAGTATGTCCGCAAGGTCACGCTGACCAGCTCGATGGGTCCGGGCCTCAAGGTCGACCTCAGCGAAGTCGCCGGCGCCTGATCCCCCATCCGCTTTCGGGCGGGTCGAATTTAGAAAGGGGCTCCTGCCGATCCGGCGGGGGCCCCTTTCCTGTGAGCCGCATAGCCATTACCGCGATGCGGGGGCGCGATCAGCGACCGATGGCGCGCCGCACTTTCTTGTCGACGCCCAGCCGCGCAAGCATCGCCTTCGCCTGAGCGATGCTGCGATCGAACAGGGTCTGCGCCGACAGCACGAATGCGTTGCGCCATTGCGGCTCAAGAAGAACGAAGGTGCAGCAGCTCAGGCTGTCGGTTCCGAACAGCTTCTTGTGCGGCCCGTCGCCCTCGGTGAAATCGAAATGGGTGAAGCGCTCCTCGGCGAACAGGCTTTCGAGAGCTGCCATTTGCAGAACCGTGCCGGGCGAGAGACCCGCATGAGCGGGATCGTAGCCGAGATAGGCGTAGATCAGCGTCGTCCCGTCGACCGGTAGATAGAGATAGGCGACCGGCTCTCCCTTCAGGAACAGCAGGAAGGCACGGACCTCGTCGCGCGTCGCTGCGTCCAGTATCGCGCGCCGGGATCGCGCATCGTCGGGCAGGGCGGCATCGAGCAGGCGCGCCTGATAGGTCCGGCGTACCAGGGGGCCTGCGAGGTCGAGAAAATGGGACATGGCCGCCTCGCCGCGATAGGCCCGCAGGTCCAGCCTGCCGCCATCGGCCTTTTCGAACCGCCTCCGCTTGCGCCGCAGGGTAGAGCGGGTCTTGCCCGAAAATCGCGCGAGATACGCGTCGAACCCGCCCTCCATCGCGATGAAATGGCGCTGGTAATACTGCACCGCGCCGAAGCGATGCCGGGGGAATTGCGCCCGCCAATAGGCTATGTCGGAAGGAGGGGCGGAGAGGATGCGCAGCCCGTCCTCGGTTTGCGCGCTAGTGATCTCGGCCGCAGGTCGCGGACGCTGGCCTTGCGTCAGATGGTCGAGTGAATAGGCGATATCTGTCAGATACCGATCGAAGCGGAGCAGGCTCCGCGAACCGATCGTAAAGGCGATTGGGACCGGATCGGAACGCTCCATCAAATCGCCCCAATCGGTCTCAGGCGCCGTAAAGCGCGTTCGATACCGCCTGTTCGGCATAGCGCATACCGGTCGAGAAGGGACCCGAAACGGGCGGCTCCGGCATGGCCTTGCGATCGAAGAGGCGGCTTGGCGGATCGTCGCGATAGGTCGCCGTCCGCACGCCGCGCAGGGCCTTGAGAGTGCGGCACAATCCCTCGAAGCGGTTGCGCACGATACGGTTGACCGAGAGGCGGCGTCGATTGACGAGTTCGAAACTGTGCGAGACGAAGGTGAAGTTCGGCAGGTCCGTCTCGCGCGCATGGACGATCGCGGTGGTCATTTCGCGTAGGGACAGCGCCGTGATCTGCGCATGGCGGAGCTTGCCGGTCGCGTCGCGGATGCAGCCGGTGGGCACTTCGATCACGCCTTCCATCAGAACCGGCTGCGTCGTCTGTTCGCATAGCGGGATGTCGCAATGGCCATCGGGAATGGCGGGGGTGAAGCTCGTATCGTAGGCGATATCGAGTTCGTCGAGGGCGCGCAGCGTGTCGCGATTGGCGCCGTAATTCCCGGCCCGGAACGCGCAGGGATTCGGGGCGCCCGCCGCCATCAGCGTGTCGCGCGCCCATTCCAGGATGCGGCATTGCTCCTCGAACGGGAAATCCTTGATGTTGCGGCCTGCAAGGCTCGAAAACGGGCTGTCGGGCCCGGCATGGGCGAGCCATTCGGTATGGCAGTGCAATTGGACGTCCTGCCCCGCCTCGAGAATGGGAGCGACCACATCCTCGATCGCGGCAGTGCCCCAGACAAGGGCGGGCATCGGATCAACGAAGAAGACCCCGCGCTGCCCGTATCGCTTCAGCAGCGCGAGCTTGTGCGGCAGGCCGAGCGGACCGGCTGGCGTGATACCGGCGATGGAGCGCGCGAAGTTCTCCGCCCGGTCGACCGGACAAGGCCGATGCGCGAGCGACGAGGAATACTCCGTGTCCACCGTGATATAGACGTCAGTCATGCCACCCCTGCCTAAAGAAAGAGGGTTGCGATTTATTTTACGCCCGCTTCTCTGACGGGCGCTGGAACCGGCGGCGCGGTCAGATGCCGCCCGGCGTGAAATCGTATCCCGCCGCGCTCAACGCATCGCAAAGCGCGTGGACGCAGGCCGCCAGTTCCGCCTCATCGGTCGAGCGGACAACGAAATTCGCACCCACGCGGCCTTCGCGGAAGAAGGGATAGCTGCCGATCTGGCAGTTTTCATGCGCCTTTTCAATTTCGCGCAAGATGTCGGCGACCTCGCTCTCCGCGGTCCAGCAGCCGATCGTCTCCGCCTTCAGGGGCGCGCCACCCTCCAGCGTGCCGGTCAGCGCGTCGAGCATTCCCGCCGTAATGTGGGGGACGCCCGCCATCAGGTGGATATTGCCGCGTTTGATCCCCGGCGCGCCCGACATGCGATTGGGAATGAGATCCGATCCTTCGGGAACGCGTGCCATGCGCAGGCGCGCTTCGGTCAGTCCGCCGGGCTTGTCGGCGTAATAGCGTTCGAGGATCGCGCGCGCTTCGGGATGGACGATGACGGGGACGCCCAGCGCCTCGGCCACGGCGTCCACCGTGATGTCGTCATGGGTGGGGCCGATCCCGCCAGTGGTGAAGAGGTAATCGTAGGTTTCGCGCAAGGCGTTCACCGCTTCGACGATCCGTTCCATAACATCGGCGACCACGCGCACTTCGGAAAGGCGAATGCCCTGCACCTGCAACCAGCTGGCGACCTGGGCGATGTTCTTGTCGTGCGTGCGCCCGGAAAGGATTTCGTCCCCGATCACGAGGAGGCCGGCGGTGTAGATGCGGTCGGTTTGCGGGTCTGAGGTCATGTCCGTGGGCGTAACCGAGCGGGTTTCGCTTCGCCAGTCCCTTGCGACAGCGGCGCCGCTCCTTTTGGCCCCCGAAACGGCGGTGTAACCGCTTGCCAAGCAATCGCGGTTTGCTATCGGAACTTCTTTTATCGGTTGTGACTACGGAATTGACGACATGGTACAAGGCGGGTCCAAGGAAGCGGCTCGGCGGCAGCGCGCGCGTCGCGAAAACCGCATCCGCAAGCTCGGCAAGCTTGCAGTGGCGGTGGGCGGTATCATCGTGGCCGGTTTCGCCGGTTTCCTGCTTATCGAGTGACTCTTGGCGCCCGACCTGGCCTGCGTCACGCAGGTTCGAGGTGGGCCGTTTCCTTTTCTGAAGCGCTCCCACTAGGCCGCCGCAGCTCCAATATCCCGTCCGCGATCGGGTCGTTCGCCATGCGCTTGCGATCGGTGACGTATTCCTGGTTGAGGCGCCACGGATAGGCGACCGCGTTGCGGGGCATGAGATGCTTCGAGCGCTGGATATAGCCGCTGGAGAAATCGAAGATATCGTCCTCCTCCAGATCGTGGTCGGCGGCGAGGACCGGCTCGGCGATCGTCGCGCCGCTCTGGCGCATGTGTTCGAGCACGCGGCAGATGAAGTCGGCATTGATGTCCGACCGCAACGTCCAGCTGGCATTGAGATAGCCGAAAACGACCGCCAGATTCGGCAGGTTCGAGAACATGCAGCCCTTGTAATAGAACCGCTCGGCCAGATCGACCGGCGTGCCGTCCTGGCTGATCGCGATCTTGCCCGCGACCGCGAGCTTGAGGCCGGTCGCGGTGACGACAATGTCGGCGGGCAGGTGCGAACCGTCCGTCAGGCGGACGCCGCCCTTCTCGAAGGCCGCGATATGGCCGGTGACGATTTCGGCCCGCCCCTGTTTCATCGCTTTGAACAGATCGTCGTCGGGGATCAGGCAAAGCCGCTGGTCCCACGGATCGTAGGGCGGGGTGAAGCTGGCGCGGTCGTAATCCGGCCCCAGCGCCTTCTCGATCCGCTTGTGGAGGAATTGCTTCATCTTTTCCGGCTTGGTGCGCGCGCGCTTGAAGCCGAGATGCTGGAGCGTGATGTTCTTCCAGCGGGTGATGCGATAGGCGAGCTTTTCGGGCAGGACCTTGCGCAGGATATTCGCGATCCGGTCCTTGGCGGGGCGGCTGAACATCCAGGTCGGCGTGCGTTGCAGCATGGTGACCTTGGCGGCGCGGGAGGCGCCCTTCGCCATCGAGGGGACCAATGTCACCGCCGTCGCGCCCGACCCGATCACCACCACCTGCTTGCCCGCGTAATCGAGATCGTCGGGCCAGAACTGGGGATGCACGACGCGCCCTTCGAAGGCGCCGAGATCGAAGCCCGGATCGTAGGGTTCGTCGTAATCGTAATAGCCCGATCCGAGATAGAGCCAGTTCGCGGTCAGATGCTTGCGCCCGCCCCCTCCTGACTCGCCGTCTCCCGTTTCGACCGAAACGTGCCAGCAGGCATCCGCCTCGCGCCAGTCGGCGGCGATGACGGTGTGGCCGGTGCGGATGTGCTGGCGGATGCCGCGTTCGTCCACGATGCGGTTGAGATAGTCGAGAATGGACGGCCCGTCGGCGATCGATTTCTCGTGCCGCCACGGTTCGAAATCGAAGCCGAGCGTATGCATATCGCTGTCCGAGCGGATACCGGGATAGCGGAACAGGTCCCAGGTCCCGCCCAGATTGGCGCGGCGTTCGAGAATGGCGTAACTGTGATGCGGCGCCTTTTCCTCCATGTGGGCGGCCATGCCGATGCCGGAAATCCCCGCCCCCACGATCAGGACATCGAAATCGGTCTGCGCTGTCGGGCCTGCCATGTCGTTCTCCCCCATTCTCCCCCCCAATTCTCAAAGACGGTTTACAGCCTTGCGGACGGCCTTGCTACCCCGTTGCCATCTGCAACCGATCATGATGCCCGGAAAGCTGCGCCGTTGCGCTCACCTGCTCGCTGCGCCAGAGAGAGGGAGAGAAGTCCCGGAAAAGATTGAGGCGAGGCGCAAATGGCGGACAATAATTTCATGAAGGTGTCGCGCCGCGGCGTGCTGGCGGGCGGGGTCGCCTCGGCGGCGGTCGGGCAGGCGTCGATCCTGCGGGCGCAGGAGTCCTCGACCGCCGCAGCGGCGAAACAGGCCAAGGTGCCCGTCAGGCTGACGGTCAACGGGACCCCGCAGGAACTCGAGCTCGACCCTCGCACCACGCTGCTCGACACCTTGCGCGAACATCTCAAGCTCACCGGGAGCAAGAAGGGCTGCGATCACGGCCAGTGCGGCGCCTGCACGGTCATGGTCAACGGCACGCGGATCAATTCCTGCCTCAGCCTCGCGGTCCAGCATCAGGGCGACGAGGTTACGACGATCGAAGGTCTCGGCAGCCCCGAGGATCTTCACCCCATGCAGGCCGCCTTCGTCGAACATGATGGGTATCAGTGCGGCTATTGCACGCCGGGCCAGATCTGTTCCGCCGTCGCGGTGCTGGAAGAGATCAGGAACGGGATTCCGAGCCATGTGACCGAGGACCTGACCGGCCGGATGCGCGCCACCGAGATGGAAATGCGCGAGCGGATGAGCGGCAATATCTGCCGCTGCGGCGCCTATTCGAACATCGCCGAGGCGATGGCCCAGGTCGCGAAAGGATAAGACGATGCGCAGTTTCACCTATGAACGCGCCGCCACCCCCGCCGAAGCGGCGCGGGCCGTGGCGACCACGCAGGGCGCGAAGTTCATCGCGGGCGGCACCAATCTGATCGACCTGATGAAGCTGGAGATCGAGACGCCGACGCATCTTGTCGACGTGCAGGATCTGGGGCTCGACCGGGTCGAGGAAACCGACGGGGGCGGCCTCAGGATCGGCACCTTCGTCTCGAACACCGCGCTGTCCGCCCACCCCCGTGTGCGCGAGGATTACGCGGTGCTGACCCGCGCGATCCAGGCGGGTGCTTCCGGCCAGCTCAGGAACAAGGCATCGACGGGCGGCAATCTGCTCCAGCGCACGCGTTGTGCCTATTTCTACGACACCAATATGCCGTGCAACAAACGGAAGCCCGGCGATGGCTGCGCCGCGATCGACGGTTTCTCGCGCCAATTGGGCGTGATCGGCACGTCAAACAGCTGCATCGCGACCTATCCGGGCGACATGGCGGTGGCGATGCGCGCGCTCGACGCGGTGGTGGAGACGGTGAAGCCCGATGGCACCGCCCGCGCGATCCCGGTGGCCGACTTCCATCGCCTGTGGGGTGATACGCCGCATATCGAAACCGCGCTCGAACCGGGCGAGATGATCACCCATGTGCGCCTGCCCGCACCGCTCGGCGGGCGGCATTTCTACCACAAGGTCCGCGACCGGCGCAGCTACGCCTATGCGCTGGTATCGGTCGCGGCGGTGATCCAGCCCGATGGGACGGGTAGAGTCGCCTTTGGCGGTGTCGCGCCCAAGCCCTGGCGCAGCGCGGCGGCGGACGCGCAATTGCCCAATGGGGCCACCGCCGTCGTTAAGACGGCCTTCGCCGATGCGCGCCCGACCGAACAGAACGCCTTCAAGATCCCGCTCGCGGAACGCACGCTGGCGGGCATTCTTGCCGAGATGAGGAGCTAAGCTCGTGGAATTCAACGCTCCCGCAGGTGAGAACCTGTTCGACCGCGCGAAGATCGTCGGCAAGTCGACGCCACGGATCGACGGCCCGCTCAAGGTTTCGGGCCGCGCGCCCTATGCCGCCGAACGGCACGATGTCGCCGCCAACCAGGCCTATGGCTGGATCGTCGGCGCTGGGATCGCCAAGGGCCGCATCCGCTCGATGGACCTCAGCGAGGCGCGCCGTGCCCCCGGTGTCCTCGCGATCGTCGCGGCGACGGAGCACGAGCCGGTCGGCAGCAGCGACTACAATTTCGCGCCTTTGTTCGGCGGGCGCGAAGTATCGCATTACCACCAGGCCATCGCGGTCGTCGTGGCCGAGACGTTCGAACAGGCGCGCGCCGCCGCCGGGTTGATCCGCACCAGCTATGCCAATGGCGAGGGCGCGTTCGACCTGAAGAAAGCCGCTCCCGGCGCGCCGCTGGCGAGCGATCGGCCTTCGGACAGCGCGAAGATCGGCGATTTCGACGCCGCCTTTGCCGCGGCGCCGGTCAAGCTGGACGAGCGCTACACCACGCCCGACGAGGCCCATGCGATGATGGAACCCTTCGCCACCATCGCGGCCTGGGATGGCCCCAAGCTGACCGTATGGACCTCCAATCAGATGATCGAATGGAGCCGCCAGGCTCTTGGCTCGATCCTGAAGATGGATGCCGACGATATCCGCGTCGATTCCCCCTATATTGGCGGCGGTTTCGGCGGGAAGCTGTTCGTGCGCTCGGATGCGGTGATGGCCGCGCTGGGGGCGAAGGCGGCGAAGCGCCCGGTCAAGATCGCGATGCAGCGGCCTCTGATGTTCAACAATGCGACCCACCGCCACGCCACCATGCAACGCCTGCGGATCGGGGCGGAGCGGGACGGACGCATCGTGGCGATCGGGCACGAGAACTGGTCGGGCAACATCACCGGGGAAGCGGGGGAGAATGCCACGCTCCAGACGCCGAAACTCTATAGCGGCGCCAACCGCCTGATCGCGAACCACATCGCGCAGCTCGACCTGCCCGAAGGCAACGCCATGCGTGCGCCGGGCGAATTGCCGGGGCATCTCGCGCTCGAAGTCGCGATGGACGAACTGGCCGAGAAGCTGGGCATGGACCCGGTCGAACTCAGGATCGTCAACGATGCGCAGGGCATGGTGCCGGGAGAGCCCGATACCAAGCTGTCCGACCGCAATCTGACCCGGTGCCTGCGCGAAGGGGCCGCAATGTTCGGCTGGTCGAAGCGGGAGGCGCGCCCCGGCCAGAGCCGCAAGGGTCGCTGGCTGACGGGGATGGGCGTGGCAGCGGGATACCGCGCGGCGCCGACGATGAAATCGGGCGCGCGGGTTCGCCTGACCGATCGCGGCCAGCTGGTGGTCGCAACCGACATGACCGATATCGGCACCGGCACCTACACCATTCTGGCCCAGACAGCGGCGGAGACCATGGGCCTGCCGCTCGATGCGGTGCGGGTCGAACTGGGCGATTCCGCCTTTCCCGTATCCGCAGGGTCGGGCGGCCAGTGGGGCGCGGCGAGTTCCACGGCGGGCGTCTATGCCGCCTGCGTCGCTTTGCGCCGGATGATCGGGGAAAAGCTCGGCTTCGATGCGGATGCGGCGACCTTCGATGGCGGGCGCGCGATGCTGGGCGGCGAAAGCTGGTCGATACGCGATGCCGGCGCGCTGACGGCGGAGGATTCGATGAGTTTCGGCGCGTTCAAGAAGGACTACGATGTCGGCACCTATGCAGGCCATTTCGCGGAAGTGAAGGTCGATGCCTATACCGGCGAAACCCACATCACCCGGATGCTGGCGGTGTGCGATGCCGGGCGTATCCTCAACCCGCTTTCGGCGCGCAGCCAGGTGATCGGCGGCATGGTGATGGCGGCGGGCGCGGCGCTGACCGAGGATCTCCATGTCGACAAGCGTTTCGGCTTCTTCGCCAATCACGACCTCGCCGGATACGAAGTGCCGGTCCATGCCGACATTCCGCATCAGGAATGCGTGTTCCTCGACACGCTCGATCCGGTCTCGACGCCTCTCAAGGCGAAGGGCGTCGGCGAACTCGGGATTTGCGGGCCGGGTGCGGCGGTGGCGAATGCGATCTACAACGCGACTGGCATTCGCGTGCGCGACTATCCGCTGACGCTCGACAAATATCTCGATCGCCTGCCCGCGATCGCCTGAGCGTGATGGACGAGCCGGACAAGGATGGGGCGGTCACCGGCCCCGGCTGGCTCGTGTCCGGGCTGGAGGACGACATCCGCCCGCATATGTTCGCCGCTGCCGAGCGGGGTGAGCCCTTCGCGCTGGCGACGATCGTCGCGGCGGATGGCGGGCCGCGGCCCGTGGGCGCGCAGATGGTGGTGACCGATAGCGAGAGCTGGGGTTTCCTGTCGGGCGGCTGCATCGAGGATGACGTGGCGCTCAACGCCCGGCAAGCCATTGCCGATGGAGCGGTGCGCCACCTCGTCTACGGCGAGGGCAGCCCGTTCGTCGATATCCGCCTGCCCTGCGGTGGCCGGATCGAAGTCATGATCGAGCGGGTCGGGGCGGGCGACAGGGCCGTCGCGGATTTGCAGCGTTTGACCGCGAAACGCGTGCCTGCCCTGTGGTCGAGCGATGGCGAGCAGCGAACCTGCCTGCCCGTCGAGCAGGCCAGTGCAATCGCTCCGATCCGCAAGCTCTACGAACCGGTCCAGCGCCTGATCGTGATCGGCTCCGATCCCTTTGCGCTCGCGATCGGTGGCATGGGGCAAACGCTCGGCTGGGATGTCACGCTGCTTAGCCCGTTCGGCCCCTCGGAAGCGGCTCCGTTCGGTCTGGACTGCGACCGCCGCGCGCTCGACGAGGCATGGGGCGACCTCGCCCTCGATCGCTGGAGTGCGGTCGCGGTGGCGACGCATGATCTCGATCTCGACGAGCGGGCGCTTGTCCCTGCCCTTAATTCGCAAGCGGGCTATGTCGGCGTGCTCGGCTCGCGGCGGAAATTGCCCGAGCGGATCGAACGCCTCGCAGCGGCGGGCCTGTCGCAGGCGCAGATCGACCGGCTGCGCGCACCCATCGGGCTCGCCATTCCGGCGCGCTCGCCATGGGAGGTGGCCGTGTCCGTCATCGCGGAAGTGATCGCGGCGCGTGACGACTGAGACGCTAGCGGGCTGCCATGCCCTCGTGCTGGCCGCAGGGGCGGGCACCCGCTTCGATGGGGCGAAATTGCTGGCGGCGTTTCGCGGCGAGGCCTTGGTGCGCCATGCGGTCCGCGCCATGCTCGCCAGCCGGGTCGAGCGCGTGACTGTCGTGGTCGGAGCGCGCGGCGTCGAGGTGGCCGCAGCGCTCGCCGATCTGGCGTCACCGCGTCTCGAAATCGTCGAGTGCCCGGACTGGCGGGAAGGCCTTTCGGCCTCGCTGCGATGCGGGATCGCGGCGCTTCCACCCGATTGCCGCGCCGTGGCGGTCGCTCTGGGCGATATGCCGCTGATCGATCCCGGCCTAGCCGACACCGCATTGGCCTACGTCCTGACCGGCGCTCCGGCGGTGCTGCCGCAATACAGGAATCGTCCCGCGCATCCGGTCGCGCTGTCGCCGCAAGTGTTCGACCGGCTGAAGCGCCTGTCGGGCGATCGCGGCGCGCGCGCGGCTTTGAAGCGGTTGCCGGGTATCGTGCATCTCGAAACCGACGATCCCGGATCGGCCCGCGATGTCGATACGCGGGCCGATCTGGCGCGGTTGGGCTAGAACGAGCAGGCGGTCCCTTCGGGAAGCGAAACCCGCTCCACGCTGGCGAGCGAGAAGGTCAGCGGCGCTTCGGTGCGGATCGTCAAAGAATCGCCTGCATCAGCGAGACAGGCGGGCGTCAGCAGCATTTCGCGCCAGCCCTTGCCCGCAGCCAGCGTCAGCCCGGTGGTGAGATCGGTCGTCGCCGTGCCGCTGGTGGCGCGCACCGGCCCGGACGGCGCGGCTTCCAGCGAATAGGAAAGGCGGAACGATCCGCTGCCCTCGCCGCGCAGGGCCAGCGACGATCCGGCGGCCATCGCGATGCGGCGGGCATCTTCCTGGCGATCCTTGTCGAGCCCGATCGCGGTCACCCCGCCGCCGGTTCCGCGCAGATTGGGCAGGTCGGTGCCCCCCGCCGTGGCGGTGATCCCATTGGCGAGGCGGCCATTGCCATACCATTCGGCCGCGGCGCCCCCGCCGAGGAAGGCGCAGGTCTCGTCGAGCTTGCCCATCGGCGCGGTGTCGGAAAGAGCGCGTCCGTAGCCGAAGGGGAAGAGCGCGCCCTGTGCCGAATTGAGCGGCGTGCCTTCGCAGGTCGCGGGCCAGCTGAAGGACAGCTTGCCCGTGGCGGGACGCGCGTCGAACAGGACATCGGCCACGCCCGCGCCCTCGCTGCCGGGCAGCCAGGAGGCGACGAAGGCGTCGGCGGCGTTCAGCTCGCGGTTCATCCATAGGGGGCGGCCCGAGAGAAACACCGCGACTGTCGGCACGCCTTCGCTCTCGAATTTGCGCAGCAGGTCCAGCCCTTCGTCATCGGGGAAGACCAGCGTCTTCCGGTCGCCCGCGAATTCGGCATAGGGTTCCTCGCCGAACACCACCACGGCGACGTCGGGCCTGACGGTGTAGCTGCCATCTTCCGAGAGCGTCGCGCTGCCGCCGGATGCGCGGGCGGCCTGTTCGATCCCGGCGAAGATCGAGGTCGCGCTGGGGAACATGTCGTTGTCGAGCTCGCGTCCGCCCTGCCAGGTCAGCGTCCAGCCGCCCGATGCCTGCGCGATGCTGTCCGCCGCCTGTCCCGCGACGAGGATGTTCGTGCCCGCGGCAAAGGGCAGCACGCCGTCATTCTTCAACAGAACCTGCGATTTCGCCACCGCCTCGCGCGCGATGGCGCGGTGTTCGGGCGAGCCGAGCTTGGTCAGGTCGCCCGCATTGGCACGCTCGGAGGGCTTCTGGGCATTCGGGGCCAGCAGCCCTGCCGCCTGCTTGACGCGCAGCACGCGCGTCACCGCCTCGTCCACCCGCGCCATCGGGATCGTCCCGTCGCGCACCTGAGACAACAGCGAGCTGTGCAGCGCCACCGCATCGTCGGGCACCATATAGATGTCGAGGCCCGCCATCAGCGATTGCGGACAATTGCTGACCGTGCAGCCCGCGACCTGGCCGTGGCCGTTCCAGTCGCCGACAACGAGGCCATCGAAGCCCATCTCGCCGCGCAGCACGCCGGTCAGAAGCGCCTCGTTGCCGTGCATCTTCTTCCCGTTGATCGAGTTGAAGCTGGCCATGATCGTCTCGACCCCGGCGGCGATGGCTGCCGGGTAAGGGACCGCGTGGATGCTCTTCAGCGCGTCGATGTCGCCATTGACGTCACCCTGGTCGACGCCCTGATCGGTGCCGCCATCGCCGAAGAAATGCTTGGCGGTGGCGATCACGCGCCCTTCACCGAGGAAATCGTCAGCACCCTTGCGGCCCTGCAAGCCTTCGACCAGCGCCGCGCCCATGGTGGCGACGAGGCGAGGGTCTTCGGAATAGCTTTCATAGGTGCGCCCCCAGCGATCGTCCTGCGCGACCGCGACGGTCGGGGAGAAGTTCCAGTCGATCCCGGTCACCTCGATCTCGACCGCGGTGGCGTGGCCGATGCGGCGTACAAGGTCCGCGTCGCGCGTCGCGCCGAGGCCGATATTGTGCGGGAAGATGGTCGCTCCGATGACGTTGGTGTGACCGTGGACGGCATCGGTGCCCCAGATCGTCGGGATCGCGGGCTCGCCATTGGGGAGGGGGGCGGTCGACGCGTTCCACATTTCGTCGGCGAGGCGCAGCCACTCGCCAGCGGGGGCGAATTCCTCGCCATAGGGGCCGCCATTCCCGCCGTTCAGATAGCTGCCCCAGCGATACTGGCGCATCTCCTCAGGCGTGACGGTGTTGATCTGCGGCTGGATGAGCTGGGCGATCTTGTGTTCCAGCGTCATGCGCGAAACGAGGTCCGCGATCTGCGCTTCGCCAGTCAGCCGGGCGGTCGCCACGGGAGCGACGGGCGCTTCGCTCGCGGCGGGGATGGTGGCGCAGCCTGCCAGCGTTGCCGCCCCCGGCATCGCCAATGCTGCTGCCAAGGCCAATTTCCCCGAACCTGCAAGACCGGTGAGCCTGTTGCGTTTCGCCATTTTCGTATCTCCCAAGATCGTAATCGTTTCAGGCGCGCTTGACGCCTGTCAGATGCGGCGCCGGTGCTGTCGAACCGCGTTCGACCACACTGCCTTCGACATCGATCACCGCGTCCGGTGCCGCATCGCGGCGCGCGCGGATGATCAGTTCGACGGCGCGCGAAATCGTTTCGGCGATCGGCTGGTCCACTGCCGTCAGGGGCGGATCGGTGAAGCGCACGATCGGCGTGTTGTCGAAGCTGATGACGGACAGGTCGCGCGGAACCGAAAGACCCAGTTCGCGCGCCACGTCCAGCGTCGCCAGGGCCATCTGGTCGCTGCTGGCGACGATGGCGGTGGGGGGATCATCCTGCGTCAGCAGAGCGCGGGCCGCTTCGTTTCCGCTTTCGAAGCCGAAATCGCCGGCGGCGCACAGGCCCTCATGCGGCAGGCCCGCTTCGCCGAGCGCCTGGCGCCATCCTTCGATCCTCCAACCGCTGAGGCTGTAGGCGTCGGGCCCGGCGATCATGCCGATCCGCTTATGGCCGAGCTCGATCAGGCGGCGCGTCGCGTCGAGGGCGTTTTTCGTGTCGCCCATGGTCAGGGCGAAGCCGGGACCGGGCGCGATCGATCCGATGCGCGCGAACGGGATACCGCGATCCGCCAGCAGCCCGGTGATGAGCGCGTTTTCGGAGTGCGGCGGAGTCAGCACCACGCCATCGGGCTGCAAGGCCATGAGCGCGGCGCTCAATTCCCGTTCGACATGATCGCTGTGGGTGTCGATCAGTTCGACAATCATGCGATAGCCATGCTCCGCGCAGGTCAGCATCCCGCCGAGCAGCATCTGGTCGACCCAGTCGGTCCCGCGCCGCTCGCGCCAGTCCGCAATCGTGCGTTCGCGATCGTTGAGCGCCATGATCAGATAGCTGCGCGAACCGCTCATCCGCTGCGCGGCGATGGAGGGCGTGTAGCCGAGCTTGTCGATCGACGCCTGGACCCGTTCCTTCATCGCCGGGCGCACGTTCGGCTCGTCATTGATGACGCGGCTGACCGTCTGGAGCGAAACGCCGGCATCGGCAGCGACATGCTTGATCGTTACGGATTGTCGGCGTCGCGCCATCTATTATCGAACCTTGTTGCAGGCGTTCGCGCTCGATCCGGCATCGGGGCATTGCCACACGCGAACCCAATCGACTTCCATCTGCTTGGGATAGCCGGTCTCGTCGACACCCTTCAAGCCGCGCTCTTCGGATAGCTTGCCGCCCACCGCGAGGTTTAAAAGCAGATGGAAGCGCCGGTCGAAAGGCGCATCGGGCGCGTCGGAGCCGCTCGACCACCATGCGTCGCTGGTCTGGCTGGCATAGACCTGCCCGTCATAGGTCCAGTCGATCCGGCCCGGCGCCCAGACGATCCCGAAGGTGTGAAACCCGTCGAGGACGCTGGCTGCGTGGGTTTCGGTGCTGGCGAGCGCGTTGTCCGGCCACTGACCGCCGAAATGCAGCGTGCCGAGGATCGTGTCCTCGCGCCCACCGGGACAGTCGGAGCACGCAACGCCGAGATTGACCGCTTCGAGAATGTCGATCTCGCCCGATGCCGCCCAGGTCCCGTAATCCTGATCTTCGGGCAGCATCCAGATCGCGGGCCAGGTTCCCTGACCCTGTGGCAGCTTGGCGCGCACCTCGATCCGGCCATAGGTCCACGCCGCCTTGCCGCGGGTGACCATCCGCGCCGAGGTGAAGGGCTTGGTCGCCCGCGCCTTCGGATCGCGATCCCCGTTGCGCATATGCGGGGGCCAGGCGGGGCCGGAATAGTCTTCCTTGCGCGCGGTGATGATCAGCCGCCCGTCCGCGACGCGGGCGTTTTCGGGCCGATCGGTGTAGCATTGCCGCTCGTCATTGCCGCCGCCCCAGCAATCGACGTCGAAATCCCATTTCGCGCTGTCGATCCGGGTTCCGTCGAATTCGTCCGACCAGACCAGTTGCCACCCGTCCTCGCGCCCCGGCATCCGCGCGGTGCCGGGGGCGGGAAGAGCGACCTTAGCGATCGAGATCCTTTCCCGTTCGATCGTGTCGATCGGTTCGGCGAGTGTGCTGCACCCGCTCGCGCCGATCAGGGCCGCTCCCAGAAGAGCGGCGCGCCAAGCAGACATCATCTCAGGTCTCCCGATCGTCCGGCGGCTCCGATCAGAAATCGAAGCGCGCCAGGAAGGTGAAGCGGCGATCGTTGCGGAAGGCGGACCGCGTGATGCGGTTGCCGTCGAAGTCGATCTGGGTGCTCGTCCGCGTGACCTCATCGAGCAGGTTCACGCCCTGCACGCCCAGCTTGATCTGCGGAGTCAGCGTGTAGAAGATCGACGCGTCGAGCTGCCCGGTCGCCTCGCCATAGACCGGCGAGAACGGGAAGATCACGTCGCGTGGGGTCTGCAGGAAGTCCGAGCGCCAGTTATAGGCAGCGCGGACCGACAGCGCGTCATCCTCGTAGAACACTGTCGCATTGACCGTATGCTTCGACACGCCCGGCTGCGGCAGGTCGCCGAAGACATCGCCCGAGCTGCTGAAGTCCTTCGAATCGATATAGGTGTAGGTCAACTGCGTCCCGAGATTGCCGAGCGGGCCGGGCAGGAATTCGAACACGTCCTGATAGGCGAGTTCGACACCCTGGAGCTTGGCCGAACCGAAATTGATCGGTCCGTTGACCTCGACATCGGTCGAGACACCGCTGGGCGAGGTGAAGTTCCGCACCGTCGGGCCGTTCCCGAACAGATTGTCGAAATCCTTGTAGAAGAAGGCCGCCGTGATCGAGCCGACATCGTCGAAGTAATATTCGATGCTGAGGTCGTAATTCCACGCCGTGATCGGGCCGAGCAGGCGGTTGCCGGTCTCGATCTGGAACAGCGGCCCCGTTTCCAGCGCGCCAGCCAGTTCCAGCGCGCGGGTGTTATCTCCGATCGCGCCCCCGGTGCGGAATGCCGCGAGGTCGGGACGCGAAATCGCCTTGGAGATCGCGGCGCGGGCCAGCAGGCCACCACCGAAATCGAGCTTGATGTTACCGGCAGGCAGCCAGTTGTCGAATTCGATATTGGCGTTGTCGCGGATCGTTTCCCCGGTGAAGACCGAGGCGAACTCGGCCTTGCGGGCAGGGGAGAGCTTGCAATAGCTCGGCGTGTCCTGGCCCTGCTGGACGTTGCCGCACGCTGCGTTGATCTCGCCCACGGTCACGCGGTTATCGCCGTTCGTGTCGAAGAAGTTGCCGAACGGGAAGTTGATTTCGCCCTGCGTGCGGACCGTGGTCTGAACGTAACGGGCACCGATATTGCCGGTCAGTTCCCAACCATTGCCGAACACCGTGCCGAAATCGAGACGCGCGTAATAGGCATCGGTCGATTCCTCGACGTCGGAAATCTCGCCGGGCAGGAACACCGTGCCGTCGACAAGGCCGGTGCGGTTGTAGATCGGGCCCCAGGCGTTCGGCGTCAGCGTGAAAGCAGTGATCGCGTTCGCGCGCGCTTCGGCGGTGCCGTTGAGATATTCGTTAACGAGATTGTCGCCGCCGAAGAAGAAGGCCGAACCATCGCCCAGCGGAGTGGGCGCGTTGCCGCGCTGGAAATTGTTGCCGAACGGATTGCGGACCTGCGAGCTTTCGGGGAAATCGAAAGCATAGGCGCCGCCGCAGCCGAAGCGCTGGAAATCGCCGCAGTTCCAATTGCCGCCACGACCCGTCCAGGGCGCGCCGAGATTGCCCCAGTTGGAGAAGTTGGCGCTGCGCGTCACGCGGTTGCGATCGGCGAAGCGCGCACCGAAACGAGCCGTCTTGAAGAAGCCTTCGTCGCTGATGTCGTATTCGGCATCGGCGCGCATGCTGGTGAGGTCGCCTTCGTTGCGGACCTGGTTGTCGAGCAGGAACCAGTAGAAGGTGGCCGCCGGATCGGTGAAGTATCCGGTCGAATCGCCCATCGTGCCCGGCTCGAAGAACTGGACCTGCGGCGTCTCGCCCGAATTGTCGATGAAGAGATCGGTATAGGTCTGCATCGCGGCGATGAAGCCGTTTTCGTTCCGATCCGACTTGATGTGCTGCAATTCGATGTTGAAGCGCAGGCGATCGCTCGGCTCCAGCTGGACGTCGATCGAGTAATCCTCGGTCTTGGCGTCGTCTTCGCGCTGGAAGCGCAGCAGCTCGGTCGGGATGCCGAATCCGCCATTGAAGGGCTGGGTCTGCGTCAGCGATCCGCTCTGGAAGATGCCGTCCCTAAAGGTCGGCGTGGTGCCGGGAACGGGGACCGGGAACAGCGCATCGTCGTTGACGAGCGCCAGCGCCGCGAATTCGTTCAGCGTACCTTCGGTTTCGGCGCGCAGATATTCGAGCGTGACGAGCGCACGGCCGTCATTGCTTTCCCACTGGGCGACGCCGGAATAGGCGTTGCGGTCGCGCGTCAGGTCCGTGGTGCGGACGCCCGCGCCCTTGGGCACGACGACCGAGCCGGGCGGCGGGAAGTTCGATGCGTTGAAGTTCGGATCGCCGAAATAGCCGCCCGACCCGACATTGACGACGCGCAGGCACGGCCCGTCGAGCGTGTCGGCACGATAGCAGGGATCGGTCAGCTGCGAGGCATCGGTGCGCGTGACCAGTTCCTGCTGCGCATAGCCGAACTGGAGGCCGAACGTGCCGACATTGGTTTCGAAGGTGTTGGAGATCAGGCCGGAGAAGCCGGGCGACCATTCCTCGGCGAGATCGCCGTAATTGACCTCGACCGTGCCGGCGAGGTTGAGGCCCGGATTGTCGAGCGGCTTGCGCGTGACGAGATTGACGAGGCCCGAGATATTGCCCTCGATCATGTCGGCGCTGACGTTCTTGTAGATCTCGACGCGGCCGAGCAGTTCGGGCGACACGTCGTTGAACGACAGGGTGCGGCCGCCATTGGCGGAGAAGATGTCGCGCCCGTTCAGGGTCGAAAGGACGTAGGGCAGGCCGCGAATGATGACGTTGGAGCCTTCGACCGAGAAACGGTCGGGATCGTCACGCTGTTCGAAGCGCGAGATGTTGACGCCCGGGACGCGCTGCAAGGCTTCGGCCACCGAACGGTCGGCCAAGGCGCCGATATCCTCGGCAGTGATCACGTCGACCACGGTGTCGGCGTTTTCCTTGAAATCCTGCGCCGATTCGAGCGACTGGCGATAGCCGCTGACGATGATCAGGTTTTCGGGATCGAGACCTTCGGGAATGCCCGCCTCGTTCTCGCGCGTCTCTTCCTCATTCGGGTCGGCAACCTGCGCATTGGCCGGCGATGCGGTCAGCGCGCCGATGGCCAGGCCCGAAGCGGTGGTGAGAGCGATCAGGCGCCGTGAAAGCGTGGCTTCGGCCTGAGTTGCGTTGCGCAGCATATATCCTCCTCCGATGATCGGGCATCCCGGTGCCAGATCTTTTTAGAACGTGTCGGATAGCTGCCATTGTTAGCGTTCACAAGACGCCAAAGTGAACGTTATCAATCTGCGTTGCATTTTCGCATCACCGGGTTCCGCCTTACGAAAAATCGTATACAACCAAGCGATGGGAGCGGATCGGGACATGCGGCACAGTATCGAAAGGATCGTCATCGTTGGTGGCGGAACCGCCGGCTGGATGGCGGCTGCCGCGCTGTCGCGTATCTCGGGGAAGAGCGGCGCGCAGGGGCCGGTCGCGATCAAGCTCGTCGAATCGGAAGCGATCGGCACGGTCGGCGTGGGCGAAGCGACGATCCCGCCCTTCGTGGATTTCAACAGGCTGCTCGACATCGACGAGCGCGCAATGCTGTCCGCCGTCCAGGGCACCTTCAAGCTCGGCATCCAGTTCGTGAATTGGGGCAACAAAGGCGACAGCTACATCCACCCCTTCGGGAATTACGGCTACGAAGTGGACGGAGTGTCCTTCCACCATTTGTGGCAGCGCAACCGCATGAAGGGGGACAAGCGCCCCATCCAGGTCTTCAACCTCGAAACGATGGCCGCCCATTTCGGCAAGTTCGCGCGCACCGAAGACTATAATCGCGACGACATGCCGCCGATGAATTACGCCTACCACATCGATGCGGGCGCCTATGCGCGTTTCCTGCGCGCCTATGCCGAAAAACGCGGCGTCGTGCGGCGCGAGGGGCGGGTGGCCGAGGTCCGCCGCGATGGCGAAAGCGGCGATGTCGCGGCGCTGGTCCTTGATGACGGCACCACGATCGCGGGCGACCTGTTTATCGATTGCAGCGGATTTCGCGGCGTCCTGATCGAACAGGCGCTGGAAACCGGATACGAGGAATGGACGCACTGGCTTCCTTGCGATCGGGCCGTGGCCTTGCCGTGCAAGCGCGACGACGGATCGCCCCCGCCGCCCTTCACCCGCGCGACCGCGCATCGGGCGGGCTGGCAATGGCAGGTGCCCTTGCAGCATCGCAACGGCAACGGCCACGTCTATGCGAGCGCGCATATGGAAGATGCCGAGGCGCATGATATCCTCGTCGCCAACATGGCGGGCAAGCCGACTGCCGAGCCGAATTTCCTGCGCTTCGTGACCGGGCGGCGCAGGAAGTTCTGGAACCACAATGTCGTCGCGCTGGGGCTTGCGGCGGGATTCATGGAGCCGCTCGAATCGACCTCGATCCATCTTATCAACACCGGGATCAACAAGCTGGTCGCGCTGCTCTCGCTAGACGGCATCACCGAGACGCAGCGCAGCGCCTTCAACCGGCTCACCAACAAGGAATATGAGCGGATCAGGGATTTCCTGATCCTGCACTACCACGCGACCGCGCGCGACGATTCCGAGTTCTGGAATTACTGCCGCACGATGAGCGTGCCCGACAGCCTGACCGAGAAGATGGAGCTGTTCCGCGCCAACGGGCAGATCTTCCGCGAGGATGACGAATTGTTCACCGAAACCAGCTGGGCGGCGGTGATGATGGGGCAGGGGATAAAGATGGGCGGCCACAATGTGATGGCCCACGGCATCGCGGATCAGGGCGTGGCGAAGGAAGTCGACGGGATCGAGCAATCGATCCGCTTTCTCGTCGAGCACATGCCCGGCCATGGCGACTATCTGCAACGCTATTGCCCGGCGCCGCCCGCGTGACGCCTGTTTCGCCGAACCTGTCACCGCGCGATTGCGATAGACTTGTCGGCAAGGCCGCAATATCAACAATGAAACCGGTTACGCAGGCGTAGAACCTGCGGCTATCAGAAGAGGACAAATGCGATGGCCCTTGCACCCGACATAGCGTCGAGCACCGACCCCCATAAGATCGATCCCGACACGCCGCCGGTAGAGGCGCCGGGCCTGCAATATTTCGTCTTCGGTCTGTTCTTCATCTTCGGCGGGATCACCTCGCTCAACGATGTCATCATTCCCAAGCTGAAGGAGCTGTTCACGCTCAACTACACCCAGGCGATGCTGGTGCAGTTCTGCTTCTTCACCGCCTATCTCCTGATCGGCATTCCGGGCGCGAAACTGGTCAAGCGCCTCGGCTATATGCGCGGCGCGGTGGCGGGCCTCGTCACCATGATGCTGGGCTGCCTCATGTTCATCCCCGCCAGCCAGACCGCGACCTATTGGGTGTTCCTGCTGGCGCTGTTCGTCCTCGCGAGCGGTGTCGTCATCGTGCAGGTGGTCGCCAATCCGCTGATCTCGCTGCTCGGCTCGCCGCGCACGGCGCATAGCCGCCTGACCTTCGCGCAGGCCTTCAATTCGCTCGGCACCACGATCTTCCCGCTCGTCGGGTCGGTCGTCATTCTCGGCAGCCTCGCCACCGTCAGCGCCGATCAATTGTCGGGCGCCGAACTTCAGGCCTATCGCCAGGCGGAGAGCGAGGCGATCTGGCAGGGCTATCTCGGCGTCGCCGCCCTCATCGGTCTGGTCGCCCTGGCGGTCTGGCTGTTCCGCAATCGCCTCCAGGGCGAAAAGCACGAAGCCTCCTCGGGCCTTGCCGGACTGGACCTCCTGAAGCGCAAGCGGTTCGGTTTCGGTGCGCTGTGCATTTTCCTCTATGTCGGGGCGGAAGTCTCGATCGGATCGATCATCATCAATTATCTGGCGCTGGAGCGCGTCCTCGGACAGCCGGAAAGCGTCATCGGCTGGATGATCGGCCTGTATTGGGGCGGCGCGATGGTGGGCCGGTTCATCGGCTCGGCAATCCTGCGCGTGTTCTCGCCCGGCAAGATTCTGGCCTTCAACGCCGCGGGAGCGATCCTGCTGATTGCGATCAGCGCCAGCACGAGCGGCACGCTCGCCGGGTACACGCTGCTCGCGGTGGGCCTGATGAATTCGATCATGTTCCCGACCATCTTCTCGCTCGCCTGCGAGAAACTGGGGCCGCGCGCGGCGGACGGGTCGGGCATCATCAACGTGGCGATCTTCGGCGGCGCGGTCGTGCCGCTGGCCTTCGGTGCGCTGGCGGATCTTTCGGGAAGCCTCGCCTTCGCGCTGATCCTGCCTGCGATCTGCTATGCGATCATCGCCAGCTTCGGCCTGTTCGCGCGGCGGCCTGCCTGATCGACCGAGTCCGGTCAGGTCCGGGCGGGTTCGCGTAAGTTACGCACCGCCCGGACCTGACCGTTACTTCGATTTAACTATTCCTCTTTAATTGCGGCCTGATGGAGGACGCCAATCTTGATCGCGCGACGAAGGTCGAGGCGGCGTGGGATGCGGTGAATCAGAGCAATCTGTGCGCCCACTTCGCGCTCGACGGCACGATCGTCTGGGCCAATCGCCTCTTTCTCGACGCGATGGGATACCAGCTCGAAGAAATCGCCGGGCGGCACCACAGCCTGTTCTGCACCAAGGATCCTTCCGGGTCTGAGAAATATCGCGCCTTCTGGCGGCGTCTCGCCGCAGGCCAGCCGGACCAGGGCACTTATCGCCGCATCGCCAAGGACGGTTCGATCGTTCGGCTGCGCGCCAATTACAGTCCGGTCCGCTCGGCCGATGGCGAGGTCGTCGGTGTCCTCAAGGTCGCTGCGGACGTGACCGAGGAGGTGCTGCGCCAATCGCGCTTCCAGGCCCTCTCGAATGCGGTCCGCCATTCCCATGCGGTCATCGAATTCGGCCTCGATGGCGAGATCCTCGACGCGAATCCCGTCTTCCTCGCCCTGTTCGGTTATGCGAGCGAGGACCTCTTCGGGAAGCACCATCGCGTTCTGTGCAAGACGGGCCACGCGCAAAGCGACGACTATCGCCAGTTCTGGGAACGGTTGCGGCGGGGAGAGCACGCATCGGGTCGGTACTGCCGGGTTGATCGCAAGGGCCAGGACGTCTGGATTCAGGCGACCTACAATCCGGTTATGGACCTCGAAGGCAAGCCGGTCAGGATCGTGAAACTCGCGACGGACATCACGCGCGAGGTCGAGCTGGAGACTTCGGTTCATTCCCAGCTTGCCGACAGCGAATCGCTGCGCGCCGAACTGGGTGGCCAGAAGGACGAGCTGGAGCGGATGCTGGGCGAGGTGCAGCGCATTGTGACGACGATTTCCGGCATCGCCACGCAGACGCAGATGCTCGCGCTCAACGCCACCATCGAAGCGGCGCGCGCGGGCGAGCACGGCTCGGGCTTCTCGGTCGTCGCGCGCGAGGTCAAGGAATTGGCGAACGCGGCACGCCGCTCGACCGATCAGGCCGAGCAGATGCTGAAAAACCGCGCCGCCTGAAGCGCGTTACGGGTGGGGCGCGAGCCCGATCTCCACCCCGGTCTTGTCGGTCAGTGCGAATTTGTCGACCAGATCGGCGCTCGCCCGGTTCAGGCCGATGACCTGCACGCTGCGCCCGTTGCGCCGCATCCGTTCGACCACCTTGTCGAGCGCGCCGACCGCGCTGATATCCCAGAAATGCGCTTTCGACACGTCGATCACGACGTGGTCGGCCGGATCGGGCTGGGTGCTTTCCGGGCCGAGCGCGGCTTCGAACCGTTCGACGCTGGCGTAGAAGATCTGGCCCTTGGCGGTGTAGGTCGCGATGTCGCCCTCCGGCCCGCTGGTGCGGGTGCGCACGACTTCGAACAGCGTCATCACCTTCTGCGTGAAGAAAGCGCCGGATAGCAGCACGCCTGCCGCCACGCCCAAAGCGAGGTTGTGCGTTGCCACCACCACGCCGACCGTCACCAGCATGACGGTGCTCGACTGCCAGGGATGCTTGGCGAGATTGGGGATCGAATTCCAGCTGAACGTACCGATCGAGACCATGATCATGATCGCGACGAGGGCAGGCATCGGCACCTGACCGACGAGGCCGCCGAGCAGGAACAGCATGATAAGAAGCGCAAGGCCGGCGACGAAGGTGGACAGGCGTCCGCGCCCGCCGCTCGTCACGTTGATGACCGACTGGCCGATCATCGCGCAGCCGCCCATCCCGCCGAAGAGGGCCGCGACGATGTTGGCGACGCCCTGACCTGCGCTTTCGCGGCGCTTGTTCGAGCCGGTGTGCGTCATGTCGTCGACGATCTGCGCCGTCAGCAGCGATTCCAACAGGCCGACCGCCGCCATCGTGAGAGAATAGGGCGCGATGATGCGCAAGGTTTCCCAGGTCAGCGGCACGTCGGGCAGGACGAAATAGGGCAGGCCTTCGGGCAGCTCGCCCATATCGGCCACCGTGTTGACCGGCGTCCCCAGCCAGATCGCGAGCGCGGTCAGCACCACGATCGCGACGAGCGGGCTGGGAATGGCAGTGGTGAGGCGCGGGAAGAGATAGATGATCGCCAGCGCAGCGGCGACCATGATCCAGGTTTCCATGCCGACACCCGGATTGCCGGGGAGGAGCTGCGGCAGCTGCGCCATGAAGATCAGGATCGCCAGCGCGTTGACGAAGCCGGTGATGACGCTGCGACTGACGAACTGCATCAGGAGGTCGAGCCGCAACAAAGCGGCGATGCCCTGGAACACGCCCATCAGGATGGTCGCGGCGAAGAGATATTCGACCCCGTATTCGCGCACCAAGGGGATCACCACCACGGCCACCGCAGCAGTCGCGGCGCTGATCATGCCGGGCCGCCCGCCGGTAAACGCGATCACCATCGCGATCGCGACGGAGGCATAGAGCCCGACGCGCGGATCGACCCCCGCGATGATGGAAAATCCGATCGCTTCGGGAATGAGCGCGAGCGCCACGACGATTCCGGCAAGGATGTCGGCGCGGATGTTCGAGAGCCAGTCGCGCTTGATTGCGCTGGTGTTGATCATGGTCTGTCCGTGGGTCTGTGCCGCGCAAGGGCCTCCTGACGAGGGACCGCGGCGAAAGAAGTGCCCCGCCTATGGCCCATGCTGCATTGCAACACAACCCGTGCCAATTGGCTCGGTTTCTCGCACCCCATGCCGTTCGCCGATCCCGGTCGCGCGCTCGCCGATGCCCTGGGGCGTGCGGTTGCCCTTCATGGGGGAGGCGTTAGGGTCAGCGTGTTGAATTCACTGGGGAAGGGGTTTCTCGATCATGTTTCGCACTATTCTCGCCAACGGCGCTGCCGCCATCGCGCTGACCACCGCGCTCGCCACCGCCGCGCCCGCTCCGCTTCTGGCACAGGACGCCGCCAGCCTCAGCGCGCCGCAGATCGAATTCACCGAATGGACGCTCGACAATGGCCTGCGCGTCATCGCGATCCCGGACGACAGCACCGGTCAGGTCACGACATCTTTGTGGTACGAGGTCGGATCGAAGCACGATCCGGAAGGCCGCAGCGGCTTCGCGCATCTTTTCGAACACATTCTCAGCCGCAAGACCGAGAACATGTTCTACAACCAGATCTACGGCCTGACCGCCGATGTCGGCGGCACGCGCAACGCCTCGACCGGGTCGGACCGCACGAATTACTACGAGACGGTCCCGGCGGCCTATCTCGAAACCATGCTGTGGACCCACCGCGAACGCATGTTCAAGCCGGTGGTCGATCAGGAGGTGTTCGACCGCGAGCGTGACGTGGTGAAGGAGGAATTGCGCCAGCGCGTCCTCGCACCGCCCTATGGCCGGTTCCAGCGTTTCGTCATCGCCGAGAATGCCTATGACGTGCTGCCCCAGCGTCGGCCGGGGATCGGGTCTATCGAGGATCTCGACAGCGCCACGCTCGACGATGCGCGCGCCTTCCACCAGGCCTATTACGGACCCGACACCGCGACGCTGATCGTGGCGGGGAATTTCGAGATGGCCAATCTGCGTGCCCTCGTGGACGAGTATTTCGCCGACATCCCGCGCCGCGCCAATCCGGTCGACCTGACGATCTCGGCGCGCGAGCCCGAGCGGACCGCGCCGCGCAGCTTCGTCGCCACCGCGCCCAACGTGCCGCTGCCGGTCGCGGGGACCTTGTGGAAGGGGCCGGGCGCGGGCGAGGCGGATGCCGCCGCGCTCGACGTGATGGCCGCCATCATGGCGCGAGGGCAAAACAGCCGCCTTTACGATGCGCTGGTGCGCAGCGGGCAGGCGGTCGATGCCTCGCTGTTCTATTCGGAAAGCGAGGAGGGCGGTTTCATCGCCAGTTTCGCGATCACCAATCCGCAGGCCGATGCCGACGCTGTCGAGGCTATGCTGAAAGCCGAACTCGATCGCATCCGCAGCGAGCCGGTGACCGCCGCCGAGCTGGCCGAAGCCAAGAGCGAGCTGTTCTCCGATTCGCTCCGCCGCCGCGAGACCGCACGGGGCCGCGCCTTCGAACTGGGCGAGGCGCTGGTATCGACGGGCAATCCCCGCGCCGCCGATGCGCGGCTGGAAGCGATCGGGCGAGTGACCGCCGCCGATGTCCAGCGCGTGGCGGCCAAATGGATGGACCCGCAGGCGCGCGTCGACATGCGCTATGTCGCGGGTGAGGAAAATCCGGCGGCCTATGCCAATCCGGTGCCCATGCCGACCTTCCGCAGCCTGCCCGCCGCAACGGGCGAGCCGCTTGCGGTCCTCCCCGAAGGCCAGCGGCAGGAGCCGCCCGGACCGGGCATGGTGCCCAGTGTCGAGCGTGCCGCTATCGTGGAACAGGACCTTGCGAACGGCGTCTCTGTCGTTGCGGCGCAGACCGGCGACGTGCCGATCGCGACCATGACCGTGCTGGTGCCCGGCGGCTCGATCAGCGATCCGCGCATGAAGGCGGGCCTTGCCAACATGGCCGCCAGCATCGCCGATCAGGGCACGGCGGATATGAGCGCTCAGGAGATCGCGCAGAAGCTCGAATCGCTCGGCGCCAGCTTCGGCGCGACGGCGGGATCGGAAGGCTCGTTCTTCAGCCTGACCGCGCCGGTCGCCAATATGGCGGCGGCGGGCGGGATTCTCGCCGCAGTCATCAAGGGCGCGACTTATCCCGAGGATGCGTTCGAGCGGGAGCGGAAGCGCGCCATCGACGGATTGGCGGTCAGCCTCAAGGACCCCGGCGCGCTTGCCGGCATGGTCGCACGGCCCGTCCTCTACGGCGATGCGCCCTATGGGACACTGCCCGGCGGAACGCAGGCTAGCCTTGCCTCGCTGACGCGCGAGGATCTGATCCAGCATCGCGAGACATACTGGCACCCCGCGCGCACCAAGGTCATCGTCAGCGGCGGCATCGCGCCCGATCAGGCCGTCGCGCTCACGAACGCGCTGTTCGGTGACTGGCAGGTGGCGAGCGCGCCGCCCGCCGACATCGCCCAGCCGACAGGTGCGGGCGAACCGGTCCGCACGGTCGTGATCGACATGCCCGATGCGGGGCAGGCCGCGGTCTATGCCGGCCTGCGCGCACCCTCGCGCACCGATGGCGATTATTACGCGATCGAGATCGCCAATGCGATCCTCGGCGGCGGATCGAGCGGGCGGTTGTTCGAAGAGGTGCGCACCAAGCGCTCGATCAGCTACGGGGCGGGAAGCGGGCTCATCACCGACCGCCTCGTCGCCTCCTCCCAGACGCAGAACGCGACCGCCGACGAGGTGGTTCAGGTGTTCCTCGACGAGTTCGACCGGCTGGGCAGCGAAGCGGTCGCCGACGATCTGCTGAACCGCCGCCGCCTCTATCTCGGCGGGAATTACGCGCGCAGCCTTGAAACCTCGGGCGGGTTCAACGCCATCGTCGCGAACCTCATCCTCGACGGGCTGGAGCCTGCCGAGGCGGCGCGCTACGCCGATCGCCTGCAGGCCGTGTCTCCCGAAGCGGCGGCCAAGGCGGCGGCGGATTACGTGACGGCGGACAAGGCCAGCATCATCGTGGTCGGCAATGCGGCCGAATTCCTCGACGATCTGCGCGCGATCCGGCCCGATGTCGAGGTGATCCCGGCGTCCTCGCTCGACCTGTCGAGCAAGGATCTGGGGCTGGACTGATTTTCCGGAGGAGGGAGGGGGCCTAGGCCTCCTCCCGCTCCACTGCCTGCCGCGCCCACATCTCGGCATAGAGCCCATCCGCGCACAACAGCTCGGCATGGGTGCCGCGTTCCGCGAGGCGGCCATGTTCGAGCACCAGGATCGCGTCGGCATCGGCGATGGTCGAGAGCCGGTGCGCGATCGCGAGCGTGGTGCGGTGTTCCGACACGCGATCGAGCGTGGCGAGAATGCCCTGTTCGGTCCTGGAATCGAGCGCGCTGGTCGCCTCGTCCAGCAGCAGGATCGGCGGGTCCTTGAGGAGCGCGCGCGCGATGGCGACCCGCTGCTTCTCGCCGCCCGATAATTTCAGGCCGCGCTCGCCCACTTCGGTCTCGAACCCATCGGGTAATGCCTCGATAAACGGCAGGATCGCCGCGTCGCGCGCTGCCCGCACGATCTCTTCCTCGCCCGCGCCCTCGCGGCCATAGGCGATGTTGTAGCCGATCGTGTCGTTGAACAGCACGCTGTCCTGCGGGACGATGCCTATCGCGGCGCGCAGGCTTTTCTGCTCGACCTGCGAAATATCCTGCCCGTCGATCAGGATGCGCCCGCTCCAGGGATCGTAGAAGCGGAACAGCAGCCGCGCGATCGTGCTCTTGCCCGCGCCGGATGGACCGACGATCGCGGTATGGCTCCCTGCCGGGACCTCGAAACTGAGATCATGCAGGATCGTGCGCTCGGCCTCGTATCCGAAGCGGACATTCTCGAAGGCGAGGGTCGGGCGGCGGACGATCAGCGCCGGGGCACCGGGCCTGTCCGCCACCTCGACCTCGGTATCCATCAGAGTGAACATCTGCGCCATGTCGACCATGCCCTGCCGGATCGTGCGATAGACGAAGCCGAGGAGGTCGAGCGGGCGGAAGAGCTGCATCAGATAGGTGTTCACGAAGACGAGATCGCCCACCGTCAGCTGGCCCCGGCTCCACCCCCACACCGTATAGGCCATCGCGCCCGCCATCAGCAGATTGGTGATGAGCGCCTGCGCGATATTGAGCATTCCGAGCGAGGCGTCGGATTTGATCGCGGCCTCGGAATAGGCGCGAGCGGAGTTGGCGTAGCGCTCTTCCTCGCGGTGTTCGGCGCCGAAATATTTGACCGTCTCGTAATTCAGCAGCGAATCGACCGCGCGCGACAGGGCGGTCCCGTCGAGATCGTTCATCTCGCGCCTGAGATGCGTGCGCCATTCGGTGATCCGCTGGGTCACGACGATATAGGCGACCACGGTGAAGGCGGTGGCGGCGACCAGGCCCCAGCCGAAATTGAGATAGAAGATCACTGCCACGGCGACGAGTTCGATAATGGTCGGCGCGATGTTGAAGAGCAGGAAATAGAGCATGGAATCGATGCTCTTGGTCCCGCGCTCGATGATCTTGGTCACCTCGCCCGTGCGGCGCGAGAGGTGGAAGCGCAGCGACAGGCGGTGGAGGCGGCGGAACACGTCTTCGGCCAGATGCCGCGTCGCTTCCTGGCCGACCCGTTCGAACACGATGTTCCGAAGATTGTCGAAGGCCGTCCCCGCGAACCGGCCCAGCCCGTAGGCAAGCACCAGCGCCATGGCGAGCATCGCGGCCTCGCCCACCTCGCCCGCCATCGCGTCTACTGCCTTCTTGTAGGCGAAGGGGAGCGCCAGCGTCACGGCCTTCGCCAGCAGCACCAGCATCAGCGCGATCACGATGCGGCGCCGCAACCCCGGATTGTCGCGCGGCCAGAGATAGGGGAGGAACCGCTTGAGGATCGCCCAGCTCTCGGCGTCGATCGGTTTGGTCTGGGTCTGGTTCTCGGGAGGCACGGTGCGAAGATGGGGACCCGAAGGCGATCCGGCAATGCGGGCACTATCTCGCCGAATAGAAGCCGAGGCGCCGCATGGATGAGCTACGCCGACAATAACCAGCCATAGGCCAATTCAGCGCATTAGCCTCCGCGAATATGCCGGTGGACTACGGCACGAATTCGAAGCTGGGGAGGGGCATGAGAGATTCTTCGCGCGGAAGGTCGAAAAGGATTTTTCCGGTGTTGAAGTCGATGGCCACGCGATCGAAACCTCGTAACCCTTCCATCCCGAGAAGCAATGCAGGCCGGTCTTCGAGGTCAAGTTGCGCGAATACCGGGCTTTGCGAATAGCCCACCGAGATCGGCGAAACAGCGACACTCGCGATGCGGAGAGTTCCGGCGAGCGTGAAAGAGCTGTTCAGGACAATGCCGTTGACGTCGGTGCTTTTGGCCATCGCGATATGGCGAGCTCTGAGCTTTCTGCGCAATGCATCGTTGCCGTAGGAAGTCTGGGCTCCTGTATCGATGATCAAAGCTGTCTTCACACCGTCAATGTCGGCATCGGTGACGATCATCCGACCAGATTTGCGTCGGCCACGGACGACGATCTCGTAACCCAGATTACTAGCCCGCTCCTGCGCAGGGGCGATCATGAGGCTGTCGTTGGTGAAGTCGAACAGCACCCGCAGATTTCCCAACACATCGAGACCGATGATCCCATCGGCTCCGACATGAAGACGTTCGAGCAATGGTACGGTCAGACTGTCGAACGCATGATCGGCGAATTCCAGGCCGTTAAGCTCCACCGTTTCTACCAAACGGCTGCCGCCCAAAGCCATGAGATTGGCTGACCCATTAGGCTCCAACGCGAGCCTGTCCGCCACCCCATGAGTGATTACCGTCGTCTGAGCGCCGGTATCTACCATGAAGTCGAATGGGCCGGCTCCATTGATAGTGACTGGAAGTGTCCAGCGGGCGAAATGATCGCGATCAAGCGATGATTTGTGGAGGGCGTCTTCCTCAGAGACGGCTGCAAGTTCTATGATCGGAGCGTCGGCAGAGAGGTCCATGGTGGTCGATTGCGAGACCTTCGCGAACGACGTTACTGGCAAACCAATCAGTACCACCGCGAGAAAAGCGTTTCGAAGTCCCCTCATCATGATCTCCAGAATAGGGCCAAGAGTGCCTTCATAAGCTTCTTCGCACTGCAATCTGCACAGCAAACCAGAATTGAAAGAGATGGGAAACCAAAAAAATCTCTGTCGGTTTCTCTCGGATCAGGTCGCTGGGGAGCAAACCCGGTCAGATCGATAGACCGTCAATTGCAGGCTCACTCGAGGTACATGGACAAACTCATCGCAATTCTGGCCCATAACGAAGAGCTGCGCATCGGCGCCTGCCTGGCGAGCCTTCCCTTGGACGATGCGGAAGTGTCTGCCACGGTGGTCGTCAACGGCAGCAGCGACCGCACGGCCGATATCGTCCGAGAGTTCGAGCCGCGCGGCGTCAGGCTCGTCGAATATACCGAACCCGGCAAGGCGCGAAGCTGGAACCGTTTCGTGCTCGACGAGGCGCCTGAGGCCGATGTTTTCGTTTTCGTCGATGGCGATGCCGTGCTGGCGCCGGGATCGGTCGGCGCGCTCGCCGATTGTCTTGCGCGCCACCCGGAGGCCAATGCCGCCGCCGCCTTGCCTTTGAACGGTCGGAGCATGGCGTTCTACCAGCGCTCGATGCTGAATAACCAAGGCTTCTTCGGCGATTGTTACGCGCTGAGCGGCGCCTTCGTGCGGGCGATGCGCGACAGCGGGGTGCGCCTGCCCGACGATCTCGTCGGAGACGACAGCCTCGTCAACGCGCTCGCCAACACCGATCTCGGCGCGGATCGCGATTTCCGCAAAGGCGCCGTGGTCCAATGCCTGGGGGCGGGCTTTTACTGCGAGCCCAATCCTATCACGCCCGCCGGGCTGCGGCGCCAGATGAAGCGCATGGAATCCTATGCCCTGCGCCATTTCCAGAATCGCATCTTGAGCGACATCATGCAGAACGAGGGCGCCCGGATGATCCCGACGCGGCTGGCGGATGTCTACGACCTTTACCTCGACCGTCTGCGCCCGCGGCTCAACCCGCTGTGGTTTGAATTCGATCGCCGGGCTCTGGCACGGATAAGGGCCGCCGCCTGATCAGGTTGAGGCTCTCATCCACCAGAGCGCGCCAACCGAACCACATCACCGCCGCATAGGTCAGCGCCCCGGTTATCGCGAGCGCCAGCAGGCGGAGCGGAGCGGGCCAGTCCGGCAGGACCATCCTTAGCGCGAAGACCGCGCAGGCCATGGCGAGGCAGCCGACCGCTGCGGGAAGGATTGCGCGCAGGAACTCCACCGCGCCCACCTGCACGATCGGCAATGTCAGGACGAGCGTCGCGATCAACAGGACCGGCGCGGCGATCCACCAGGCATGGACCAGGCCGAAGGGGCCGTTGGTGATCCCGACGAGAAAGCACAGGGGAAACAGCACCGCGCCGATGAGGCTGGTATAGACCGAGATCCGTGCATGGCCTGTCGCATTGGTCGCGGGTGCGCACACGATCTGGAGCGCCATGGCTGGCATGACGAGAGAGAGGCCTGCCACGATCGGTGCCATCGGCAGCCACTTGTCGCCGAAAATCGTTCCGATCGCTTCAGGCGCAGTCAGGGCAAGCCCGATATAGATGGGCGCCGTGATCAATGCGACCGCGCGGAGCGTGCGGATGAAATAGGGCCCAAGCGGGCGGCCCTGCTTGTGCATCTCGGCATAGGCGGGAAAGGCAACCTCGTTCAGCGGAGGCAGGAATCGCCCGGTGACGATCAGAGTCAGGAACAGGGCTTCGGAATAGAGGCCCAGTGCGTAAGGCTCGAACACGCGGCCCGCGATGAAGATGTCGCTCTGGCTCTGGATGATCCACAGCAGCTGGACCACCGTCATCGCGCCGCCATAGCTCACCATCGCGCCCGCGCCGCGGAAATCGAAGACCGGCCAGACCAGCAGGCGCGACGACACTGTCAGCACCAACGCCCGCGCGGAAAAGGCGAGCAGGGGTGCATAGACCAAAGCCCACACGCCGAAGTCGAACCATGCGAGCGTGAGCGCGCTGACCGCCCCGGTCACGGCGCCCGCCATATTGGCGACGCCTTGCGAACGGAAAGCGATCTCGCGCGAGAGAAGCGCGCTCGGCAGGGCGATGAAGGGGGTGGTCAGGAAGAGGACCGCCTGGACGCGCAGCATGTCGGCGATGATGGGCTCGCCATAATAGTCGGCCGCCAGAGGAGCGATCAGGAATTGCACGACGGCCAGCGTGCCGTTGAGCAGAAGGAGAAGCGCGAAGACCTGTCCGATCTTTCTGCGATCGATCTCGGCTTCCTGCACCAGTGAGTTCGCGAAACCCCATCCGTTCATGAAGGCGAGGGCGGCCAGCACCACCTGGCTCATCGCGAAAAGGCCGTAATCGCTGGGTTCGAGCAGGCGCACCACCATCAGGGTGGAACCCCAGGTGATGATCTGCGCCATGATCTGGCTGCCATATCGCCACGCGAGCGCATGGCGCACACGGCCCGCAAACCCTCCCGCATCCGAACCCTTATATAGACT
>NZ_WTYD01000001.1:1800000-1967500 GCF_009827295.1 Qipengyuania pelagi | reverse complement strand
TCCGTAGCTCAGTTGGTTAGAGCGCACCCCTGATAAGGGTGAGGTCGGTGGTTCAAATCCACTCGGACCTACCATTTCATGGTTAGGGGCCTTAGCTCAGCTGGGAGAGCACCTGCTTTGCAAGCAGGGGGTCATCGGTTCGATCCCGATAGGCTCCACCAGCCATGATACTGCGAAAGCAGCATGACGAATTCTCCAGGATGAAACGAAAAGCTATCCGGTCTTTACCGGTAGCGGGCGGATCTGCCGCTCGCGTCTTTGACATTGTGAATGGGTTTTTAAATCGATGCCGTGGCGCATGGATTGTATCGGACAGCTTCGGCTGGTCGTACGATCGATGCATCACAATCAAGATCAATCAAACGATTATCTGGCTGAGATAATTCCTCCGCACCTATTACAGCGCAGTCTTTATGCAGGGCTGTCGTTGATGGTGTGGATTCTCAAGCGTGAGGTAAGAGCATTTGGTGGATGCCTTGGCATGTGCAGGCGATGAAGGACGTGGCACGCTGCGATAAGCGTCGGGGAGTTGTGAGCAAACTTTGATCCGGCGATTTCCGAATGGGGAAACCCACCTTCACCATTTCTTCCATCATCCTTTCGGGGATGGCGGGCGAGGTGGATAAGGTATCACCGAACTGAATATATAGGTTTGGTGAAGCGAACCCGGGGAACTGAAACATCTCAGTACCCGGAGGAAAAGACATCAACAGAGATTCCCGTAGTAGTGGCGAGCGAACCGGGACCAGGCCAGTGCTTCTTCGTCAGTTAACCGAACACTTTGGAAAGAGTGGCCATAGCGGGTGACAGCCCCGTAGGTGAAAACGATCGAAGAAGACTCGAGTAGGGCGGGACACGTGAAATCCTGTCTGAACATGGGGGGACCACCCTCCAAGCCTAAATACTCGCACATGACCGATAGCGAACACAGTACCGTGAGGGAAAGGTGAAAAGCACCCCGATTAGGGGAGTGAAACAGTACCTGAAACCGAATGCTTACAAGCAGTTGGAGCTCCATAGGGAGTGACAGCGTACCTCTTGCATAATGGGTCAGTGACTTAATCTACCATGCAAGCTTAAGCCGTTAGGTGTAGGCGCAGCGAAAGCGAGTCTGAATAGGGCGACTGAGTATGATGGATTAGACCCGAACCCCGGCGATCTAGGCATGGCCAGGTTGAAGGTGCGGTAACACGCACTGGAGGACCGAACCGGTGAATGTTGAAAAATTCTCGGATGAGCTGTGTTTAGGGGTGAAAGGCCAATCAAGCCGGGAAATAGCTGGTTCTCCGCGAAATCTATTGAGGTAGAGCGTCAGATGTATGCCGATGGGGGTAGAGCACTGGATGGGCTAGGGCTGCGCGAGCGGTACCAAACCTAACCAAACTCCGAATACCATCGAGTCTTGTCTGGCAGACAGACGGCGGGTGCTAAGGTCCGTCGTCAAAAGGGAAACAGCCCTAACCTACAGCTAAGGTCCCCAAGTCATATCTAAGTGGGAAAGCATGTGGGAATCCCAAAACAACCAGGAGGTTGGCTTAGAAGCAGCCATCCTTTAAAGAAAGCGTAACAGCTCACTGGTCTAAATAAGGGTTCCTGCGGCGAAGATGTAACGGGGCTAAAGATATGCACCGAAGCTTAGGGTTCAGAATTTATTCTGAGCGGTAGCGGAGCGTTCCGTAAGCGAGTGAAGGCGAAGGGTAACCGACGCTGGACGTATCGGAAGTGCGAATGCTGACATGAGTAGCGACAAAGAGGGTGAGATGCCCTCTCGCCGAAAGACCAAGGGTTCCTGCGCAACGCTAATCGGCGCAGGGTGAGCCGGCCCCTAAGACGAGCCCGAAGGGGGTAGTCGATGGGAACCACGTTAATATTCGTGGGCCTGGAGATGTGTGACGGATCGTGGAAGTTGTGTGTCCTTATTGGATTGAACATGCAGCCAAGCGGTTCCAGGAAATAGCCTCTCCGTATAGACCGTACCCGAAACCGACACAGGTGGTCAGGTAGAGTATACCAAGGCGCTTGAGAGAAGTATCCTGAAGGAACTCGGCAAATTGCCTCCGTACCTTCGGAAGAAGGAGGCCCCATCTATGCGCAAGCACTGGTGGGGGGCACAGGCCAGGGGGTAGCGACTGTTTATCAAAAACACAGGACTCTGCTAAGTCGGCTTCAAGACGACGTATAGGGTCTGACGCCTGCCCGGTGCTCGAAGGTTAAGAGGAGGAGTGCAAGCTCCGAATTGAAGCCCGAGTAAACGGCGGCCGTAACTATAACGGTCCTAAGGTAGCGAAATTCCTTGTCGGGTAAGTTCCGACCTGCACGAATGGCGTAACGACTTCCCCACTGTCTCCAGGATATGCTCAGCGAAATTGAATTCTCCGTGAAGATGCGGAGTACCCGCGGTTAGACGGAAAGACCCCGTGCACCTTTACTGCAGCTTCAGAGTGGCATTAGGAAAGAGTTGTGTAGCATAGGTGGGAGGCTTTGAAACTTGGGCGCCAGTCCGAGTGGAGCCATAGGTGAAATACCACCCTGCTGTTTTCTGATGTCTAACCAACTACCGTTATCCGGTAGTGGGACCCTCTGTGGCGGGTAGTTTGACTGGGGCGGTCGCCTCCTAAAGAGTAACGGAGGCGCGCGATGGTAGGCTCAGGCCGGTTGGAAACCGGCTGCGAGAGTGCAATGGCATAAGCCTGCCTGACTGCGAGACCGACAGGTCGAGCAGAGACGAAAGTCGGTCATAGTGATCCGGTGGTCCCTCGTGGAAGGGCCATCGCTCAACGGATAAAAGGTACGCCGGGGATAACAGGCTGATGATTCCCAAGAGCTCATATCGACGGAATCGTTTGGCACCTCGATGTCGGCTCATCACATCCTGGGGCTGGAGCAGGTCCCAAGGGTTTGGCTGTTCGCCAATTAAAGTGGTACGTGAGCTGGGTTCAGAACGTCGCGAGACAGTTTGGTCCCTATCTGCCGTGGGCGTCGATTGTTGAAAGGAGTTGCCCCTAGTACGAGAGGACCGGGGTGAACGTACCTCTGGTGTACCTGTCATCCTGCCAAGGGTGCCGCAGGGTAGCTATGTACGGACGGGATAACCGCTGAAAGCATCTAAGCGGGAAGCCTCCCTTAAGATAAGCAATCATCGAACCGTCATAGACCATGACGTTGATAGGCCGGGTGTGGAAGCGCAGTAATGTGTGGAGCTAACCGGTCCTAATAGTTCTTTTCGCGCTTGTAGGATCCCACCATCAACGACAGTCCTGTTGGATTGTCTGCGGTGAGGAGGAACTCCCAGCACGATAATCGCCCAGAACGACCAACAAACATCGATTTAAAACCCGCAACCACCTGCTTTATTGCTTCGTGGTCCTAGCGCCTGTGACCCACCCGATCCCATCTCGAACTCGGCCGTGAAACCAGGCAGCGCCGATGGTACTAGTGCCTAAGCACTGGGAGAGTAGGTCGCCGCGAGGCATTACAGCAGGTGGTTACGGGAATAACCCATTCACAGTTTCAAAAGCCGCTGCCGGCATCGTCCGAGCGGCGGCTTTTTCGTCTCTGCCCTTGGCGGCGGGACGGATACGGTGCCGCGGGGTGGAGCAGTCCGGTAGCTCGTCAGGCTCATAACCTGAAGGTCGTTGGTTCAAATCCAACCCCCGCAACCATCATAATCGGGATATCTTTGCCCCTGTTGCCTACCTGGCAGCGGGGTTTTTTGCGTTCCCACGCAACGTAGACGCCCCAATACCAGCGCCCGACTCACTGCGCGCTAAGCCGCGCTATCCCGCGCGCGCAAAGGTTTGGGCCTTCCATCACCCCATGCTAGATGCCGCGCGACAATGATCACCATCGACAATCTTACCATTCGTCTGGGCGGCCGCCCTATCCTCGAGGACGCCTCCGTAGCGATCCCGCTCGGCGCGCGGGTCGGGCTGATCGGCCGCAACGGCGCGGGCAAATCTACGCTGATGAAGGCGCTGATCGGCGAACTCGAGCCTGATAACGGCGCGATCGAGATGCCGCGCCGGGCACGCGTCGGTTATGTGGCGCAGGAAGCGCCGAGCGGTCCGACCACCCCGTTCGAAGCGGTCCTCGCGGGCGATGCCGAGCGTGCGCAATTGCTCGAGGAAGCCGAGACCTGCACCGATATGGAGCGCCTCGGCGACGTCCATGAGCGGCTTCTCGCGATCGACGCCTATGCCGCCCCCTCGCGCGCGGCGATCATCCTGACCGGCCTCGGTTTCGACGAGACGATGCAGGCGCAGCCGCTCGACACGTTTTCGGGCGGATGGAAGATGCGCGTGGCGCTCGGCGCGCTGCTCTTGTCCAATCCCGAGATCCTGCTGCTCGACGAACCCTCGAACCACCTCGATCTCGAAGCGACGCTGTGGCTGGAGAGTTTTCTCAAATCCTATCAGGGCACGCTGGTGGTCATCAGCCACGAACGCGATCTTCTCAACAATGTCGTCACCGCGATCCTGCATCTTCAGGACGGCAAGCTGACGCTCTATCCCGGCGCGTACGACGCGTTCGAGAAACAGCGCGCCGAGCGCGCCGCGCAGCTGGCGGCAGCCAAGGCAGCACAGGATGCGCAGCGGGCGCGGCTCGAGGACTATGTCGCGCGCAACAGCGCCCGCGCCTCCACCGCCAAACAGGCCCAGTCCCGCGCTAAGATGCTGGCCAAGATGCAGCCGATCGCCGCACTGATGGAAGATCCGAGCCTGAGCTTCGATTTCCCCAGTCCCGACGAAATGAAGCCGCCTCTGATCACGCTGGACCTGGCTGCGGTCGGTTATGGCGAGGAGCCAATCCTGCGACGGCTCAACCTTCGCATCGATCCCGATGACCGGATCGCGCTCCTGGGGCGCAACGGGAACGGGAAGACCACGCTCGCGCGCCTTCTCGCTGCCCAGCTCGCGCCGATGGAGGGCGAGATGCATGCCGCACGCAAGATGCGGGTGGGGTATTTCACGCAGTATCAGGTCGAGGAATTGTCGCGCGACGGTACGCCGCTCGATCATATGACGCGGGCGATGGAGGGCGCCTCGCCCGGTGCGGTGCGCGCGCAATTGGGGCGGTTCGGATTTTCCGGCCATCGGGCCAACGCGCGGATCGGGACTTTGTCGGGCGGCGAGCGGGCGCGCCTGGCGCTGGCGCTGATCACCCGCGATGCGCCGCATCTCCTCATCCTCGACGAGCCAACCAACCACCTCGATGTCGATGCGCGCGAGGCTCTGGTCCAGGCTCTCAACGCCTATGACGGGGCCGTCATCCTCATCAGCCACGATCGCCACATGGTCGAGCTGACTGCCGATCGCCTGGTGCTGGTGGATGACGGAACGGCGCAGGATTATTCCGGCAGCATCGAGGATTACATCGACTTCGTGCTCGGGCGGAACCAGCCGAAGGAGAATGGCGGCGGCAAGGCGAAAAAGTCCAAGCGCACGTCCGCGAAGGATCGCGAAGCGGTGCGGCTTGCCCGCAGCAGCGTGACAGCATCCGAAAAGGCGGTCGCTCGCCTGCAGGACCGGTTGACGGCGATCGATGCGGCGCTGGCCGATCCCGACGGACAGACCGACACATCGCCCGCCGATCTCATGCGCGAGCGGGCGGGGATCGCCGCCGATCTGGAGGATGCGGAACTCCAATGGCTCGACGCGCAGGAACAGCTCGAAAAGGTGGAAGGCTGATCGCCATGCGCACCCGGCTCAGCGTCTGTGCGCGCAAGCGGCGGTTCGGAAGCGAGGCGGATGCCATGGCGGCGGCGCATGGGGCGCGGGCGGATCTGCGCCATTATCGCTGCGACCGCTGCGGGGCGTTCCATCTCACCAGCCGCCGCAAGGGCAAGCGCATCCCGCGCCCGCCAGCCGTCGAAAGCGTCGCCCGATGAGTGGGATCATCCTGTTCAACAAGCCCTATGGCGTCCTCTCCCAATTCACGGACGAGCGGCAGGGCGAGCCACGACCGACACTGGCCGATTATATCGAGGCACCGGGCTTCTACCCTGCCGGTCGGCTCGATTTCGACAGCGAGGGGCTGATGGTCCTGTGCGAGGATGGCAGGATGCAGGCGCGCATCGCCGATCCGCGCTATAAGCTGACGAAGACCTATCTCGCGCAGGTCGAGGGCGAGCCCGACAGCGCGGCGCTCGATACTCTGCGGCGCGGCGTGCGGCTGAAGGAGGGGGTGACGCGGCCTGCCGAGGTGGAGCGGATCGCCGATCCTGACCTTTGGCCCCGCAATCCCCCGATCCGCGTCCGCAAGACCGTGCCCGATAGCTGGCTGCGCCTGTCGATCCGGGAAGGGCGCAATCGGCAGGTCCGGCGAATGACCGCCGCTGTCGGCCATCCCACCCTGCGACTCGTCCGCTGGTCGGTGGGAGAATGGACGCTCGACGGACTCGCGCCGGGCGCTTGGCGGCGTATCTGACCCGTCGTCAATCGGGCGCGAGATAGCCGCGATTGATAAGATCGACGATCAGCTCCTCAACACCCGGATCGCGCAGCGTTTCGTCGCCAAGCGCGAAGCTTGCCTGCGCGCAGATCCGTTGCGCGACTTCGGCCGCCGCGCCGTGGCAGGCATAGCGCGCGCCGCCGACGAAGAGCATGACCTCATCCTCTCCTTGCAGGATGAAAGCAAAGCGGATCGCAGGGTTGCGCTCGAGCATGACAGACCCAGCTCCCGCGCTCATCAGGTCCTCGGCGGTGATCGTGTCTTCGGGAGCCCAGTCGACCCGGTCGTCCTTTTGCTCGGTGATATAGGTGCCGAACCAGCGCGCGAATGCGTCGCGATCCGCCAGCGCGCCGGTCACCATGCCGTGCAGGCGGGCGAGGGCGTCGTGGGAGATTTCGCCCGGTTGGGCAGGGACGGCCTCTTCGGGATCGGTGTAGCGGTCGTCCTCGCCGAGCGAATCCAGCACGTGGTCGGCGAAGGCGGAAACGAGATCGCCACGCGAGGGGGCGCGGAAGCCGACCGAATAGGTCATGCAATTATCGCCGATCGCCTCTCCGTCATGCGCGACGCCAGGCGGCACGTAGAGGATGTCGCCCGGCTCAAGCACCCATTCGTCGGCCGTTTCGAATTCGGCGAGCAGGCGCAAATCGTCATGCTGCAAGAGCGGAGCGGTGTCGTCGCAGCTTGGCCCGATCCGCCAGCGCCGCCTGCCCAGACCCTGCACGAGGAAGACGTCGTACTGGTCGAAATGCGGGCCGACACCGCCTCCGTCGCTGGCATAGCTGACCATCACGTCGTCGATCCGCCAGTCGGGAATGAAGCGGAACGGCTCGATCAGGGCGGCGACCTCGCCGACATGGTGATCGGCCGACTGGACGAGCAGGGTCCATGGAGAGGCGCCGAGTTCGCCGAAGCGGCTTGGATCGAGAGGCCCGTTCTCCAATTCCCACTGGCCGGGCGCAGTCCGGCGCACCAGCCGCGATTCCACTTCCGGCTCGCAGGCGAGGCCCGCCAATTCATCCGGCTCGAGCGGGTTGGACCAGTTCACAAACGCCTTGCGGATCAGCAGCGGACGCTTCTGCCAGTAATTGCGCAGGAAGCCCGCCGTATCGAAATCGCGCAGGGTCGGCGCTGCGTCGGTCGCTTCGGACATCATATCGCGTCAGGCCGTGGCGGCCCGGCGCCGCAGCACGACGCTCGCGCGCCAGTAGCAAAAGATCGCGACCGGCGTGAACGCGGCGATGACGAGGAGCGAATAGCGCAGCGATTGATCGCCGAAGCGCGGCTCGAACAGGTCGGAGATGACCCCGACCAGCGTCGGCCCTATCCCCAGGCCGATCAGATTGATGACCAGCAGAGTGACCGCCGCCCAGACGGCTCTCATTCGCAGGGGCGCAAGCGTCTGGATCATCGCGAAGGTCGGGCCGAGATAGCAGGACTGGAACAGCACGGCGATGAAATACACGCCGACTGCCACCCAGGCATCCTCGACCAGATAGAAGACGAGCAGGAAGGGGAGGGCGAGCAGCTTCAGGCCCGCGATCATCAGCGGCTGCGCCTGCATCCCGTAACGATCGGCCAGCCGGTTCGCCAGCCAACCGCTTCCCAGCCCGCTCGCCACACCGGCCACGGCGAGCAGCGGGGCGACGATATTACCCACCTGGAGCGTGTTCAGCCCGAACGAGCGGATCAGATAGGCGGGCGTCCAGCCGGTGAGCGCATAGCCGATCATGGAGGTCAGCGTGACTCCCGCGACCAGCCAGACCGCAGCGCGATCGGCGAAGATCGAGCGAAAGCCTTCGCGGATCGAGGGCGTCTCGGTCGCCTCGACCGCGCCCGGTTCGGCCTTGCGCATCGGTTCGGTGGCGAAGATCTTGACGATGATGGCCAGCACAACGCCGGGCAGGCCGATGGCGATGAAGGCGGTGCGCCAATCGAAGAAATAGGTGAGATTGCCGCCGAACATCTGCCCCGCCGCCGCGCCCAGCGTGACGCCGAGCGAATAGATCGACAACGCCAGAGCGCGCTTTTCGGCCGGGTAGAGGTCTGCGATGATGGAATGGCTGGGCGGGCTCGACCCGGCTTCTCCGACCCCCACCCCGATCCGCGCGAGCAGCAATTGGGTGAAGTTCTGCGCCAACCCGCACATAGCGGTCATTCCGCTCCAAAGAGCGAGCGCGACCGAGATGATGTTCACGCGGTTGATCCGGTCGGCGAGCGCCGCCACCGGGATGCCGAGCGTGGCGTAGAAGATCGCGAAGGCGAGGCCGGACAACAGCCCGAGCTGGGTGTCCGACAGAAGGAGGTCGGCCTTGATGTCTTCCAGCAGGATGGCGAGGATCTGCCGGTCCATATAGCTGAAGAAATAGGTCGCGGTGAGGAGGAACAGCGTCACCTGCCGCGCGCGCGGACTGACATTTTCGCCCGTTTGGCCCCCCGCCTGGCCCCCCTCTGGCGTCGCCGCCGGTGCCTGTGTCGCCATATCCTGCATCCCTTTCCCGCGATCTCTGCCGAAGCGGATAAACCGTTCGGAAGCGCCGCTTTTATCGGCCGGGTCGTTCCCCGGCCCTCCCTTGTCCCGCAGAAACGGGCATCCGTCGAGCCAATCTTTCGGAACGCGCGAAACTATGCCGGTCGGTTATCTATCTGTCAGGCATTGCTCTGGGTGAGGGCGGAATAGATCAGCGTCTTCAGCTGCCGCCTGATCGGATAGGTGGAGGAGGGGTAGAGCTGGGTCATGAACACCATCGTGATCCGCTCCACCGGATCGACGAAGAAGGCGGTCGAATAGACGCCGCCCCAGTAGAATTCGCCCCGGCTCGCGGGGATCAGTGTGCGCGCCGGATCGATGACCGTCGCGAAGCCCAGGCCGAACCCGGTGCCTGCATTCGCGGCCTCGCTGAAGGCGCTGCGGCTGACTTCGGTCAGGTCGGCATTTCCGGGCAGATGGTTGGCCGTCATCAGATCCAGCGTCTTGGGCGCGACGATCCGCGCTCCGTCCAGCTCGCCCCGGTTCAGCAGCATCGTGCAGAAGCGATGATAATCCGCGATCGTGCCGACCAGCCCGCCGCCACCCGATTGGAAGCGAGCCGGTTTCAGCATCCGGCTCTTCTCCGCTCTGTCGACCAGGCGCGGGCTACCACCGGGCACATAGCCCCAGGCATCGCCCAGCCGGTCCGCACGGTCGATGGCGGTGTCGAACCCGGTGTCCTTCATATCGAGAGGCGCGAAGATGTGCCTCTCGAAATACTCACCGAGCGTCATCCCCGAAAGCCGCTCGACAGCCACGCCGAGCACATCGGTCGAGACCGAGTAATTCCATCTCTCTCCGGGTGCGAATTCCAGCGGAATCTTCGCCAGCGCCGCGATATACTCGTCGGAGCCCATGTCGAAGCGCGGCATGTCGAGCTGGGCATCACGATAGGCGGCGTCCACGCTGGTGCGGTTCTGGAAGCCGTATGTGAGTCCGCTCATATGGGTGAGAAGGTCGACGAACCGCATCGGCCCGGCCCGCTGCCCCGGCGCGAAGGGGACGCTGCCTCCACCGCCCGCATAGACGCCGATGTCCGCCAATTCCGGCAGGACCCGTGAAACCGGATCGTCCAAGGCGACCTCGCATTCCTCGACCAGTTGCATGAAGGCGATCGAGGTCACCGGCTTGGTCATGCTGGCGATGCGGAACAGGGCATCCTCGCGGATTGGCGTGCCGTCCGCCCGCAACTGGCCGAATTGCGCGAAGTGGACCGGGTCGCCATCGCGCGCGATCAGGATCTGGGCGTTGGGCAGCCTGCCCGTATCGATATAGCGACGGGCGAGGAAATCATCGATCCGCTTCAGGCGGTTGGGATCGAAACCCCGGCTTTCGGCATCGACCAGTTTCATGCGCACTCTCCCTGTTCCCGCGCCCGAGCCGTAGGCCCGCTTTGCCGCGCCAGCAACTTGGCTCGAACACCTCGTGGCCTGAACCGGACGCGTGTTGTCGCATAGTGCGCGCGGCGGGGTCGGGATATCATTAAAGTTGCGGGTGAAGGCTCCGGTGTGGAATGGGCGAACCACAAGCGATCGCGACAGCGCGACACAAGGTGGAGAGAGACATGGCGAGTTCGGTGCGATCGATCGGGTGGACGCCGCCCCCGAACTGGCCCGCCATGAGCCGCGCGGAATGTCGCGAGCGGCTGACCGCGCCGGGTGGGCGTTTCGAAATGGAGGACATCGTCATCGCGGGCGTGCCGACCCGTGTGTGGAAGAACGCGCCCGCCAATCTCAGGATCGTCGCGATGGCCGGAAAGGCCCATGGAGACAGGGAATTCCTGGTCTATGAGGGCGAGCGGGTCACTTACGACGCCTGGTTTCGCGCCGTGGCGGTGCTGGCGCACGAATTGCGGGCGAAGGGGGTGAGGAAGGGCGACCGGGTCGCGCTGGCGATGCGCAATCTGCCCGAATGGCCGGTCGCCTTCTTCGCAGCGGTCACCATCGGCGCGATCTGCGTGCCGCTCAACGCCTGGTGGACGGGTGAGGAGCTGGCCTACGGCCTTCAAGATTCGGGCACCAGACTGCTGATCTGCGATGCGGAAAGGTGGGAGCGGATCGCACCCTTCCGGTCGCAATGTCCCGCGCTGGAAACGGTCTTCGTCTCGCGGGCGGACACCATGCCGGCGGGTACGAACGCGCTGGAAACGGTGATCGGCGAAACCAGGGATTATGGCTCACTCGAACAGGATACCTTGCCCGAGGTCGAGATCGACCCGGACGACGATGCCACGATCTTCTACACCAGCGGCACGACGGGGCGGCCCAAAGGCGCGCTCGGCACGCATCGCAATCTGTGCACCAACATCCTGTCGAGCGCCTATAACGCGGCCTTCGCAGTGCTGCGCCGGGGCGAATCCCTACCCGAACCGACGCCCCGCACCAGCCTGACGGTCATCCCCCTATTCCACGTCACAGCCTGCTCGGCCGGTCTGATGGGCTCGATCGTGGCGGGCAACACGCTGATCTTCATGCATAAATGGGATCCGGTCGAAGCGTTCGGGATCATCGAGCGCGAAAAGGTCAATCTGACCGGGGGCGTGCCGACCATCGCCTGGCAGCTGATCGAACATCCCGAACGTGCCAAATACGACCTGTCGAGCATCGAAGCAGTCGCATATGGCGGGGCGCCTGCCGCGCCCGAACTGGTGCGGCGCATATACGAGGAATTCGGCGCGCTGCCGGGCAATGGCTGGGGCATGACCGAGACCATGGCGACCGTTACCGGCCATTCGGGCGAGGATTATCTCAATCGCCCGGAAAGCTGCGGCCCGCCCGTCGCCGTCGCCGACCTGAAGATCACGGGCGAGGACGGTGTCACCGAATTGCCGCCCGGAGAGATCGGTGAATTATGGGCGCGCGGGCCGATGGTGGTGAAGGGCTATTGGGGCAAGCCCGAGGCGAGCGCGGAAACCTTTGTCGACGGCTGGGTCAGGACGGGCGACCTCGCCTGGCTGGACGAGGAGGGCTGGTGCTACATCGCCGACCGGGCGAAGGACATGATCATCCGCGGGGGCGAGAACATCTATTCGTCCGAGGTCGAGAACGTCCTCTACGATCACCCCGCCGTGACCGATGCCGCCCTGATCGGCTTGCCCCACAAACAGCTCGGCGAGGAACCGGCGGCGGTGGTCCACCTCGGCCCCGGCATGAGCGCGAGCGAGGACGAATTGCGCGAATGGGTGGCGGCGCGCCTCGCCCGCTTCAAGGTGCCGGTGCGGATCGTCTTCACCAGCGAAACGCTGCCGCGCAACGCCAATGGGAAGATCCTGAAACGGGATCTGGCGAGCCTGTTCTGAAGGCTCGCCAGCCGGTCCCTCGATAGCCGCTGGCCTCAATAGCCGCCGATGGTCGCGAAGCGGTCCTTCAGCATGGCGGTGCCGCCCCAGCTCGCCTCGAGAATGCGGGCGCGCTTGAGATAGAAGCCGATATCGTATTCGTCGGTCATCCCGATCCCGCCATGCAGCTGGACGCCTTCGCGGCTCATCATGTGGAGGACGCGATTGGCTTCGGCCTTGGCGATGGTGGCCGCGCGGGCGACGCCGAAGCCGCTGTCGAGCGCCTGAAGCCCGCCTTCGACCGCCGAGCGCATCATGGCGAGATCGCCGAACAGATCGGCCATGCGATGTTGCAGGGCCTGGAATGTGGCGAGCACCTGATTGAACTGCACGCGCTGCTTGAGATAATCGAGCGTGCTGTCGAACACCTGCTGCGCCATGCCCAGCATCTCGCAGGCGGTCAGCACGCGCGCCCGGTCGAGCACGTCGTCGAGCAACGTGTCGCCGCCATTTTCCAGCCGATCCGCCGCCGCGCCGTCGAAGGCCACTTCCGCATGGTTGCGATTGTCGACCATGCTGCGCGCGGAGAGCGAGACGCCGTCACCGGCTTCGACCAGATACAGGCCGCCCTTCGCCGCGACTACGAAGAGATCGGCGCCGAAAGCTTCGTGGACGAAGGATTTGGTACCCGACAGGCGGCCATCCGCGACGCTGGTTTCGAAACCGCGGGACGCATGGCGCGGCCCTTCGTCCACCGCGAGCGTGGCTTTGCTTTCACCGCTCGCCAGTTTCGGCAACCATTTCGCCTTCTGCTCCTCGCTCCCGCCCAGCAGGATCGCGGACGCGGCCACGGTGGAAGCGATCAGCGGGCTCGCCGTCAGCGTCTTGCCCAGTTCCTCGACGACCAGCCCCAGAGACAGCCAGCCGAAATCGGACCCGCCGTGGTCTTCGGGGATGATGACCCCGGTCCAGCCCATTTCCGCCATCGTCGCATAGGCGGCGGGATCGTAGGCTTCGGGCGCGCCGTCGCGGCGCACCTTGCGAAATTCGGTCACCGGGCTTTTCTCGGTGGCCCAGTCGCGCGCCATGTCGCGCAGCATTTCCTGTTCTTCGTTCAATACAGCCATGATCGCGCTCCCTTACTGATGGTCCAGCATGCCGAGCACGCGCTTGGCGATGATGTTGTTCTGAATTTCGGTCGATCCGCCGTAGATCGTGGTCGCCTTGCCGAACAGCCAGGCGCGGGTGCCGGACAATTCGTTCTCGGTGAAACCCTCGCCGTCCCAGCCGAGCGCCTGCATCCCCATGATCTCGATCAGCATTTCGGCGCGTTCCTGGCCGAGCTTGGTGCCGAGCTTTTTCAGGACCGAGCTGATTTCGGACACGCCGCCCTGCGCCTTGCTCTCCTCGCCCGCGCGCCGCGCGGTCAGCAGGAAGGCGTTCCAGCGGATGTCGAAATCCGCGATCCGGTCGCGCAGGACCTTGTCCGCTAGCTGGCCCGTCTCGTCGGTGCCGACATATTTCTTGGCGATGTCGGACAGGCTCGCGCCCATCAGCCGGGCCATGCTGCCGCCGCCAGACAGATTGGTGCGTTCGTGCTGGAGCAGGCGCTTGCCGATGGTCCAGCCCTGGCCTTCCTCGCCCACGAGATTGCCCTTGGGCACCTTCACATCGGTGAAGAACGTCTCGCAGAACGGGCTCATGCCGCTGATCATCTGGATCGGGCGGACTTCCACGCCCGGCGCATCCATGTCGATCAAAAGGAAGCTGATGCCCTTGTGCTTGTCGCTGCGGTCGGTGCGGACGAGGCAGAAACACTTGTCCGCCCATTGCCCGCCGCTGGTCCAGGTCTTCTGGCCGTTGACGAGGTAGTGATCGCCCTTGTCTTCCGCGGTGGTCTGAAGATTGGCGAGGTCGGACCCGGCATTGGGTTCGCTATAGCCCTGGCACCAGCGAACCTCGCCGCGCGCGATCGGGGGGATGTGTTCGTGCTTCTGTTCCTCGCTGCCATATTCGAGCAGGGTGGGGCCGAACATCATCACGCCCATGCCGCCGATCGGGTTGTAGGCCCCGGCCTTTGCCAGTTCCTCGTTCAGGATCGCCGCCTGTTTGCGGGTGAGGCCGCCGCCGCCATATTCCTTGGGCCAGGTCGGCACGCCCCAGCCGCGCGCGCCCATCGCTTCGCGCCATTGGCGCTCGGCTTCGCTTTCCTCGTCCGGCCCTTCGATGGCGGAGAGCGCATTGCCCGTGCCCTTGAGTTCGGCGGGAAAATTTTCGGCGAGGAATTGCTGCACCTCGGTGCGGAACGCCTCTGCCTCGCTGTGCAGATCGATATCGGGCTGGGTCGCCATGGGGTCTCTCCTCTCGCGCGGCAGTGTTGCGCGCGTTAATTGGCCGGATCAAGGGCTGAACCGGCGGGATCGGCGAAACGGTCAGCCTTTCGCGCGCGCGATGTAGCGATCGACCTGATCTTCCAGCGCATCCAATGGCAGCGCGCCTTCGCTCAGCACCGCTTCGTGGAAGGCGCGGATGTCGAAGCGTGTCCCCAGTTCGCGTTCGGCGCGGGCGCGCAGCTCGGCGATCTTCAATTGGCCGATCATGTAGCTCGTCGCCTGGCCGGGATTGTTGATGTAGCGATCGACTTCCTTGGCGATGTCGCGCTCCGAATTGGGCGAATTGGCGCGGAAATAGTCGATCGCCTGCTCGCGGCTCCAGCGCTTGGAATGGATGCCGGTGTCGAGCACAAGCCGGATCGCGCGCCAGATCTGCAGGCTCAGCATTCCGAACCGCTGTTCGGGCGTGGTGTAGACGCCCATCTCGTCCGCCAAACGCTCGGAATAGAGCGCCCAGCCTTCGACATAGGCCCCGTACCCGCCGAAGCGTCGGAATTTGGGCAGGCCTTCGAGCTCCTGCGCGCGGGCGATCTGGAAATGGTGGCCGGGCGCGCCTTCATGGGCGGCAATGGCGTCGGTCTGGATGCGGTTGACCTGCGTCATGTCGGCCAGATTGACGTAAAAGATGCCCGGCCGCGATCCGTCCGGCGCGGGGCGGTTGTAGAAGGCCACCGCCGCCGTGTCCTGCCGGAAGGGTTCGACCGCGCGGACCTCCAGTTCGGCGCGGGGCAGGCGCTCGAAATAGTCGGGCGCCTTCGCCATCACATTCCCGATCAGCGTGCGCGCTTCCTCGAGATAGCGTTCGCGCCCGGCATCGCTGTTCGCGTATTTGTAGGCCGGATCGGTGCGCAGCGCGGCGAAGAATTCCTCCAGCGTTCCGGTGAAGCCGATCTCGTCCTTGACCGCCTCCATCTCTTTGCGGATCGCAGCGACCTGGCTGAGGCCGATCTCGTGAATCTGATCGGCGGTCATGTCGGTCGTGGTCGAGGCGGCGAGGCGGCTGGCGTAATAGGCGTCCCCGTCCGGCAGGCTCCATGCGCCCTGATTGCCGTCGGCGAGCGGTTCGATGGCGGCGATCCCGGCGATCAGCGCCTCCACTCCGTTGCGGAACGGGCCGGTCAGCGCCGCGCGGCCTTCGCCGAGCAGGCGCACCTTTTCGGTGTCGGATATCGAGAGCGCATTCACCTTGGCCTGAAAATCGGCCCAGACCGGATTGTCGGCGCCATCGGTGAACGGCGCGCCTTCCAATATGCTGCGCGCATCCGCCGTCGCGGGTTCGAAGACCATTGCGGGCGGGACGATGCCCATTTCGGCCTGCTGCTTCATCACCGCGACCGTCTCGCGCATCACGCGCTCGCTGTCGCGCAGGCGGGCGATATAGGCCTCGGCATCCGAGACGCTGGCGACCTTGTGCTGGTTGATGAGAAAGACGGGAATGCTGCCCGCGGGCGTCCCATTGGTCGAGACGGGGAAGGAATAGGCGTCGAAGCGGGCGCTCTCCCGGTCCCGCTCGACCTGGCGTTCGAAGAGTTCATAGCTGAGGCGGGCGGAGGGGCCGAGATTGGCGGGATCGAAGCTGGCGCGCATCTCCGCCAGCTGCCGCTCGGCCAGCGCGAGCGAGCGGGCATCGCTCTCCAGCGTGTAATCGCCAAGGCGGTCGTAATCCTGGCGCGAGCCGAGGCTGGTCAGATATTCGGGGCTGAGCGCGACCTGCGCATCGAAGGCGGCATCGAGAAAGGCGAGCAGGCGCGCGTCCTCGGCAGCCGTCGATGCCGCCGGGGCGGCTACGGATGGAGGGGCGCTGGCCATCGGGGCGGTCTGGGCGGCGCAGCCCGCCATCAGCAGGGCAAGCGGCAGGGCGGGAAGCAGGCGATTATGCATGAAAATATCCTCTCTCGAATTGGTTCAGGCCGCGCGTTCGAACACCGCCGCCATGCCTTGGCCGCCGCCGATGCACATGGTTTCAAGGCCAAAGCGCACCTCGCGCCGCTGCATCTCGTAGGCCATGTCGGCGAGGATGCGGATGCCCGTCGCGCCGATCGGGTGGCCGAGCGAGATGCCCGATCCGTTGACGTTGACGATGTCGCGGCGGCTGTCGTCGTCGGCAAAGCCCCAGCCTTTCATCACCGCGAGCGCCTGGGGCGCGAAGGCTTCGTTCAATTCGATCAGGCCGATATCGTCCCAGCCCAGCCCGGTCCGCGCAAACAAGCGATCGACGGCGGGCACCGGGCCGATGCCCATGCGGCTGGGGTCGCAACCCGCCGCGCTCCAGCTGTGGAACCACAGGATCGGTTCGAGGCCGAGTTCCTCGACCTTGTCTTCCGCCACGACGAGGCAGGCGGCGGCGGCATCGTTCTGCTGGCTGGCATTTCCGGCGGTGACGATCGCATCCCTGTCGCGCTTGCCGTCGATGGCGCGCAAGCCGCCCAGCGTCTCCATGCTGGCATCCGCGCGGAAGCCTTCGTCTTTGGCGAAAACGACCGGGTCGCCGCGCCGCTGCGGGATTTCGACCGGCACGAGCTGGTGGTCGAAGCGGCCCGCTTCCCAGGCGGCGGCGGCATTCTGGTGGGACCGGACCGCGAACGCATCGGCCTGTTGGCGCGAGATCTCGTAATCCTTGGCGAGGTTTTCCGCCGTCTCGATCATGCCGGTGATGACGCCGAAGCGTTCGATCGGCTGGCTCATCAACCGCCCGCGCGTCAGCCGGTCCCACAGCACCATGTCGCCCATGCGCGCACCGTGGCGGGCCTTGGTCGTATAATGTTCGACATTGGACATGCTCTCGACCCCGCCGGCGAGCACGCAATCCGCAACGCCGGTCTGGACCATCATCGCCGCGGTGGCGACCGCCTGAAGGCCCGAGCCGCAGCGCCGGTCGAGCTGGAAGCCGGGGACCTCGATCGGCATTCCGGCCGCCAGCCAGCTCCAGCGTCCGATCGCGGGCGCCTCGCCGCTGCCATAGCCCTGAGAGAAGACGACATCCTCGACCCGCTCGGGATCGACGCCGCTGCGCTCGACCAGCGCCTTGATGATGATCGCACCAAGTTCCCCCGCCTCGATCGGGGCGAGCGTGCCGAGGAATGCGCCGACAGGCGTGCGCAAGGGCGAACAGATGGCGACGCGGCGAAGATGGGTCATGGACAAGGCTCCGGTTCGATAAGGGGTCAGGCGGTTTCGTCGGACAGGCGAGCGATCCGGCGATCGACCAGATCGGCGATCGCGCCGGAGGGCAGGCCGAGCCGGTCGGCCAGCACCTCCTCGGTATGCTGGCCGAGATAGGGGGCGGGGGCCGGATCGCCTGCTTCCTGGGCTGGCAGATTGGCAAAGCTGCGCGGTGCCGGATAGGCAAAGCCGCTGGGATTGGCGGGGGAAGGGCCGAACAGCGGATTGTCCGCGACCAGTTCGGGGTCGTTCGCGGCCTCGTACATGGTGCGATAGCGTTCGAAGGTGCAGCCGCGCTCCGCCATTCGGGCGGAGAGATCCGCCCAATTGCGTTGGCCCGCGCGCGCCTGGAACAGGGTGAACAGCCGGTGGCGATGTTCGAAGCGCGGCGCGTCGCCATCTGCGAAGCGCACGCCGAGTTCGTCCTCCAGCGCCGCGATTTCGTCGGCGAGGTCGAAGGCGGCGACCAGGCCGTCCCATTGCTTGGCGGTCAGCGCGGCGAGCATGAAGCGCTGGTCGTCCCGACTGCGGAAATCGCGTCCGAACGCGCCCCAGATGGCATTGCCCAATCGCTCGCGATCCGCCCCGCGATAGAGCATTTCGGCCATCGCCCCGCTATTCGCGACCGTCCCGATCGCGACATCGCCCAGCGGTATGCGCACTTCGCTTCCGCGTCCGGTGGCGTCGCGACGGCGCAAGGCGGCCAATAGAGCGAAGGCGCTATAGGCCCCGGTGATGAAATCCCAGGCGGGGAGAACCTGATTGACCGGCGGTGCGGTGCGCTGGTCCCAATCCTCCGGCCCGCACATCAGCGGATAGCCGCTGGCGGCGTTGACGGTGAAGTCCATCGCCTGCCGCCCGTCATGCCAGCCCATGATCCTGACGCTGACGAGATCGTCCGCCCCGTCCGGCTGGCGCGCCTTGACCGCGTCGTGCGAGAGGAAGCTTTTCTCTGGCAGATTGGTGATGAGATTGCCTGTCCGCGCCGCCAGCTCGACCAGCAATTCGCGCCCCTCTTCCCCCCTCAGGTCGAGCGCCACAGACTTCTTCGCGCGGTTCAGATTTTCCCAGCTGAGCGAGCGGCCTTCCTTCGTCAGCATATAACGATCGTAATCCAGCCCGCCCGCGATGTGATCGACCCGGATGACCTCCGCCCCCATCTGCGCGCAATAGAGCCCGGCAGTGGGCGAGGCGACGAAGCTGGACGCCTCGACGATCGAAAGACCGGACAGGAGATCGTACATAGGCGGGGCGGGGTCCTTCGCTGTGATCGTCCGGGCTGCGATGCCAAGCCTGACGCGCGAAGGCCAGCCCTTCCTGCGCGGGATGGCTCTCGCTGCGGCGGGCCGAGGGAGCGCTTGCGCCGATCGGTTGCAGGCCATAGCGACCGGACACAGACAAGGAGAGACGGGAATGCGCGATTGGATCGAGGCGGCTCAAGACGCCGTGCGCGCCTGCGACGGGTTCGTGGAAACGATGCGCGACGGGCTCGCCACGGCCGGTGACGAAGACCAGCGCCTGCTCCACGGGTTCGCCTGGTATGCGACCACGGCGGCAGCGCTATCTGCGACCGCGCAGTGGGCGCATAGCGCGTTGGAGAGGGGCAGTTTCGCCGCAATCGACGCCCTCGTTCTGCGGATCGGGTTCGGCGAATATCTGGGCCAGATCGCGCATGGGGTGGCGATGAGCCAGTCCGAGATCGTTCGCCCGGCGGAGTTCGGGCTGGTCGCGGAGGCGCGCGTTTTTGCGGACGATCCGGCGGTGGCACGCTTTCTTTCTAGTCCTGATACGGCGGCCCTGCGCCGCGAACTCGCCGAACGGCTGGCGGCGGGAGAGCGGCCCTGCGAAAGCTTTGGCGACGAAACGCTCGACCTGATCCGCGACCAGTTCCGCGCCTTTACAGCCACGCGCATTGCGCCCCACGCCCATCGCTGGCACCTCGAGGACGCGCTGATCCCGCTGGAGCTCGTGGACGAGATGGCCGCGCTCGGCGTGTTCGGGGTCTGCATCGCCGAGGACCATGGTGGGCTCGGCTTGGGCAAGTTGGCGATGGCGCTCGTGTCGGAGGAATTGTCGCGCGGCTGGATCTGTGCCGGATCGCTCGGCACCCGCTCCGAGATCGCGGGCGAGCTGATCGGCGCGAACGGGACCGAGGCGCAGAAGGCGAAATTCCTCCCCCGCCTCGCCGATGGCTCCATCCTGCCGACCGCGGTCTTCACCGAACCCGATGCGGGATCGGACCTCGCCTCGCTGCGCACGCGGGCCCGGCGCGATGCCAAGGGCGGCTGGCGGATCGACGGCGCCAAGACCTGGATCACCCATGCCGCGCGCGCCGATCTGATGACCGTGCTGGTGCGCACCGATTCCGACACGCCCGGCTATGGCGGCCTCTCCATGCTGCTCGCCGAAAAGACGCGCGGCACCGAAGCCGATCCCTTCCCCGACGAAGGTCTGGCGGGCGAGGAGATCGAGGTGCTCGGCTATCGCGGAATGCGCGAATATTCGCTCGGCTTCGAAGGCTTCTCGGTGGCGGAGGATGGATTGCTGGGCGGCGAGGAAGGGAAGGGTTTCAAGCAATTGATGCAGACCTTCGAAGGCGCGCGCATCCAGACCGCGGCGCGCGCCATCGGCGTCGCCTGGAACGCCTTCGATCTCGCGCTGTCCTATGCCGGACAGCGCAGCCAGTTCGGAAAGGCGCTGCTGGAATTCCCCCGCGTGTCGGACAAGCTGGCGCTGATGGTCTGTGAGATCGTGATGGCGCGCGAACTCACTTATAGCGCCGCGCGCGAGAAGGATCGCGGGGAGCGCTGCGATATCGATGCGGGCATGGCGAAGCTGATCGCCGCGCGCACGGCGTGGGGTGCTGCGGACAATGCCTTGCAGGTCCATGGCGGCAATGGCTACGCGCTGGAATACGAGATCAGCCGCGTGCTGTGTGATGCGCGCATCCTCAACATCTTCGAAGGGGCGGGCGAGATCCAGGCGCAGGTCGTCGGGCGCGGATTGCTGGCGGGAACGCGGTCAGCCGCGCAGTCGAAGACGGGGTGAAGCCCCTCGCGCGCGGCGATCAGGCGAAGGCGCCGCTCTCGCGCAGCTTCGCGATCTCGTCGGGCGCCAGCCCCATCTCGCGCAGCACAGTCTCGCTGTCATCGCCCGGCAAGGGGGCGGGCGCGGGCGTCGCGCTCGGTGTCGCGGAATAGCGCGGGGCAGGCGCGGGCTGGACATGATCGCCCACCGTCACGAAGGTTTCCCGCGCGCGGTTGTGGGGATGCTCGGCCGCCTCGCTCATCGTCAGCACCGGCGCGTAGCAGACATCGGTGTGCTCCAGCAGCGCATCCCATTCGCTGCGCGTCTTCGTCCTGAACAGCTGCGTCAACTTCGCCTTCAGAGCCGGCCATTGCGACCGATCGTGCTGGGCATCGAAGTCCGGGTCGTCGGACAGGCCCGCCAGCTCGCGCAATTGCGCGTAGAATTGCGGTTCGATCGAACCGATGGAGACGAATTTCCCGTCCGCGGTCTCATAGGTGTCGTAGAAATGCGCCCCGGTATCGAGCGCGTTGACGCCCAGGTCCTCCTGCCAGACGCCGGCATTCCTCATCCCGTGGATCATGCCCATCAGGACGGCCGTCCCATCGGTCATCGCCGCATCGATCACCTGCCCTTCGCCGCCGCGCGCGACATTCAAGAGCGCGCTGACCATCCCGAAGGCGAGCATCATCCCCCCTCCGCCGAAATCGCCGACCATGTTGATCGGCGGTGTCGGCTTGTCGCCTGCGCGCCCGAAATGCGCGAGGGCCCCGGCAAGGGCGATGTAATTGATGTCGTGCCCGGCATGGGGGGCATAGGGCCCGGTCTGTCCCCACCCGGTCATGCGGCCGTAAACGAGCTTCGGATTGTCGGCGAGAAGCGCGTCCGGGCCGAGACCCAGCCGCTCCATCACGCCGGGGCGGAACCCTTCGATGAGACCGTCCGCCGTCGCGCATAAGCGGCGGGCGAGGGCGACGCCCTTTTCGCTCTTCAGGTCGATCGCGATGGATTTGCGCCCACGCGCCAACACGTCGGCGCGGCTGACAGGGGAAGATCCGCCGCGCGATCCGCTGGCGCGATCGATGCGGATCACCTCGGCGCCGTGATCGGCCAGCATCATGCCGCAAAACGGACCCGGCCCGATCCCTGCGAATTCCACGATGCGCAATCCAGTCAGCGGCCCGGCCATGTCTTTCTCCCGTCTCCAGCCGCTTCATTGGCGAGGGCTGTCGGGTCAGACCATGGCAGCGCGGTGGCATTGCGCCAAGGGTGGGAATGCGTCGGGGCGTTCGCTCAGCGTTGGTCGGCGAGCTTGCGCAAGGTCTGCACTGCCAGGTCCAGCGCCTGGAGTTTGCCCATGTGGCGCGAGACCACGTCCATATCGCCCGACAGCGCATCGGCGAGCTCTTCGAGCTGGTCCGCGACCGACGCCGCGTGATTGGCGTCGACGACACGCGACATGAGCGGGGCGGGCGCTGCCACGCCAGGAGAAGGGAATCGATCGTCACTCGGCATCGCGCCGGATTTGGCGGCGGCCACCACGCGATCGACATCGGTCTGCGAACGCCCGGCGTTCGGAAGCCACTCCGCGACATGGGCGGTCCCGTTGAAGCGGATGCCGGCGCGATTGCCTGCAACCCACACGATCTCGCCTTCGAGTTCGAGAGTGCCGCGCAGGATACGGCATTGCGCCGATGGCATGGGCAGCGCGGGCCCTTCCACCATCGCCCCTCCGCTCGACATATTACGGATCTTGACCTTGCCCAGCGCCGAAGCGCTGGAAAGCTCCGCGATCACGAACATATTCGTGCGCGGCGCGCGCGGCGAACCCTGGGGTTGATCCGAAACGGTAGGATAGGCGCTAGGAAGCATTCTGTTTCTTCTCCGATTGCTGCTTGGCAGGACAGCCTCAAAGACAGCCTTTGCTTCCTATGAGTATTTATACCTAATTCAGGCCAGACCTCGGTGTGGCCGGATCATGCGGAAAGGCCCGTCGCCCCTTGAAGAGAGCGACGGACCCATTCGCCAATCGAGTGATCGATCGTAATTATTTCAGAAGCGAGAGAACGTTCTGCTGGCTCTGATTGGCCTGCGCCAACATCGCGCTCGACGCCTGGCTCAGGATCTGCGCCTTGGCGAGCGCGGTCGTTTCGGCGGAATAGTCGGTATCCTCGATCCGCGAACGGGCGTCGGACAGGTTGGTCGACCCGGTCGTCATCGTGTTGATGGCGGATTCGAGCTGGTTCTGCGCCGCACCGAGACCGGCGCGCGCGCCGCTGATGACGCCGAGCTGGGTATCCACGGTTGCCATCGTGAGGGTGGCGTTCGCACCATTCGCGCCCGTGACGTCGTAGGTTGCGGCGGAAACCGGGGTCAGATCGCTGAAGGTCATCGTGACGGTGTCCGAAGCGTTCGCGCCGGTCTGGATCTGGACCGCTCCGGCGGTGCCGGCGGTGCCGTCGAACAGCTTGTTGCCGTTGAATTCGGTACTGGCCAGGACGTTGGTCATCTGATCCGTGAGCGCGGTGATTTCCGTCTGGAGGTTGGCGCGGTCGGCACCCGAATAGGTTTCCGAGGCTGCCTGCACTGCCAGTTCGCGGATACGCTGGAGCATGTTGGTGATCTCGCCCAGCGCGCCTTCGGCCGTCTGCGCCATCGAGATACCGTCATTGGCGTTGCGGATGCCCTGGTTCATGCCGCGCACCTGCGCGGTCATGGTGGTGGCGATGGCGAGGCCTGCGGCGTCGTCCTTGGCGGAGTTGATGCGCTTGCCGGTCGACAGGCGTTCCATCGCGGTGCCCAGCGTCTTGCTGGCGGCGGTCGCGGCGTTGGCGGCTTTCATCGAGCCGATATTGGTGTTGATCACGTTCATGGCGAAAATCCTTTGATCTGACGAACGCAACCCCGGTCAGGGGGCAGCGATGGGAACCAGACCGGCAGGATCGACCAGGCATTAAGGTCATGGTTTACGAATTGCCTCTTCGGATTAACCAAATGGCCCGCTGCCAATGAATGAAAATAGTAAGGATAACAAAAGGTTGACGAAAAATTCGGGACATACCGAGACGATGCAAAAAAATTTTTCCGGGCCATGTTTTCGCACGTAGATCCGGGCGATCGAAGGCCGTATCTCGCGCTATCGCACTCGGTAGAATTACGGTCCGGCTCTCGAAACCTCGTTTTAGGACCGGACATGCGAAAAGGCCCGCCACTCTTTCGAGTGACGGGCCCCTTCGCCAATCGGGTGATCGATGTGTTATTAACGCAGCAGCGACAGGACGCTCTGCTGGCTCTGGTTGGCCTGGGCCAGCATGGCGCTCGAAGCCTGACTCAGGATCTGGGCCTTGGCGAGAGCGGTCGTCTCGGCCGAATAGTCGGTGTCTTCGATCCGCGAACGGGCGTCGGACAGGTTGGTCGACCCGGTCGTCATGGTGTTGACGGCGGATTCGAGCTGGTTCTGCGAGGCACCGAGGCTGGCACGGGCGCTGCTGATGGCGTCGAGCTGGGTGTCGACGGTCGCCATCGTGGTGGTCGCTGCCGAACCGTCGGCACCGGCCACGCTGTAGGTGGCACCCGAAACGGCCGAGAGGTCGGAGAAGGTCAGGCTAACCGTGTCGGTGGAGTTCGCACCGGTCTGGATCTTCACGACGCCAGCGGTACCGGCCGTGCCGTCGAACAGCTTGTTGCCGTTGAATTCGGTGTTGGTGAGGACGTTGGTCATCTGCGTCTGAAGCGCGTCGATTTCCGTCTGCAGGTTGGTGCGGTCGTCGGCGGAATAGGTTTCCGAAGCGGCCTGGACCGACAGTTCACGAACGCGCTGCAGCATGTTGGTGACTTCGCTCAGCGCGCCTTCGGCCGTCTGCGCCATCGAGATGCCGTCATTGGCGTTGCGGATGCCCTGGTTCATGCCGCGAACCTGCGAGGTCATGGTAGTGGCGATGGCGAGGCCTGCGGCGTCGTCCTTGGCGGAGTTGATGCGCTTACCGGTCGAGAGGCGTTCCATCGCGGTGCCGAGCATCTTGCTGGCGGCGTTGGCGGAGTTGGTGGCCTTCATCGCGCCGATATTGGTGTTGATCACGTTCATGGCAAAAATTCCTTCTGGTCTATCGATCACTGCCCCCCGTCAGGATGCGGCAGCCGAGACACAGACCGACCAATCTTGCCGGTATTTAAGCCTTGCCGGGGCAGGAATTTGCCGCCCCGGAAATCCCATAGGTAAAAATACTAGGTCTAAAATTATCCATTCCTTGGTCGTGCAGGGCGCAAAAGCCTTCCTGTCGTTAAGACATGGCAATCGAGGGCCCAATGGACGGACTGACCAAGACCACGAATTTTTCGCGCAAGCACGGGTCGCTGGACTCGCGACTGGCCGGAATCGCCTCGTCGCTCTTCATGAAAAAGCCGGTGACGCTGGCGGATGAAGACGATTCGAGTGCGAACCGGGATGCGCGCAGCATCGTGATTGCGCGATCGGACACTCCGGCGCTGGCGCGCTCGGGGCAGGGCGGCACTCTTTATTATAAGGACCCCAACGCGGAAGGCAGCATCGCCGCGCTGGTGGCCATGGTCTATGCGGGCCAGGGGCCGGTGGCCGCCGATCCCGCCATGCTGTCGATCATCGCGCTGGCCGATCGCCTGGCGCGCACCGAAATCCCCGTCCTCATCAACGGGCCGACCGGCACCGGCAAGGAAGTCCTGTCGACCTTCATCCATGCGCGCAGCGACCGGGCGGACAAGCCCTTCATCGCCGTCAATTGCGCGGCGATCCCCGAAACCATGCTCGAAGCCATGCTGTTCGGACATGAGAAGGGCTCGTTCACCGGCGCCAATGCGGCTGCCGAAGGCTTCTTCCGCGCGGCGGATGGCGGCACGCTGCTGCTGGACGAGATCGCGGAAATGCCGCTTTCGCTCCAGGCGAAGCTGCTGCGCGCCCTGCAGGAAGGCGAAGTCGTCCCCGTGGGCGCGACCCGCCCGGTCAAGGTGGACGTACGCATTATCGCCTGCGCCAACCGCGATCTGCCCCACGAGGTCGAACAGGGCCGCTTCCGCGCCGACCTTTTCTATCGCCTCAACGTCTTTCCCATTTCGATGCCCGCTTTGCGCGAGCGCCCGGCCGATATCGCGCCGCTCGCCTTCGCCATGCTGCTGCGCCACACGCCGAAGGGCGAGAGGACGCCGTGGATCGGCGATGCCGCGCTCGATACGCTGCGCGGCTATGCCTGGCCGGGCAATGTCCGCGAGTTGGAAAACGTGATGCGCCGCGCGCTGCTGCTGGCGCAGGGCGAAAGCGAGATCGCGCCCCATCACATCGTGTTCGACATGGCCGCGCGCCCGGTCGCGCAGGAACCGGCCACGGTCACGCCGATCATGGACAGCGTGGTGGCGGGGGTCGCGGACGCCACTCCGGCGAACCCGGCGAAGCTTTCGAAGATCGTGAAGCTCAGCGAAGCGCGCGCGATCATGGACACTCTTGAATCGGTCGGCGGACACCGCGCCAATGCGGCGCGGGCGCTGGGCATCAGCGAGCGCACCCTGCGCTATCGCCTGGCGTCCTTCCGTGAAGCCGGCATCGCTATGGGAGCGGCACGATGAACCCGGTAGGCGGCATTGGCGGCGGGGGATCGATCGAACAGATCATCGCCCTGCGCCAGCAGATCATCGATCGGTCGAAGGTCCTCACCGATCTCCACCAAGCGAAACCCGCCGCACCGAGCGAAGCGGGCGGGATCGGCGGCGCCGAGGCGCAACCGACCAGTTTCGGCGATTCGCTCAAGGGCGCGCTCGACAGCGTCAATGCGGCGCAGAGCCGTTCGGGCGAACTTACCGCGGCCTACGAGCGCGGCGAGACGACCGACATCGCCAAGGTCATGCTGGCCCGCCAGGAAGCGGGCGTGGCGTTCGAAGCAACTCTCCAGGTGCGCAACAAGCTGTTGTCCGCGTATCAGGAAACCATGCGGATGGGGATCTGATAGATGAGCAATCTCGTTCCCGCAGGCGCGCCCGCCCAGGCCGGGATGTCCGCCAATCTCAGCGGTGGGACCATCGTCGATCGCGCCAAGGCGCTGACGGCGCAGCCGGGCGTAAGGAAGATGCTGCCCTGGTTCGCCGGTACGGCGGGCCTCGGCGTATTGGCGCTGACCTGGGCGGCCCTGTCGCCCGCGCCCCAGCGCACGCTCTATTCCTCGCTTGACGATGCCGATAGGGCGAGTGTCGTCGAAACGCTCGACACCGCAGGCATCGCCTATACGATCGACAACAATTCAGGCGCCTTGAGCGTGGGCGAGGACGATCTCTACCGCGCGCGGATGCTCGTCGCGTCCGACGGTTCGCTGGCGGCGCCCGAAAGCGGCCAGCAGATGCTCGAAAACCTGCCGATGGGTGCCAGCCGCACCCTCGAGGGCGATCGCCTGCGCGCGGCGCAGGAACGCGAACTGGAAATGACCATCGCGGAAATCGACGGGGTCGAGTCGGTACGCGTGCATCTCGCCAAGGCCGAACGCTCCGTCTTCGTGCGCGAAGCGGTCGATCCGTCGGCCTCCGTCATGGTGCGCATGGCGCGCGGACGTCAGCTCGGCGACAGCCAGGTCAATGCGATCACCAATCTCGTCGCCGCATCGGTGCCGGGTCTGGGAACCGATGCGGTCAAGGTGGTGGACCAGCACGGCAAGCTTCTGACCCAGGCGCGCGATCCCAATAGCGGGCGGCTGGATCTCCAGGCGCAGCTCGAAGCCAAGCTCAACGCGCAGGTCAACCAGCTGCTCGCGCCCATGTTCGGGTCCGATGCCTTCTCCGCCCAGGTCCAGGTCGAGCTCGACATGAACGAGGTCACCTCCGCGCGCGAAAGCTACGACAAGGACGGGACGATCCGTCGCGAGACCACGCAGCAATCGCAGACCGCCAGCACTCAGGCGGGCGGCATTCCGGGCGTGCTCGCCAACACCCCACCCGCCGATGCCGAGGCCGAACAGCGCGCTCCCGAAGACGGGCAGGCTGCGGGCGGCGCAGGCCAGACGGGCGAAAGCAGCGCCACGCGCGTCTACGAGATGGGCCGCGAAGTGTCGGTCTCGAACCTGACGCCGGGATCGATCAAATATCTCTCGGTCGCGGTCGCCATCGACCAGGCGGCTCTCGCCAAGGCGAGCGCGGCGGACATCAACAAGGTCAAGGAACTGGTCACCGCCGCCGTCGGCGCGCGTGCAGACCGGGGCGATCAGGTCACCGTGATCATGCGTCCGTTCGAAAAGATCGAGGAAGAGGCCATCCCCTTCTACGAAACCGGCTGGTTCGCCATGGCGGTGCGCAACGGGGTTGCCATCCTGGCGGTCCTGCTGGTGCTCCTTCTGGCGGTGCGCCCCGCGATCAAGGCGCTGAAGGCCCGCACTGAACCGACCAGCGAAAGCGAAGGGGAAGACGAAGAGACCGTGCTGGTGAAGGGCCCGGACGGCACCTATTCGCCGGCCCCCAATCCCGGCGTCGATCGCGAGGCGCTGGACGCCCAGATCGCGCTTGCCCAGCGCATCGCGCGCGAAAATCCCGACGATGCCGTGCGCGCTCTGCGCCTGCTTCTTTCCGATAACAGCCATCAGGGACAGGCGGCATGATCCAGTCCGATGTGACCCAGGCCGAAGCGCAAGAGCTCGCCCTGCCCCCCGCTCTGGCGGGGATCGACAAGGCGGCCATCATGGTGATGCTGCTGGCCGAAGAGGATGCCTCGCTCATCCTCGGCCAGCTCACGCCCGACGAATTGCGCCTGCTCGCGACCACCATGGTTGCGATGGGCGAGGTCGAACCCAAGGCCATCTCGGATGCGATCGCGGGCTTCTCGCAATCGACCGAGGGCAAGGGGATTTCCGGCCATGGCCGCATCGACAGCGTGCGCCGTATGCTCGAAGGCGCGGTGGGCGAGGTCAAGACCGAGAACCTGATGCGCCAAGTCGCGCCGCAGGAAGAGGAGATGACCCAGCCCGCGCTCGGCCTGCTGCGCTGGCTCGATCCCAAGATCATCGGCGAAATTCTCGCCGACGAGAACCCCCAGGCGATCGCGGTCCTGCTGTTGCAGCTCGACAGCGAGGTGGCCGCGGCCGCGCTCGCGGCATTGCCCGAACATCTCCACACGCCGGTGCTTCACCGCGTCGCGCGCCTCGGCCCGGTTTCGCGCCAGGCGATCACCATTCTCGAACAGACGCTCAACGCCAAGATCGAACGGCTCCACGGGGCGATCCCCCTTACCATGGGCGGGATCCAGCAGGCGGCCGCGATCATCAACAGTTCGCACCGCAGCGTGGAAAAGCGCGTCATGCCGTCGATCAGCAAGATCGACAAACAGCTCGCCAAGGAACTCGAGACCGAGATGTTCAAGTTCGAGCATCTCTTCGCTCTCGACACCAAGAGCACCGGCACGCTGCTGCGCGAGGTCGAAAGCGATATCCTCATCCTGGCGCTCAAGGGGCTGGAGGAAATCCAGCGCGAACAGTTCTTCGCCGCCATGTCGAGCCGCGCGGCGGACGGATTGCGCGACGAGATCGAAGGTCGCGGAAGGGTCAAGAAGACCGAGGTCGATTCCGCGCAGAAGGAAATCGTCGCGATTGCGAAGAGGCTTATCGCGCAGGGCGATCTGATCATGGGCGCGGGCGACGACGATTATGTCTAGGATTGCCTACGCCTCTCTGGGGCGTCCCGGGGCGTTCACCCCCAACAACCGCTTTTCGCGCGCGCCCGCCCCCGGCCAGCTCGATCAGGCCCAGCCCGATCCGGTTCCGACCGATCCCTTGGCGGATTCCTACGCCAGCGGCTATCGCGACGGACAGGCCGCCGCGCTGGCGCAGGCCGAGGAGGCCATGCAGCGCGAGCGCCGGGAGCGGGCCCTGATCGAACTCGCCTTCGCCCGCTTCGATGCGGAAAGCGCCCTGTCCTTGCGGGAAAACCTGCGCGCCACCGTCCTTGCGCTGTGCGAGGATGCGATCCTTCCTTTGGCGCTCGACATGGACGGGCTCGCCCGCCGGATCGAGACCGCCGCCGCGATGTTCCAGCGCCGCCATGACGAGCGCACCATCCTCCTGCACCCCGACGATCTCGCTCTGGTGAAGGACCATGTGTCCGACTCGCTCGATTTGAGGGCGGATGCCAGCGTCGAGCGTGGCGGATTGCGCGTAGAAACGGAAGACGGGGGCGTCGAGGACGGTCCCGAACAATGGCGCCGCGCCATCGAGGAAGCGCTGGGTTCATGCGCGCCCTGATCGAGACCACTCTTCAGGAATGCGCAGGCGGCGGCAGCCTCGACCTCGCGCCGCGCCGCTTCGGCCGCGTGGTCGCCTGCGACGGGGGTCTGATCGAGGTATCCGGCCTCGGCGTTCCGATCGGGACGCTGTGCACTATCGCGCAGGGACGCGGAGTCGAACACCGGGCGGAAACGATCGGGTTCCGCAACGGCCACACGATGATGATGATGCTCGGCGATACGGTATTGCTGCGCCCCGGTGCGGTTGTCCGTCCTGAGGCCAATCCCGGAATGCTGTCGGTCGGCGAGGATTTCCTCGGCCGTTCGGTGGACGGGGCGGGGCGCCCGATCGACGGGAAGGGGCCGATCGGAACCGGCGTGCCCTGGCCCGCGGGCGGCTACAGGGTCGACGCCCTCGACCGGTCGAGCGTGACCGAGCCGCTGGATGTCGGCATCCGGTCCCTGAACGCGCTGACGACTTTCGGCGAGGGGCAGCGGATCGGCATCATGGCCGGATCGGGCGTGGGCAAATCGGTGCTGATGGACATGATCGTCCACGGCGCGGATGCCGATGCCATCGTCGTCGGCCTGATCGGCGAGCGCGCGCGCGAAGTGTCCGACTTCGTCAATCGCTATATGGGCGGGGAGCGTGCAGGCCGCACCGCGATCGTCGCCGTGCCCGCCGACCATGCCGCCAATCTGCGCCTGCGCGGCGCGATGCTGGCGACCAGCCTCGCCGAGCATCTGCGATCGCAGGGCAAGCGCGTGCTCCTTATATTGGACAGTCTCACCCGCGTGGCCCACGCCGCGCGCGAGATCGGCATCCTGCTGGGCGAACCGGGGGCGGCGCGCGGGTATCCCCCGTCGGCCCTTTCCACCATCACCAAGCTGATTGAACGCGCGGGCAATTCGGCGGAAAGCGGCGGCTCGATCACGGGGATCTACACCGTGCTCGCCGATGGGGACGACCAGAACGATCCGGTGGTGGACACCGCGCGCGCCATCTTGGATGGGCATATCGTCCTCTCGCGCGAGATCGCGCAGCGCGGGCAATATCCCGCCGTCGATATCGGCGCTTCGCTCAGCCGCGTGATGAACGACATCGTATCGCCCGAACACGAGGCGGCGGCGCGTCGCTTCCGCGCGCTGACCGCCGCATACGAGGCCAATCGCGATCTCGTGATGATGGGGGCCTATCGTCCGGGAACGGACAGGACGCTGGACGAGGCGATCGCGCTCCATCCGCGCATGGTCGCCTTCCTCAGCCAGGGGACACGCGATCAGGTCACGCTCGCCGATGCGGCGGATCAGATGCAGGAGTTGATCGCCCATGCCGCCTGACAAGCGCAAGCTGAAACGCGCCAAATTGATCGAGCGCGTCCGCACGGTGGAGAAGAGCCGCTCCGCGCTCGCCGCATCCGAGGCCGAGGCGCTGCGCCTGCGGCTGTTCGGCGTGGCGGAACGCACACGATCGCTGGCGCGCCACTACGCGGAGAAGGACGATGCGCTGACGGGCATGGATCTGCGCAGCGGCAAGGCGATGCAGAAACAGCTCGAACAGCTGGTGGCGGTGAGTTCGAAACAGGCGGCCGAGGCGGAGAAGCGTTCCGACGCGACGCTTGGGGAACTGGCTGCGTCCGAACGCCGCAGAAAGCGCGCGGTCGAGGACCGGCGCGATCTCGTTAAGGCGATCGTCACGCATCTCTCGCATCAATAGGGAGAGCCCCGCGCGGGGTTTGGCACGCTTCTTGATAGAATATCCGTGACATTCACACGGATACGAGAAGACCACTATGAACGCCGCCGCGCTCTCTTTCCTGACCTCGCTCGAAACGCCTTCCAAGCTCAGCTTTTCCGCTGAATTCTCGGCTGAGGGTGATGCGGGCGATAGTGCCGGGAATGGCGCTTTTGACGGCTTTGCCAATCTCCTCGACCAATTGGTCCAGATCGCCCCGGTAGACGCTGCGATCCCCGCCCTGGGCGCGGACGCGCAGGACATGCTGGCCGTGGCGGACACGGAAAGCGGCAAGGGTGGCGGCAAAGCGAGCGGCAAGATCTTGCCGGTTTTGCCGGTGGCCTTGCCGGGGCTCCTGCCGCTGCAAATTTCCGCACCCGCCGGGGACGCTTCGGCTGCCAATGCCGGGACCGTGGCCGAACTGCCCGTTGGCCGCCTCGACATGGCGCGCTTCGCTCAACCGGAACGGAGCCTCCTGCCGTCGCAGATTACCGTGCCCGCAGAGGGCGCTTCGGCTGCCAATGCCGGGACCGTGGCCGAATTGCCCGCTGGCCGCCTCGACATCGCGCGCTTCGTCCAGCCGGAGCGGGGACTCCTGCCGCTGCAACTTACCGTCCCCGCGGAGGGCGCTTCGGCTCCAAAATCCGGGACCGTCGCCGAATTGCCGGTGGGACGCCTCGACATGGCGCGCTTCGCCCAACCGGTCGCAATCCCCCAGCAGGTTTCCGTTCTCTCGCATCCCTCGCTGGCGAAAACCGAACCGAAGGACGCGGCGCAGCCTGATGCCGTATCGATCCAGCCGAAGCCGGTTGCGGACGCGCAGATCGCGCGCGCCATCGGCGGTCTCGTCGATCCCAAGGCGGCGGCGCCGGTTACTGCCACGGTGGCACCTTCCGCTTCGCCGATCACGGCACAGGCCGTGGCGAGTGCTCCGGTATCGATCGCCGCAATGCCTGCCGCCTCGATCGAGCGCGCGCCGATCGCCGCGATCACCATCGCCGCCCGCCCGACCACGACGGTTTCGGTCTCGGCCCATCTCGAAACCGCCTCCGCCAAGACGCTTCCCGTGGCGGCCAGCGACACGGCGCGCGCCATTCTGGCCGCGAAGGACGCTGCGCCGAACGACATCGCGCCGAAGGATATGGGCCCGAACCCGGCGCCCGCAGCAATCCGCAAATCCGTTGCCGTTTCCCAAGCCTCCGCGCAGGCGGTCGCCGCCGTTCTGCCCGCAAGCGCGGTGAAGGGCGAGGCCAAGCCCGCTCCGACCGTGCAGGCCGCCGCGATTGCGACGGTCGCAGCGTCCTCATCGGAAGGCGAGCCGGAGACCGCGCGCCCGGTCGAACCCGTCCAGGCTAGCGCGCGCGTTGCCGCCCCTGCCGACGCCATCCGCCCCGAACCTGCGATCGCCGCTTCGGTTGGGCAGCCCACCGCGCCCATGCAGACCGAAGCCGTGACCCGCGCCGCCGACCTTGCCCGGCCCGACGCCTTCGCCGCCATCGATTCGATCGCCCGCATGGTCGATCGCCTTTCCGCCGCGCGCGATTTCGGCGTGGTGCCGACCGCGGCGCTGGCGGTGATGCACAAGGAATTCGGCGAGCTTTCGATTGCTATCGACCGCATCAGCGACACGCTCCAGGTCGAAGTCGCGGCCAAGGATGGCGAGGCGCAGCGCGCGCTTGCCGCCGCGCTCGCCAATGACCGCGCCGCCGCCATGGCGGGCGATCGCACCGTGCAGCGCAGCGCCGAAGCCCAGCAGAACGGCGGCCAGAATACAGCGCAGAACGGGGGTCAGAACACCGGTCAGAATAACGGGCAGACCACCGGCCAGAGCAATGGCCATGGCGCGAACGCCTCCGCCGCCGACACGTCCGGCCAGGCCGCTTCCGGCAACGCCCATTCCCAGCGCGAGGGGCAGGGCCGCGAGCGCAGCCGCGCTGACGGCCAGCCGCTCCACGCCCGCAATTCCGCCGCTTCCGACCGTCAGCCCACGAGCGACGACGGTCGCTACGCCTGATCCGCACAACACGATTCCGAAGAACAGGGATAAATCATGTCCGACGCCAAGACCGATACCGCAGAGCCCAAGAAGAAGGGCGGTTTCATGAAGAAGGCGCTGATCGCGATCGTCCTCTTGGGCGTGGGCGGCGGCGGCACCTATGGCGCCTTCGCCATGGGGATGCTGGGCAATGCCGCCCATGTAGAGGAAGACGACACGCCCAAGCTCGTCCTCAAGGGCGAGGAAGATCCCTATCCCTTCGGCGCTGCCGAAGGCGAGAAGGACAAGGTCGAATTCGTCCCCGGCAAGGGCGGCAGCAAATATCGCACCGCCTATTACAATTTCACCGACGAGTTCACCTCCAACCTCGCCGGGGGCACGGCGCTGGTGCAGGTCAGCATCGCCGCTTCCACCAATTATGACGGCCGCGTGCTGATGTGGTTGCAGGAGCATGAAACCGCGCTGCGCTCGCGCGTGCTGGCCGAACTGGCCGCCACCGACGAGATGAGCCTGATCGAGGTGCACGGCAAGGAAGAGCTGCAAAAGCGTCTGACCAAGGCGATGAACGAGGTGCTGGAGGAGCGTGAAGGCTTCGGCGGCGTCGAGAACGTCTATTTCCGTTCCTTCATCGTCCAATGATCTCTGAAAGCTTCCCCAATACGGCCCAGGCCGCGCGCGCTGCCCGTCATTGCGACGAGCTGTTGAGCCGCGCCGCGACGCCGATCGACCTCGAAGCCGAATTCACGCGCTTCGTCCGCCAGATCGCCGATCAGGCCCAGCCTCTGCTGGCCGAATTATGCGACAATCGCGGGCTGACGGTGACGATGGGTTCGGTCGCTTGCGCGCCCGCGGCGGACTGGCTGGCCCAATTGGGCGCAGGCGGGCTCCACGGCTTCTATTCGCTCGGCCAGGACAAGCGCGGCGCGCTGGTTTCGACGAGCGTCGGCGAGCTGGTCGCCCAGTTCGAACGTATCCTGGGCGGCACGGGCGAGGTGGACGAGGATTGCCACACGCTACCTTCTTCGGCGGCCTGTTTCGCCCGCCAGTTCGAAGCCAAGATCGCCTCGCTGTTGCAGCGCGCCAGCGACCGCCGCGAATTCGCCATCAGCTCGACGGGCGAACACGCGCATGAGATCATGCCCTTTGCGGGTAACGACAAGGTCTGGACAGTGGTCCTCACCGCGACGCCCAAGGGCGCGGCGAGCAGCTTTTCGATCCGCTTCGCCCTGTGCCAGGCCACCTTGAAAGATCTGGTCGGCGCGCGCGCGGTATCGCCCGCCACCGGCCGCTCGATCGGCGCGCGCGGCCTCGACGGGTCGGCGATCGGCCATGTCGAACTGCCGCTGCGCGCGGTGCTGGTCGACGTGCCGATGGCGATCTCGCGCATCGCGCAGCTGACCGAAGGGTCGATGATCCCGGTCGCCATTCAACGCAACGTGCCGGTCCTGATCGGCAACACCACGATCGCCCATGGCAGCGTCGGCGAGCTCGACGATCGCGTCGCCATGGAACTCACGCAGACGAATTTTACGGGGAATTTCTGACATGTCCTTTTTGAACGACGGCTTCAGCCTGATCCAGGATATCGACGTCCGCCTGACGGTGGAACTGGGCCGCAAGAACATGCGCTTGCGCGACGTGCTTGCCCTGGGCGAGTCCAGCGTGATCGAGCTCGACCGGCTCACCGACGACCCGTTGGATATTATGGTTAACGGCAAGCTTATCGCCCGCGGCGAAGTGGTGGCGCAGGGCAATCGCTTCGCCATCCGCGTGCTCGAACTGGTCGGCGCTTCGGGCGATGCCTCGTCGGAACGCCGCGCCCCGCCGATCAGCGCCACCCCCATCCAGAACGTGGAAGAAGCCATCTGATGTTCTGGTACATCCTCAAGCTTCTGGTCCTGCTGCCGCTGATCGGCCTCATGATCTGGGGCACGTTGAAGCTTGCCAAGAAGATGCAGGGCCAGTTCGGCGCACCTGCGGCGGGCACCAAGGCGGTGCGGATCGTGGAGACGACGATGCTGTCGCCCACGCTGCGCCTCGCGGTGATCGAATTCCACGGTCGCGAAATCCTCGTCTCGACCTCCAAGGGCGGCCTCACCCGCCTCGCCGAAGCGCCCGCCCGCCCCGCGGAAAACCCGGACGAAACTCCGACCTCGCAGGAAATCGTCCAGTGATCGCGCGTCTTTTCAAGGCGGGCGCGGCTGTCGTCGCACTGAGCTACCCCGCGCTCGTCAATGCGCAGGTCGGCGCCGCGGCCGTCACCGGGGGCGATACCGCCGTCTCGGGCGCTCTCGACCGCGCGTTCGGCCAGTTGTCGGGTGCCGGTGGCGAACCGTTGAGCCTGTCGCTCCAGCTGCTGCTGGTGATGGGCTTGCTGACGATCCTGCCCGCGCTTCTTCTGATGATGACCAGCTTCACGCGCATTATCGTGGTGCTCGCGATCCTGCGTCAGGCCCTGGGCCTTCAGCAATCGCCGCCCAACCAGGTGCTGATCGGGATCAGCCTGTTCCTGTCGCTCTTCATCATGGCGCCGACGCTGGAGAACGTGAACCAGAACGCGATCGCGCCCTATTCGGCGGGCCAGATCGGTGCCGAGGTCGCGATCGAGCGGGCGGGCGACCAGTTCCACGGCTTCATGATCCGCCAGACCCGCGAATACGATCTCAAGATGTTCGCCGATATCGCGGATGCCGGGCAGTTCGCGTCGCCCCAGGACGTGCCGTTCTCGATCCTGCTGCCCGCCTTCGTGACCAGCGAATTGAAGACCGCCTTCCAGATCGGCTTCATGCTGTTCCTTCCCTTTCTCGTAATCGACCTGGTCGTTTCCAGCGTGCTGATGAGCCTCGGCATGATGATGATGAGCCCGATGATCGTTTCGCTGCCCTTCAAGCTCCTGCTCTTCGTCCTCGTCGACGGCTGGGCGCTGCTGATGGGTTCGCTCGCCTCAAGTTTCGGATGATCTGACAATGGATGAAAGTGCCCTCCTCCTCTCGATGGCCGATCGCATGTTGTGGATCGCCGCGCTGGTCGCCGCGCCGATCCTGCTGGCGAGCCTCGCCATCGGTCTGGTGATCGGCCTCGTGCAGGCCGCGACCTCGGTCAACGAACAGACCCTGACCTTCGTCCCGAAGCTGGGTGCGGTGGCTTTCGTGCTGGTGATCCTCGGCGCGTCGATGATGGCGCTGGTCGGCGATTTCACGCAGGACATCTTCGCCGAAATCGCGCGGATGGGCGGCTGAGACCAGGCACGTGATCGGGCTCGATTTCGGACTTGGTGCGCTTGAGCAGGACATGTGGCGGGTCGTCTTCCTGATGACGCGCCTGGGTGCCGCTCTGCTAGCCGCGCCGTTTTTCGGTGCCTCCGCCGTGCCCGTCGCGGTTCGCGTCACGATGACGGGGGCCTTGGCCATCTTCGTATCGATCTGGATGCCCAACGTGCAGACCCCCGAAGCCCTCATCAGCGCCGAAGGAATGCTGGCGATCGCGGGCGAGGTGATCGTCGGCCTCGCTCTGGGCTTCGTCCTCCAGCTCGCCTTTGCCGCGCCCACCGTGGCCGCCGAACTGATCGGCGGGGGAATGGGGATGAGCATGGCGATGACGACCGATCCCGGCTCGGGCGGCACGACCACCGCGTTCGGCCAGTATTTCATCATCGTGCTGACGCTCATCTTCCTCGCGACGGGCGCGCACCTCCATTGGATCGCTCTCGTAACCGAAAGCTACAACGCCTTTCCGCCCGGCCAGACCTGGCTCGGCCCCGACCGCTTTGCCGCCATTGCCGGTTTCGCCAGTTTCATGTTCGAAACCGCGCTGAGGATCGCGCTGCCCGTCACGCTGATCCTGCTGCTGGTCCAGGTGCTGACCGGCATTCTCAGCCGCTCGGCCCCCTCGCTCAACCTGTTCGCGCTCGGCCTGCCCGCGGGCGTCCTCGCCGGGCTCGCGGCGCTGATCATTTCCGCCCCGCTGATCTATGACCAGTTCACCGGTCTCGTCGCCGATGGGCTCGACGAGACGGAAAGCGTGCTGGACCGATGAGCGAGCAACCGGCAGGCGAAAAGACTTTCGCACCGACTGAAAAGCGGCTGACCGATGCCGCGAAGAAGGGCGACGTCCTCCGCTCCAAGGATGCGGGCACGGCGGTCGTCATGCTGCTCGGCGGTGCCTGGCTCGCCTTTGCGGGGCCCTGGCTCCTGGGCGATCTCCAGGGTCTGGCGCGCGAAGCGTTCCAGTTCGACGTGCGCGACCTGCGCGATTTCGGCCCCGGGACGCTGTTGATGGAAGGGCTGTTGCTGACCGTGCCCGCCATCCTCACGCTGGCGGTGCCGGTCATCATCGTCACGCTGATCTCGCAGCTCGCCTTCGGGCGGGGGCGCTTCGTGACCGACAATCTCAAGGCCAAGGGCAATCGCATCAATCCGCTGAACGGGTTGAAGCGCATGTTCGGACCGCAGGGTGCGATCGAGATGGGCAAGGGCCTGCTCAAGATCATCCTTCTCGGCGCGATCGCCCTGTGGTGGTGGTATTCCAGCATGGAGACGTTGATCGGGCTGGGGCGGGGCAATCTGTCGGCCCAATTGACCGCTGCCTGGGATGCGATCGTATCGCTGATCTTCGCTCTGTCGGGCGGGCTCGTCATCATCGCGCTGGTCGATCTGCCGATCCAGTGGGTGCGCCAGCAGGGCCGCCTGAAGATGACGCATCAGGAAATGCGCGACGAGAACAAGGAGAGCGAAGGCTCGCCCGAAATGAAGGCCGCGCGCCGCCAGCGCCAGCGCGATATCGCCACGGGGTCCGTCGCGGGTGCGATGCGCGATGCCCAGTTCGTCATCACCAACCCGACCCATTTCGCCGTCGCGCTGACCTACGACCCGCTGAAGGCGTCCGCGCCGATCGTCCTTGCCAAGGGGCGGGGCGACAAGGCGATGGCGATGAAGGAACTGGCGCGCGAGATGGAACTGCCGACGCTCGAATATCCGCAGCTGGCGCGCTCGGTCTATTACACGACGCGCGAACGCCAGGTGATCTGCGAGGATCTCTACGGCGCGATCGCGTCGGTCCTCGCCTATGTCATGAGCCTCAAGCGCGGCGAAACCCCGCTCCGGCCCGAAATCGACGTGCCCGAGGCGCTGCGCTTCGACACCGAAGGGCGCGTATCGGTGGCTCCGGCGGTTAATCAGGGGGCGGCAGCGCCGTTATAGATGCCATGAATGTCTCCGCATCCAATATCGCCAATTCGCTGGGCATAGGCAGCGGAATCGACATGACAGGGCTCGCCTCGCAATTGGCCGAGGCGCAGTTCGCGGGGCGCAATGCGCGGCTGACGCAGAAATCGGAAACGCTCGAACGCCAGATCTCGCTTGCGGGATCGATCCGCAGCTCGCTGAGCCAGTTCGCCAGCGCGCTGGGCGATCGCCTCCGCACGGGCGATCTGGCGCCCACGCCGAGCATCACCAATTCCGCCGTCGCCAAGGTGTCCGCGCCCGTCGGAAGCCAGGGCAAGGGCATCTATTCGCTCGAGGTGACGCAGCTCGCCAAGACGCAGACCATGACCACCCCGACCTATGACAGCTCGACCGCGAGCGTCGGGGCGGGGACCATGACGATCCGGTTCGGCGCGACCACCAATGCGGGCTTCACCGAAGATACCGCGCGCACGCCGCTCGAACTCACCTTCGCGCCCGGCGCGACGCTTGCCGAGGTTGCAGGCGCGATCAATTCCCAGAACGCCGGGCTTTCGGCCTATGTCGCCCAGACCGATGCGGGCGCCCAGCTCGTCATCAAGGGAGCGGAAGGCGAGAAGAACGGCTTCGTGATCGATGTCGCCGAGGATTCTGCCGAACCCGGCCTGTCCTCTCTTGCCTGGCGTCCCGGTTCCGATCCCGCGCGGCTGGTGCAGGCTTCGGCCGATGCGAAATACACGCTCGACGGGATCGCGCGAACCAGTGCCAGCAACACGATCGCCAGCGCCGCCCCCGGCCTCTCGCTCGAACTGACCGCCACCAATGTGGGCGCGCCCGCGACAGTGACCTTTTCCAATTCCAAGCCCGCGCTGATCAGCGTGATGCAGGACATCACCGGCGCGCTGAACGAAATCGTGGGCTCTTTGCGCGAAGCGGTCGATCCCAAGAGCGGCGACCTTGCGCGCGACACCGGCGCTCGCGGGCTCAGCCGCACGCTTTCGGGCCTCGGCACGATCGAGATCATGCCCAATGCGCCTGCCGGATCGCCCCGCACGCTCGCCGAATTGGGCCTGTCGATCGGTCGGGACGGCAGCTTCACGCTCGATACCAAGCGCCTGACCGAAGTGATCGAACGCGATGCCGCCGGCGTCTCGGCCATGTTCACCACCGGGATCAACGGCGTCTTTTCCACCATCGACCGGATCGCCCGCGCGAACACGACATCGACCGATCCCGGCTCGCTCGGCGGATCGATCGCGCGCTACCAGTCGCAGGCCAAGACCGTGGATCGCGATCTCGAAAAGCTCACCGAGCAGATGGAGACGCTGCGCAGCACGATGGTCGCGCGCTTCGCCAAGGTCGACAGCAAGGTCGCCGCATCGCAATCCACCCTGTCGTTCCTGCAATCGCAGATCGACGTCTGGAACGCACAGAAAGACTGATATGCTGGCCCGCACCAAGCCCCGCGACGCCTATCGCGAAGCCGATTTCGACGCGCGCCTCATGGGCAGCTCGCGCGAGAACCTTGTCCTGTTCTGCATCGAGGATTTCATCCAGACGCTCGGCGCGCTGGAATTCGCGGAGATGCGCGGCGATCGCGCGGCGCGCAGCCGTTCCCTGACCCGCGCGATCACCGCGCTGACCGCGCTCGAACTGGGCGTCGATCGCACCGCGCCGATGGCGGACAGTCTCCTCCAGTTTTACGGCGGGGCCAAATTGCTGCTGCTGGATTCGATCCGGGAGATCGACCTTTCGCGCATCGCGGAACTGCGCCAGGACTTTCGCGACGTCGCGGTGGCGTTCGCAGCGTAGACGCCAGGCTGTAGGAGCGCGGGATGCCCCGAGAGGGGGATGAGGGCAGGCCAATACTTGCAATTACGTAAATCTACGAAGGACGTATTCTTGACGTGCCTTATCGGGTAACCATGCGTTCATGACTGGCCGGCGAACGCTGGATGGCGCGCGGTAGGGGTACGCAGAGATGCTCAAGATTTTCGTCATCGATGCGGATGCGGCGCGCCGTACCCAGATCGGTCGCGTTTTGACGGAGCAGGACGCTCACGCCGAACCGTTTGAATCGCTGGAAGAGTTCGCGCAATACACGGCTGCCGACGGGCTGATCCTGGCCCACGACCGGGATGATGTGATCGACAGGCTGATGACCCATGTCGAGCGCACGTCCTGCCTTCCGGTGATTGTCTATTCCGAAGCCCCGAATCGCGTGACGATCGTGCGCGCCATGCAGGCGGGGGTCGCGTCCTATCTGGCGCTGCCGTTGGCGGCCGAGGACGTGATGGCGGAATATCGCCAGATCGCGGCGGAATTGCCCGCTCGGATCGAAAAACGCCGCCGCGTCGCAGAGGCGCGCGCGCAACTCGAACGGCTGAGCCGGCGCGAGCATGAAATTCTCGTCTGTATGCTCGACCACGGAACCAGCAAGGCGATCGCACGCCATCTCGGGATCAGCCCGCGCACGGTGGAGGCGCATCGCGCCAACCTGATGACGCGGCTGGATGTGGCGAGCACCAATGAGGCGATCCGCATCGCCGTGGAAGGCGACGCGATGAGCATGATCGGATCGGCCAAAACCGAGTAGGGCCGCCCCCGGATAGGGCGGAACGCGCGGTCAGTCTTCGTCCGACCCGGCGATCTTCAGGCGCAATTTCTCGAGCGCCGAGGATTTAAGCTGGTGAACGCGCGGCACGCTGATATCGAGGATGGCAGCGATTTCGGTGAGGTTCAGCTCCTCGACGAAATGCAGCTTGATGATGAGTTGCAAGCGCTCGGGCAGGGCGGCGATGGCCGCGATCAGCGCCTCGCGGTCCTCCATCTGCAACAGACCGGCCTCGGCATCCGGTTCCTCGCTGCCGAAAGCGGCATCGCTGTCGGAATACATGTCGTCGATCGAATGGGTCGAAGTGGCGAGTTGCATCCGCGCCTCGTGCAGTTCGTCGAGCGAGAGGCCGAGCGCGCGCGCCAGTTCCTTGGGCGAGGGATCGCGTTTCAGCTGGTCGCGCAACTCGTCCGCCGCGCGCTCGATCCGGCGGCCGAGCGCCGCTGCCCCGCGCGCCAGGTTGGACTGGCTGCGCAGGAGATCGATCATCGCGCCGCGCACCCGCATCTTGGCATAGGCGGCGAACCCGTCATCATTGGGCCGGTCGTGGCGCTGGGCGCATTCGGTCAGCGCGATCAGGCCCGCCTGTTGCAGATCGTCGACATCGAGCGATCCGCCGCAGCTGCTTTCGTAATACCACGCCAGCTTGCGGACCATGGGCATGAACTGGGCGATGCGCGCAGTCGCGTCAGTGCCATAGGCTCGCTTCGCGGTCGATTGCGCGGTGAAGGAGGAATGGTCGTGCTTCATGCCGCGAGTGTCTCCATTTCGGGGCTGTAGGCGGTGGACTGGACGCCAGGATCGGAGGTCGGGATTTCAGGGCTTTCGCCACCGATCACCGCGATCACCTCGATCGGCTGTGCGGAAGGAAGTTCGTTGATCGAAAGCACCACCACTCCGGGTGCGCGCAGCTTCAGCAGACCGGCCAGCGCGCGGCGGGCGCGGGGCTGGACGATCAGGGCCGGGGCCGTGGCGTCGGGATGGCGCTGTTGCAGAATGGCGCCGATGCGCTCGCCGATCGACCGGGCGAGGTCGGGCTCGATGATGATCTCGCCGCTCGCCGGATCCTGCATTCCGCCGACCACCATCTCTTCGAGCTGGGCGGCGAGCGTGATGACGGGCAGTTTGGCATCGGGCGGGCAGATATCGCCCACCAGCATCGATCCGAGATCGGCGCGGATGAGGTCGATCAGGCGTTCGTGTTCGTTGGTCTGCTGCGCGGCCTGGGAGAGGCTGGAGAAAATGCGCAGCGCGTGGCGCAGCGAAATTCCGTCGAGCAGCAGCGATTTGAGTACCCGCGTCAGCGCGGCCAGCGACAGCGGCTGCGGCGTGACCGTCTCGATCAGCTGGCCATGGCGGCCACGCAGGAAATCGACGAGGTCGCGCACCTGGTCGGGGCCGAGGAGATCGGCGGCGCGACCGGCGAGCAACTGGCTGATCTGCGTCGCGATGACGCTTTCGGCGTCGACCACCAGATAGCCTTCCGCCACGGCGAGGTCGCGCGATCCCGCCTCGATCCAGAGCGCCGGGCAGCCGAAGCTGGGATCGACCGTCGCTTCGCCCGGAACGGCGTGGCTGTGCATGACTTCGCCCGTATCGATGGCGAGCAGGCGGTTGGCGCGCAGTTTCCCGCTGCCGATCGGCGTCCCGCCGAGCGTGATGCGATAGCCCTCGGGATCGACCTCGAAACTGTCCTCGATCCGGAAGGGCGGGATGACGAAGCCGAAATTCTGGCACATCTGCTTGCGCAGGCCGGTGAGCCGCGCGATCAGCGGGGCGCCGTGCTTCTCGTCGGTGAGATGGATCAGGCCATAGCCGAGCTGGATCGTCACCAGCGTCTGGTCGGTGACTTCGTCGATGGTGATCTTCGAAGGATCGGGCGCGGCGACCGGCTCGACATAGGCTTCCTGGATCGCCTTGCGGTTCTTGAGGCCGCGCCACAGCAGGAACGCGCCACCCGACAGGGGCAGGAAGATCATCTGCGGCATGGCCGGAATGCAGCCGATGGCGAACAGGATGCAGGCGACCGGCAGCCAGATCTTGGGATCGGCGAACTGGCCGCCGATCTGGCCGGTCAGGTCGCGCGTGTCGGAGACGCGGGTCACGATCACGGCGGCGGCGATCGAGAGCAGCAGCGCCGGGACCGAGGCGACCAGCGCATCGCCCACCGCCAGCGTGACGTAGAGCGCGCCCGCCTCGCCAGCGGACAGGCCGTGGCTGGTCATGCCCAGCACTAGCCCGGCGATGACGTTGATCAGCAGGATCAGCAGCGCGGCGACCGCATCGCCTTTCACGAACTTGCTGGCACCGTCCATCGAACCGTAGAAATCGGCCTCGGTCGCGACCTCGCGGCGGCGGGCCTTGGCCTCCTCGGCGGTCATGAGCCCTGCGGCGAGATCGCTGTCGATCGCCATCTGCTTGCCGGGCAGGGCATCGAGCGTGAAGCGCGCGGACACTTCCGACACGCGGCCCGCGCCCTTCGTCACGACCATCAGGTTGATGATCATCAGGATGAGGAAGACGAAGATGCCGACGGCGAAATTGCCGCCGATGAGGAATTCACCGAACGCCTCGATCACCTTGCCCGCCGCCGCGCCGCCTTCATGTCCGTTCAGGAGCACGATGCGGGTCGAGGCGACGTTGAGCGCGAGCCTGAGCAGCGTCGCGAACAGGAGCACCGAGGGGAAGCTGGAGAAATCGAGCGGCTTCTGCGCGTTCATCGCCGCCATCAGGACCGAGACCGACAGCGCGATATTGAGCACGAAGAACAGGTCGAGCAGGATCGCGGGGATCGGCATCACCATCAGGAGGATGATGGTGAGAATGCCGATCGGCAGCGCGAGCGCCGGGCTGAAGGCGTTGCGCAATGTCATAGTCCGAAGGCCTTGAATTTACCGTAGGCCGCGGCGACTTTCTGTGTCGCGCGGTTGGAGATGGGATCGCTGCCCGCGAAGGTCGCTTTCAGCGTTTCCGCCATGGACGGGCGCGGGGCGGGGCCGGATGGGGCCGGTGCGGGCGCCTGGCCGCCATTGGCGAAGGCGGCGCTGTGCGCGGTATAGCGGGCGGGCGGTACGAAGCCTGCGAATTGCGGGTTGCTGGCGGAGAAGGTCTGCGGGAGCCCGTCCTGCCCGTAAGCGGCGGCAACCTTGTCGCGCATTACCTGCATGACCTCACCGACCGAGCGCGGGGCGCCGCCCGAATAGAAGATCGATCGATTGGCGCTGGCCGCCTGCGGCATCAGCGCGGCGGCGGACTGGTTCGGATTGCTGTCGAGCGCGCCGAGGAAGCGTTGCGCGCCGCCGAGGCCGAGGAAATGGGCGAGGTAGAGTTCGGGCGGTTGCGGTTCGCGCCCGAGATGGGCGCGCAGGCCATTGGCATTGTCGCGCGTCAGCTCCGCAGCCATCAGCGATGCGGTGTCCGCATCGTAGCGCAGCGAGAGCAAATGCGAGCGCGTGGTGGGATCGGCGACGCGGCCACCGGGACCGATCGCATCGTCCGCCCAGGCCATGCCGTGCTTCGCCCCATGCCGATCGAGCGTGTTGAGCCAGGTGGAATCGATGAACTGATAGAGGCCCGACGCGCTGGAGGTCCGCGCCTTGGCCGACGGGTCGAGCCCGGATTCCAGTCGCGCCTGTGCGACGAGATAGTCGAAATCGACTCCCGTACGCTGCGCCGCCTGCGAGATCGCGGACTGGACGCTGCTGGTCTGGACTGGACTGACAGTGGGCACACGGCCTCCCGGTTTGGCTTACCGGGCAGTGTCAGCAAGAGGCGTGCCAATCAGAGCGGCACGCGAAAGCGGTCAGGCGTGTGCGGCCATGTAGGCGGCGCGGGGGGCGGCGGCATAGGCCTGGCCCGAACCGGTCAGGGCGCTGAGGCGGTTCTGCACATTGGTCGCGATGAGATTGCGCAGGCGGCGGTTGATCTCGTTGAGGCGCTTGACCGCGTCGAGCAGGCCGAGGCATTCCTCGTCGAGATCGCCGCGCTCCACCGCTTCCAGCTTCTCGCAGATCTGCATCTTGCCCGAAGTGCAATTGGAAATCCGGTCGAGATCCATGGCGGCAAGCGCCTGCCGTTCGCCTTCGAGCAGGGCAAGCATTTGCCGCAGCGTGGTGAGAACTTCCTTGGTGCGGCTCATCGCGCGATCTTCCCGTAAAGTTCAGCCGCGATCAGCGCATCGGCGATCTGGGCTGGGACGAGGGGGTATTTGTCGGTTTCAAGCGCCTTGCGGATTTCTTTCACCCGATCCTGGTCGATCGGGGCGGACGATCCGGCAGTCGAGACCGAAGTCGAAATGGGGGCCTGTGCCGATCGGGGGTCGCTTGCCGCTTTCTGCGAGGAGGCGGCGCGGCCGGCAGGAGTTACGGCTGCGTTGGCACGCGCAATTGCTCCTGAAAGGTCCACTGATCCGATACGCATGGTAACGCTCCGCTGTCTGTTCGATCAGTAGAACGGCACCGCCAAACCGATTTTAACGGCCCGGCAATCTTTTTTGCCGCTACGGCAATTCCATGCCGACCTGACCGGGGCGCAGCACCTGGGCGCGCAGCACCGCTTTCTTCTCGCCCACGGGCCTGATCTTGATCCATTCGCCCATGGCACCCGCTTCCAGCGCCTCGCCCTGGCGCGTCAGCGTGAAGCCGCTGCCGCGTGCAAGGATGGTCACGCCTTCGCCGCGATTGACGATGGTTTCCCCGGAAAAACCGCCCGTCTGCGCGCTGCGGCGGGCAGGGGTGGATGCCGCACCGTCGACCGCGACATAGATCTTCCAGCCGTTTTGGGGACAGGTCACCTGGACCGAACGCTGGTCGCGGCCGAACCAGCTCAGATCGAGCGGGCCGGTGCACGGGTCGAGTCGCAGGCGCCGGTCGACCGGCAGCTTGGCGCCGCCCGGCTGGCCCTGCGGCGCACCGGTGAAATCGGCGACCGCGCGGTCGATGATCGAGAGGTCCATCGGGGCCGCGGCCAGGACCGGGGCGGCGAGGAGGGCAAGCCCGAGGGGGGCGTGCCGAAGCGGGAAAGAATGAAGGCGCATGGCGGATCCTTTGCGTGAAAGGGATATGCGCGAGTATTAGCAAGAGCCGTGCCAGCGCTGGCATCAGCGGTCAGGACGCGCCTTCGTAACCGATCACGACCAGCGTCTCGGCCTCCTGCGCGGGTTCGATGACGAGGCGCGGGCGTGCCCCTGCCTCTTCCAGCGCGGCCATCAGGCGTTCGGCCCGGCCCATCGCCGCGCCGCGCCCGTCCGCGGGGAAGCGGACGATCGCGGTGACGCTCTGGCGATCGTCGGTCCGCGTCTCCGCCAGCCACTTCTTGAGGTCGAGCCCCGGGCCGGGACGGAACACCGCCATCCCCGAGCCTTCGACGGCATGAGGGGTGGGAGTGGGAGTAGGCGCGGGCTCGGATTCCTGCGGGGGCGGCAGGTCGCCCGACAAGGCCGGTTCGGACACGGTCGCCTGTGCAGTGACGAGGAACAGGATCAGCGCCAGATCGGCGGTGATCGTCTGCCAGCCCGATCCCAGACGCGCGATCACGCGGCTTTCGCCTTGGGCGTCTTTTCAGGAGAAGCGTCGCTTTCGCCCGAATGCGGAGCGGCCTTGCCGTCGATACCGCGCAAACCTTTCTCGAGCCAGTCGAGCACGGCATCGCGGTCACGCTCTTCGGCCCTCGCCCGGCGCTGGACCGCGTTGGAGAGCGGGGCGAACAGGAAATTGGCCGCGAGCAGGCCGTACAGCGTCGTCACCACCGCCATCGCGATCGATTCGACCAGGCCACCCGCCGCAGCACCGGCGACCGCGCCCGTGACCGCGCCGCCACCGCGCGACGATCCCAGCGCGATCAGCGTGCCAGCCAGACCCATGACCGGCGCAAGCTCGGCCGCGCAATCGAGAAAGCGGACCGCGCGGCTCGCGATGTCGGCGCGGCGGCTGCGGTATTTGCTGTGCTCGTCATGAAGCGATGCCGCCGAACGCTGGCTTATCAGGATGTCCGCCAGCCGGTCGAATTCCTGATCGCCGAAATGGCGCGGCTCGGCGCGCAGGAAACCGTCGCTCGCGATCTCGGTGATCTGCTTGGCCACTTCGGCCTTCGCCTGGACGGGGTCGAAGGCGGGCTGGACGAGGCCGCGCACGGTCGCGAACGCGAGGCGCGCATCGACGAGGCCGCAGCGCAGCACGGTGGCTGCCAGCGTACCCAGAAAGACGATGCCGATCGCGATCGGATCGAACCAGTGTTGCATGTCGGGCGAACTCCCGTCGCGTAAAATCTCGAGCGGAAGAACGGCCTTGAAAACCGGCGATTTACCCCGTGGCCGACATTTGCCGCCTTCCGGCAAACCCTTGCCGGTAAAGGTGCCGGCTTGCCGCCTCGGGACCCCCTTGGCGGTTTTGGCACGCCTGTTGCTTACCCCTTTCGCGCAATCAATCGCGCCTGGATCGTCCGGGCAGTATCGGGAGGCACATATGAGCGAAGGACTGTTCGGTATCCACGGCGCCGCCCTGGAAATCCGGTCGCAGCGCATGAGCGTGCTCGGCTCCAACATCGCGAATGCCGCCACACCCGGCTACAAGGCGCGCGACGTCGATTTCGGCAGCGCGCTTCAGGCGCGGCTCGGCGGCGTCGAGGCCGAGCGGGCCAGCGAGGGCGCGGTCAAATATCGCATCCCCACCATGGCGAGCCTCGATGGCAATACCGTCGAAATGGCGACCGAGCAGACCGCGTTCGCGGAAAACGCCGTCGCCTACACCGCCACGCTCAACTTCCTGCGCGGACGGGTCGAAACCGTGACTCGCGCGATCAGGGGAGAATAAGAGATGCCCGGTCCCACCTCCTTCTTCGACATGGGCCATCGCGCCATGTCCGCACAGCTCGTGCGCATGAATACGGCGGCGTCCAACCTCGCCAATGCGGGTTCGGTCGCGGGCAGCGAGGCGCAGGCCTATCGCCCGATGCGCACCGTCTTCGCCGAGGAACTGAACACCGCGACGGGGATGTCCTCGGTCCGCGTCGGCGGGGTGGTGCGTGAAGATGTCGCGCCGATCCGCCGCCACGATCCGGGCCATCCCTTGGCCGACGAGAACGGCGATGTCTGGGAAGCCCCGGTCGATGAGAACGCCGAGATGGTCGAGATGCTCGAAGCCTCGCGCCAGTATTCCAACATGGTCGAGGCCCTCTCGACCGCCAAGCAGCTGATGCTTGAAACGATGAGGATGAAATAATGGTCGCCATCTTGAACAACCCCGCGATCTCGAACGCGGCATCCAGCGGTTTGGGCCAGACCCAGGGCCGCGGCATGGATTCGCTCGGCCAGGGTGATTTCCTCAAATTGCTGACCGTGCAGATGCAGCAGCAGGACCCTTTCGACCCGGTCGATAACAAGGACATGCTGGCGCAGATGGCCCAGTTTTCCGCGCTTGCCGGATCGGCCGAAACCAACGCCCAGCTCGAGATGATCGCCAAGAAGCTCGACCAGCTGATCGACACCACGAAATCCGCACAGACTGCCGCCTGACCTTTTCCCGGCCTTTGCGCCGCCCCCTATCTTAAAGGAGTATCGTCCATGTCCTTCTATACCTCGCTGAACGGTCTCAAGAACGCGCAGACCTCGCTCGGCACCATCGCCCACAATATCGCAAACTCGGAAACCTACGGCTTCAAGCGGAGCCGCACCGAGTTTTCCGAAATCGTCGCCGGGACTTCGCTCAGCAATCCCAAGATGATCCAGGGCATCGGCGCCTCGGTGAAGTCGATCACGCAGAACTTCTCGCTCGGCCCGGTGGAACAGACCGGCTCCGCGCTCGACCTCGCGATCACCGGTGACGGGTTCTTCACCACCCGCTCGCCGATCGACAACACCACGCAATATACCCGCGCCGGCTCGTTCACGCTGAACGGCCAGGGCGAGATCGTGGACTCGGGCAACAACAAGCTGCAACTCTTCCCCGTCGATGCGAACGGGGCGGTCACCGGCAACACGCTTCAGGATGCGGTGCTGCCCGCACAGAACGCCAATGGATCCGATTTCGTCGGCGTGACCGTCGATAAGGTCGGCACCGTCTCGGCCTCCTATGCCGACGGGACGTCGGAACCGGTCGGTGCGATCGCGCTTGGCTCGTTCATCTCGCCCAACGGCCTCAAGAAGATCGGGGACGCCAACTGGGTCGCCACCGGCCTTTCCGGCGGGGCCAATTACGGGACGGGTGGTTCGGGTGCGTACGGGAAGATCGCCTCGGGCGCGCTCGAGCGTTCGAACGTCGATATCGCGGAAGAACTGGTCGGGCTGATTACCGCCCAGCGCAACTTCCAGGCGAATGCCAAGGCGATCGATACCGCCACCCAGATCTCTCAGACCGTCATCAACCTGCGGACCTGATCCTTCGCGGGAGCCCGGCTGACCGGGCTCCCGCAATCGGAGAATTGCAATGGATCGCCTGATCTACACCGCCTTGTCCGGCATGAGAGCCTCGATGGATCGCCAGCGCGTGGTCGCCAGCAACATGGCGAACGCCAACACGCTCGGCTTCCGCGCGGAACTGCTCGACCAGAGGCCCGTCACTCTGAAGGGGATGCCCGACGAGGCGCGCGCCATGCAGACCGCCGCCGTGCGCGGTGCGGACATGGCGCAGGGCGAATTCATCGAAACCGGCAAGGCACTCGATATCGCGATCGCGAACGAAGCCTTGATGGCCGTGCAGGCGGAGGACGGAACCGAAGCCTATACCCGCCGCGGCGATCTTTCGATCTCGGCCACCGGCCTGCTCGTCAATGGCGACGGGCGCACGGTGATGGGCGATACCGGCCCGATCACGATCCCGCCCGGCGCCAATCCGCAGATTTCGCCCGATGGGACGATCACCGTCGCCAACCTCGCCGCGCCCGACGCGCCGCCCGCCGAGGTCGGCCGCATCAAGCTCGCCACCTGGCAGGGCTCGCCGATCGCCAAGGGCCTCGACGGCCTGTTCCGCGTCGAAGGCGGCGGCATCCTGCCGACCGACGAGGAAGCGACGGTGCAAGTCGGCGCGCTCGAACAGTCCAACGTCAAATCGACCGAGGTCCTGGTCGATATGATCGATGCGCAGCGCCTGTTCGCGATGCGCAGCAAGCTCCTCTCCACCGCCAAGGATCTCGACCAGAGCGGCGCGCAACTGATGCGCCTCGGTTAAACGAAAAGGGATTAGACCATGCCCACTTCCGCACTCCAAGTCGCCCGCACCGGCCTCGAAGCGCAGGATTCGCGTATGCGGGTCATCGCCAACAATCTGGCGAACGTCGGCACCACGGGTTTCAAGCGCGACCGCGCGAATTTCGCCACGCTCGCCTATCAGGACGCGCGCGTCGCGGGCCAGCGCAGCTCGGGCGAGACGGCCTATGCCACCGGCCTCAATCTGGGCACCGGTGTCGCGGTCCAGTCGACCAGCCAGATCATGACGCAGGGTACGCTCAACACCACGTCGAACGCCTTCGACCTGGCGCTGGACGGTGACGGCTATTTCCAGATCGAAATGCCGGGCGGACGCACCGCCTACACCCGCGCGGGCGATTTCACCCTGTCGGCGGAAGGCCAGCTGGTCACCCAGCAGGGTTACGCCGTCCAGCCTGCGATCACCGTACCCGAAGGCTCGACCGCGATCTCGGTCTCGCCCGACGGTATCGTCTCCGCCACGCTTGCGGGCGAAGGGGAGCCGGTGGAACTCGGCCAGATCCAGGTCGCGCGCTTCACCAATCCGGCGGGTCTCCAGGCGATCGGCGACAATTTCCTCGTCGAGACCGGGGCCAGCGGCGCTGCCGAACTCGGGCCGGGCGGCGAAGCCGGGCGCGGCAATATCCGTCAGGGGATGCTCGAAGGATCGAACGTCAACATCGTCGAGGAACTCGTCGAGATGATCGAATGCCAGCGAGCCTACGAAATCAGCTCGAAGATGGTTTCCGCCGTCGACGAGATGCTGCGCAACGCCAACCAGACCCTGTGAGGACCAGCCCAATGAACGCCCCCGTCAAAGCCTCCGTCCTTGCTCTGCCGCTGGCGCTTTTGTGCGCCGCTTGTGGGGGTGTCGATGCGCGTCCTGTCGGGTTCGAGGCGGCCCTGCCGCCGCCGCCCGCGCCGCCATCCTATGTCGCGTCGGGCGACGGGGCGATCTACAATGCCAGCGCCGGTTACGCGCCGCTCTATTACGGCAACCGCGCCTCGCGCGTGGGCGATCTCATCACCGTGGTTCTCGTCGAACGCACCCAGACCAGCAAGTCGGCCAGCGGCAACACCAAGCGCGGCGGCAGCGCCAGCCTAGACCTGCCCGCCTTCGTGCCCATCGACCCGGCCGACCTTAATGCGGGCGCCAATGCGTCGTTCAAAGGGGCAGGGGACGCATCGCAGGCAAGTTCGATCCGGGCCGACCTGACTGTCACCATCGCCGAGGTCCGTCCCAATGGAACGGCCCTGGTGCGCGGGGAAAAGCTGATGAAACTGAGCCAGGGAGAGGAGTGGGTGCAATTGTCCGGCATCGTCCGCCTGGCCGATATCGACCAGGACAATCGCGTCCCCTCCATCCGTGTCGCCGATGCCCGCATCGCCTATTCGGGAGCCGGCGCCGTCCAGCGTTCGGGCCGTCCGGGCTGGCTGTCGCGCTTCTTCTCCGTCGTGACCCCGTTCTGAGGAGGCCGGAGATGAAATTCCCCATGATCCGCAAGCTCCTCCTCGTCCTCGCCGCGATCGCCGCGCTGATGCCGGTTCCTGCCATGGCGGAGCGCGTGCGCGACCTCGGCCAGTTCCATTCCGTGCGCTCGAACCAGCTGACGGGGTATGGCATTGTCGTCGGCCTCGATGGGTCGGGTGACGACAATTTCGCCTATCTGACACAGGCCATGCGCGGCGTTTCCGGGCGGTTGGGGCTGCAATTGCCCCCCGGCGTCAATCCCGCGCTGAAGAATGCGGCGGCCGTCATCATCACCGCCGAACTGCCCGCCTTTGCCAAGCCGGGCCAGCGGATCGACGTGACCGTGTCGACCATGGGCAAGGCCAAGAGCTTGCGCGGCGGGGCGCTGATCATGACCCCGCTCTACGGCGCGGACGGACAGGTCTACGCCATGGCGCAGGGCAACCTCGCCGTGGGCGGACTGGGCGTGTCGGGCCAGGACGGCTCCAAGCTGACCGTGAACGTCCCCACCGTGGGCCGTATCGCCGACGGGGCCACCGTCGAAGCCGCCGTCGCCAGCAATTTCGACTTCAGCGAGGTTCTGCGCTGGAACCTGTTCCAGGCGGACTTCATGACCATGACGCGGGTGCGCGATGCGATCAACGCCGCCTATCCGGGGATGGCGCGGATCGAGGACGGGGTGACGCTGGCGCTCGCCATGCCGACCGGAGCGGACACCCGCGCCGGGCTGATGGCCGCGATCGAGATGCTCGACGTCTCGCCCGCCGAACGCGCCGCCAAGGTCGTCATCAACAGCCGCACGGGCACGATCGTGATTTCCAGCGCCGTGCGCCTCGCGCCTGCCGCGATCAGCCATGGCAGCCTGGTGGTGCGGATCGACGAGAACCCGCAGATCGTCCAGCCTGCGCCCTTCGGGAACGGTCAGACCGCGATCCAGGACGATACGACGATCACCGCGCGCCAGGAAGGCAGCTACGTCACCGGGATCGGTCCGGGCGCCTCGCTCGCCGAGGTGGTCGACGCGCTGAACGCGCTGGGCGCCAGCCCCGCCGATCTGGTCGCGATCCTCGAAGGGTTGAAGCAGGCCGGGTCGCTGACCGCGGAACTGGTGATCATATGAGCCCGATCGGCCTCTCCCCGGCGGCGAAACCGCTGTCGACGATCGATCAGGTCAAGCCTCCCGAGGAAGGCCTGAAGGAAGCCGCGCAGGCTTTCGAGGCGATCCTCCTGCGCCAGATGCTGTCCAGCGCCCGCGCCACGGATTTCGGCGGTAACGATTTATTCGGCGGTGAAGGCGAAAAGACCTTTGCGGAAATGCGTGATTCGCAATTCGCCGATATCGTCTCGCAATCGGGACAACTTGGTTTCGCCGAAGCGATCGAGCGCCAGCTCTCCCGCTTCCTGCCCCGGGATGACGACTGATGGCATCAGACCTCCTCTCCATTGCAGTCAGCGGCGCCCGCGCGGCGCGCGGCGCGCTCGACGTGACGGCGCAGAACATCGCCAACGCGTCGAGCGACGGCTATACGCGCCGCAGCCTGCGCCTTGAGGAGGTCTCGGCTGCCGGCGGGGTGGGCCGGGTGGGCGACATCTCGCTTTCGGGCGCGCGTATTGCCGAGATCCGGCGCAATGCCGATCCGTTTCTCCAGGGCGAGGTTCGCCGCACCGGCGGCGATCTGGCCCGCGCCAATGTCGAGCTGAAGGGCCTCAGCAACATGGAAACCGCGCTCGAGCAGTCGGGCGTCTACGATGCGATGGTCGAATTCGAAGCGTCGTTGCAGCAATTGGCGGGCGATCCCGTCGATCCCGCGCGCCGTGCCGCGGTGCTGGGCGAGGCGGAAACGCTGGCCAGCAAGTTCAACATCACCGCCAACGGTTTCGATGCCGTGCGCGACGGCCTTCAATTCGATGCCGTGGCCGAGGTCAGCGAAGCCAATATCATCGGCCAGGAAATCGCACGGATCAATCTGCGCATGAACCGCGCCGGGCCGGGGTCGAGCGATCGCGCCTCGCTGCTCGACCAGCGCGATCTGATGCTGGAAAAGCTTTCGGGCCTGACGTCCGTCACCACCAGCTTCGCCGCCGACGGGACCGTGGCGGTCTCGCTCGGCGATCCGGCGCGCAGCTTCGTCAACGGTGGCACGAGCTCCCAACTGACGATCGCAACCGCCGCCGACGGAACCCTGACCTTCGATATCGACGGGCAGGATATGAAGCCGACCAGTGGCAGCTTGGGCGGGGCCAATCTCGCGCTGACCGAACTCGCCAATGTGCGCAGTCGCCTCGACAAGCTCGCCGAATCCTTCGCGACCACGCTGAACGCCGCGCAGGCAAACGGCGCCGCGCTCGACGGATCGCCTGGCCAGCCGCTGTTCTCCGGCACTACGGCGGGTACGCTGAAGGTCGTACTTCAGAGCGGAAACGGTCTCGCCACTGCGCCGGCCGGTTCGCCTGCGGGCAGCCGCGATCCCGGCAATCTCGAGGCGCTTCGCCAGGCGTTGAAGGCGGACGATCCGATCCAGGGCGTCAGCAGCCTGCTGTTCGACGTATCGAGCAAGGTCGCGGGCCGCACCGTCACGCAGAATGCGCTGGAGACCATCGCGTCGACCGCGCGCATTTCGCTCGTACAGCAATCCGGTGTCGATCTCGACGCCGAGGCGGCCAATCTCATCCGCTTCCAGCAGGCCTTCCAGGCTTCGGGCCGCGCGATGCAGACCGCCAGCGACATCTTCGACACTCTGCTGGGAATCGGCCGATGATCAATCTTAGCACCGGGGCCTTTTACGAACGCAGTGGGAGCCAGATCGGAACGCTGCGCTCGCGCGCCGAATCCCTGCAGAAGATGATCGGCAGCGGCGAGCGCTTGGAACGATCATCCGACGATCCGGTGGCTGCCGCCCGCTTGCGCACATTGGCGCGCGGCGAGCGTCTGGCCGAAGTCGACAATCGCAATTCGCAGCTCGCCCAGGCGGACCTGCAACTGACCGACCAGGCGCTCAATTCGGTTGCCGATATCGTGATCCGCGTGCGCGAACTCGCTCTCCAGGGCTCGAACCAGACCTTGAGCGACGAACAGCGCGCCGCGATCGGAACCGAGATCGATAGCCTCCAAGAGAATCTGCTGCTGCTCGCGAACGGCCGGAATGCCGCCGGCCATGCGCTGCTGGGCGGGCAGGCACGCGGAGCGGCTTACGAAAACATCAATGGCGTGGCGACCTTCGTGGGGACGAATGCGGTCGATCCGCTCGAGATCGGAGAGGGCCAGTCGGTCACGCCCGGCCTGACAGGGCCGGAGATCTTCAACTTCTCCGACGCCAACGGCCCGACCGATCTGTTCCAGGTGCTCGGCAATCTGGCGGCAGCGCTGGCCGCCGGCGGCACGGCGGCTGCCGATGCCAGCTCCGCTGCGCTCGGATCGCTCGACGTGGGGCTCGAAAAGGTCACCACCGCGCAGACCGTTATCGGTTCGCGGCTGAACTGGGTCGACCTGATGGACGAGCGGCGCGAGAAGAATTCCGAACGCGTCGCCTCCGAAAAGGGCGATGTCGGCGGGGCGGACATCGCACTCACCATGACGCGGCTTCAGGAAACGCTGACCGTGCTCGAAGCCACCCAGGCGAGTTTCGTGAAGCTCGCCAATCTTTCGCTCTTTTCCATGATCCGCTGATCGCGGTCCGTACGACAATCAGGGGGTCTCAGACGTGTTTGCAGCAGCCGGAATAGTCATTCTGCTCTTGATGGTGTTCGGCGGGTTCGCCCTGACCGGCGGTGCCCTCGGCCCCGTGATGCACGCCGTTCCGCACGAAATGCTCATTATCGGTGGCGCTGCGATCGGCGCGCTGGTGGCGGGCAATTCGATGGATTCGCTCAAAGCCATCGGGCGTTCCTTCAAGCTGATCTTCAAGGGGCCCCAGCACACCAAGCAGGATCATATCGACGCCATCGCCCTGACCAGCCAGCTCATGAAGCTGCTCAAGAACGACGGCCCCGTCGCGCTGGAAAGCCATGTCACCGAACCCGACAAGTCGACGATCTTCGGTGCCTATCCCGCGCTTCTGGCGAACAAGCCGCTGGTCGCGTTGATCTGCGATACGCTGACGCTGCTGGTCGTGTCTTCGGGCACGCTGGAAGTCCATGCGGTGGAAGAGGTCATGGACAACACCATGAAGACCCATTTCCACGAATTGCACGAGCCGCAGCACGCGCTCCAGAACCTGGCCGACGCGCTGCCCGCGCTCGGCATCGTCGCCGCCGTGCTGGGGGTGGTGAAGACCATGGGATCGATCGACCAGCCGCCCGAAATCCTCGGTGGGATGATCGGATCGGCGCTGGTCGGCACCTTCCTCGGCGTTCTGCTCGCCTACGGGATCGTCAGCCCGCTCGCGGGGCGGTTGAAGCAGGTGCTGGAACATGACGAGCAGATCTTCCACGCGGTCAAGCAGGTCATCATCGCCTCGCTCTACGGCCATCCGCAGCCGCTGGTCGTGGAATCGGCCCGTTCCGGCCTCGGCCATCACGTGCGACCGGGCCTGAACGAACTGCTCGACGCCCTCCGGGGTCGCTGACATGGCCAGCAAGGCCGCAGGGCGGAACGATCCCGCCCCCATCATCGTCAAGAAGATTACCGTCGTCGAAGGCGGGCATCACGGCGGCGCCTGGAAGGTCGCCTATGCCGATTTCGTGACCGCGATGATGGCGTTCTTCCTGCTGATGTGGCTGCTCGGTGCGACCACCGAGGACCAGCGCAAGGGCCTCGCCGACTATTTCACGCCCACTCTGGTCAAGACCAAGGAACAGAGCGCCGGGGCGGACGGTATCCTCGGCGGATCGTCGCTGACCGATGTCGACAATTATCCCCATGCCGCAGGGCAGACCGGCACCAAGACGCTGACCGTGCCGCGCGACGCGACCGGCGGGCCCAAGGAAGGCGCCGCCAAAATCAAGCGGATACAGGACCGGGCGCAGGAACGGCTGGCGAAGAAAGAGCATCTGAAGAAGCTGATGCGCCAAGTCCGCATGGTCGACACGACCGAGGGGATCAGGATCGATCTGGTGGACGATGCCGATTTCTCGATGTTCTCGCTCGGCACCACGGTTTTGACTTCGGATGCGCGCGACCTGCTCTCGCTGATCGGCGAGGTCGTGGCGCCCGAAATGGGCGAGGTCATCGTGCGCGGCCACACCGATTCGCTGAAATATCGCCAGTCCACCCAGGTCAACAATTGGTCGCTCTCGGCGGGCCGGGCCGAGGCGACGCGCCAGGCGCTGATGCGGCAGGGCGTCGCGGACGGGCGCTTCCGCCGGATCGAAGGCGTCGCGGACACCGAACCGCTGATCAAGGACGATCCGTCCGATCCGCGGAACCGGCGCATATCGATCGTGATTGCCGACTGACGACGCGGCGCGGGCTGGTCATGCAGGGTCGCGCTTGATAGCGGCGGTTCTCCCTAGTTTCACGGAGACCGCCATGCCTGCCCCTGCCGCTTCCAAGATGCGTTCATGGCTGTTTGCCCCGGGCGACAGCGCCCGCAAGATGGAAAAGGCGGCGGGCGGCGCGGCGGATATCGTCATCCTCGACCTCGAGGACGCGGTGGCGATCCCGAACAAGCCCGAAGCGCGGCGGATGGTCGCCGAATTCCTGACCGCGAACGAGCAGGATCGGGACCGCCTGTGGGTGCGGATCAATCCGCTCGATGGAGAATGGACGGCGGATGATCTCGACGCCGTCATGCCGTCGCGTCCGGGCGGGATCGTTCTCCCCAAGGCCGAGGGGCGTCATCATGTCGAACAGCTCGATGCTTTGCTTGCTGAGCGGGAACGCGCCCATGGGATCGAACCCGGCTCGACGCCCGTGATGGCGCTGGTCACCGAAACCGCGGCGGCGATGTTCACGACCGGCGACTATCGCGGTGCGCCGCGGCTCGTCGCGATGAGCTGGGGGGCGGAGGATCTGTCCGATTCGCTCGGCGCGGCGGACAGCATGAACGATGACGGCAGCTATCGCCCGGTGTTCGAACTGGCGCGCTCGCTCTGCCTGCTGGGCGCAGCGGCTGCCAGCGTCACGCCGATCGAAACGATCATGGGCGATTTCCGCGATCTCGACGGTCTCGAGAAACGCGCCCGCATGGTCAAGCGTGACGGGTATCGCGGGATGCTCGCGATCCATCCCGCGCAGGTCGAGGTGATCAACCGCGCCTTCGCGCCGAGCGAGGAGGAAATCGCAGAAGCGCGCGAGATCGTGCAATTGTTCGCGGACAATCCCGGCGCGGGCACGATCGGCTGGCGCAAGGGTATGCTCGATCGCCCACATCTCAGCCGCGCGAACCAGCTGTTGGCGCAGATCGACGAGTGACTTTGCATCTCTTCCCGCTGCGCCTAGACCGGCGGCAACCCCAGGGGAGAGAGACATGAAAACCACCGTCGCCACCGTTCTTGCCAGCCTGTTCGTCGCGCAAGCTGCCTTCGCGCAGGCGCAGCAGCCGACGCCTTCGCCCAATCCGGTCGAGGAGCAGGAGGTCGACGCCTCGCAGTCCGACGAGGAACTGCCCGCGCAGGGCACCGGCGAAGCGGTGGAGGCGGCGCCCGCCGTGCCGCAGGCCGCGCCGGGTGCGGGTGAGGAGAAGTGGGACATCACCAACCCGCGCGGTGCCACCATCCGGCAGGTTCCGATCCGCACCGACGAAGGCACCTGGATCGATGTCGATGTCTCGCCCGACGGCCGCACACTCGCCTTCGCGCTTCTCGGCGATATCTACACCATGCCGATTGCGGGCGGCAGGCCCACGCGGATCGCCGAAGGTCTCGCCTGGGAAATCCAGCCGCGCTTCTCGCCAGACGGCAGCCGGATCGCCTTCACCTCGGACCGGAACGGTGCCGACAATATCTGGGTGATGAACGCCGACGGCTCCGACAAACGGCGCGTCACGAAGGAGGATTTCCGCCTCCTCAACCAGCCGACCTGGAGCCCGGACGGGCGCTATATCGCGGCGAAGAAGCATTTCACCACCGAACGCTCGGCGGGCACGGGCGAGGTCTGGCTCTATCACATTTCGGGTGGCGGAGGCGTCGCGCTGGTCGAACGCGCGAACGAGGCCTTGCAGAAGGAATTGGGCGAGCCGGTCTATGCGCCCGATGGCAGCGCGATCTACTACACCCGCAATGTCAGCCCCGGCGCGATCTTCCAGTATGCGCAGGATTCGCAGCAGAGCCTGTTCGAGATCGAGAAATACGATCTGGCGACGGGCGAGGTGACGACGGCGGTGTCCGGCTATGGCGGATCGGTCCGCCCGCAGCCTTCGCCGGACGGGAAATACCTCTCTTTCGTGCGCCGCGATCGCGACCAGTCGCAGCTCTGGGTCAAGGACCTCTCGAGCGGTGAGGAGCGGATGATCTACGGTTCGCTCGACCTCGATCTGCAGGAAACCTGGGCGGTCTACGGGGTCTATCCCGGCATGGACTGGACGCCCGACAGCCGCGAGATCGTGTTCTGGGCGGGCGGCAAATTGCGCCGCGTCCCGGCCATGGGCGGCGAGGCGCGGGTGATCCCCTTCGTGATCGACGATACGCGCAGCGTGGCCGATGCGCCCCATCCGGTGATCCCGGTATCGCCCGACAGTTTCGAGGCCAAGATCCCGAAATTCGCGGCGCTATCCCCCGATGGGCGCCGGATCGTGTTCGAAAGCCTCGGCAAGCTCTACGTCAAACCTGCCACCGGGGGCGAGGCGCGGCGACTGACGAATGACAGCGAGGCGATCGAAGCCTGGCCCGCCTGGTCGCGCGATGGCGAGCGGCTGGCCTATGTGCGCTGGACGGACGAAGGGCTCGGCCAGATCGTCACTCTGGACGCGAACGGCCGCAACCAGCGCACCGTCACCGAAATGCGCGGCCATTACGCCGTGCCCCAGTTCTCGCCTGACGGGCGCACCATCGTGTTCGAAAAGCGCGAGGGCGGCTATCTGACCTCGCCGGAATTCTCGGAGAATGCGGGCGTCTATCGCGTCCCGGCCAATGGCGGCACGCCGCAGCTCGTCTCGCGCGGGAACAGCGTGCCGCAGTTCGGCGCGGCGAACGATCGCATCTTCATGATGGGGCGCGAGGGGGGCAATCTCCAGCTGCTCTCCACGGACATGAACGGCGAGGCGAAGCGCGTCCACGCCCAGGGCGACCTCGCCAACGATTTCCGCGTCTCGCCGACGGGCGAGCATGTCGCCTTCAAGCAGAATTACGAAGTCTTCGTCGTGCCGATCCTCCCCGGCGGCCAGGCGGTGACGGTGGGCGAGAAGGCAAGCTCGCTGCCCGTGGTCAAGGCCAGCAAGGGCGGGGCGGACTATATCGGCTGGGCCGATAACGGATCGACGGTCTACTGGTCGATGGGGCCGGTGCTGTATCGCGCCACCACCGACGCGATGTTCCGCCGGGCGCCTGCGTCCGAGGACGCGCCGAGTTTCGTGCCCCCGGAAACCGGTATCTCGCTGGCGCGCACCGTGCGCGCCGCCAAGCCGACCGGCACGGTCGCGATCACCGGTGCGCGCATCCTGACCATGGCGGGCGATGATGCGGGCGTGATCGAGAACGGGACCATCGTGATCGAGGGTGACCGGATCGCGGCGATAGGCCCGGCGGCAAGCACGCCGGTGCCGAGCGGCGCACGCACGGTCGATGCGGCGGGCCGTACCATCATGCCCGGCCTCGTCGATGCACATGCCCACGGGCCGCAGGGCGTCGGCGACCTCGTGCCGCAGCAGAACTGGTCCACGGTGCAGGAACTGGCCATGGGGGTGACGACGATCCACGATCCGTCCTCCAGCGCCAGTTCGATCTTCGCTGCGGCGGAGCGGCAGAAGGCGGGCACCTTGCTTGCCCCGCGCATCTTCTCGACCGGCGAGATCATCTACGGGGCCAAGGCACCCAGCGTCTATGCGCGGATCGACGGGTACGAGGACGCGCTCGCCCATATTCGCCGGATCAAGGCGCAGGGCGGCATCTCGGTCAAGAACTACAACCAGCCGCGCCGCGAACAGCGCCAGCAGGTTGTCGCCGCCGCGCGGGCGGAGAATATGCTGGTGGTGGCCGAGGGCGGATCGCTGTTCGGGATGGACCTGAATCTCGTCGCGGACGGCAATTCGACCCTTGAGCACAACATCCCGGTCGACGTGATGTATGACGACGTGCTGCAATTCTTCAGCCAGAGCCAGACGAACTATACGCCGACTTTGGTCGTGACCTATGGCGGGCTCGCCGCCGATCCCTATTGGCGCCAGGCGACCGACGTGTTCGACAATCCGCTGCTGGTGCACACTCCGCCGCGGATGCTGCTCGCCGAAACGGCGCGCCGCACCAAGGCGCCGGAATGGGCCTTCGTCGACGACAATTCCGCGCGCGAAGCGAAGAAGCTGGCGGAGCGGGGCGTCAAGGTGTCGATCGGGGCGCACGGCCAGCAATCGGGCATTGCCGCCCATTGGGAATTGTGGAGCTTCGTGCGCGGGGGGATGACGCCGATCCAGTCGCTGCGCGCGGGCACGATCGAATCGGCCCGTTCGTTGGGGATGGATCGCGATATCGGGTCGCTGGAGGTCGGGAAACTGGCCGATCTGGTCATCCTGACCGCCGATCCGAGCGCGGATATCCGCAATTCGGACGATATCGAGCGGGTGATGCTGGGAGGTCGTCTCTACGACGCGCGCACGATGAACGAAGTCGTCACCGGCGATGCGCGCCGCTTGCCTTACTGGTGGGAATGATCGCCGAAAACGGACGCTGACGCCACAGGCGTGGGGAGGTCAGGCGGCGTCCCGGCTTCCCTCGCTCGCCCTGATTTCCGTGATGAAGCTGTCCAGCTTGCTGCGAAGCGTGTTGGCCTGGCTTTGCAGCTCGTCGGCGGAACTGAGGACCTGGCTCGCTGCGATGCCGTGCGCGGCTGTTCTGGTTCGGACGCGATCGACATGGTCGGCCACTTCCTCCGATCCGCGCGCTGCGGTGTCGATGCTGCGCGCCAGTTCCTGGCCTGCCAGTGTCTGCTGATCGACGGCGGAGGCGATCGAGACCGCGCTCGATTCAAGCTGCTTGATCTGGTCGTTGACCGTCCGCAGCGCGGAAACGCTGGCCCCGGTCGAATCCTGAATGGCGCGGATCTGGTTCGCTATGCTGTCGGTCGCGCGGCTGGTCTGGGCGGCCAGCTCCTTGACCTCGCTTGCCACGACGGCGAAGCCGCGTCCCGCTTCGCCACTGCGTGCTGCCTCGATCGAGGCGTTGAGGGCGAGCAGATTGGTGCGCCGTGCGATCGAATGAATCAGTCCGACAATCTCTCCGATCTGATCGGCGGAGGAGAGCAGATCCGAGACGGTCTGATCGGCGTGGCCCGCCGTATCGCTCGCCTGGCGCGCCAATTCGGCGGAGCTGGCGGCCTGGCGGCTGATTTCGCCGATCGACATGGCGAATTCGTCCGATGCGGCGGCGGCTGCGGTGGTCCCGCCGCGGGCATCGCGCACCGATTGCGCGACCTTGTCGGTCTGCACGGTCGTCTCTTCGAGAGTCGCTGACATCTCCCTCGCGGTCGACTGCAATTGCGTCGATGACGCGGCGACGCTCTGGACGATTTCGCCGATCGAGGACTGGAAGCGCACCAGCAGACCCTCGACGATTTCCTGCCGGACGCTCTGGGCAAGATTGTCGGCGTCGATACGATCGCGCTCGCGCTCCGCATCGCTTTGAGCGCGAGCGGCGATACTTGCGTCAAGCTGTTCGCGCGAGACGCGAAAGGCTTCCAGCGATCGTGCAATGTCGCCGATGAGGTCGGCTCGTTCGGTATGCCAGGGGCGAACATCCGCTTCGCCCTTCGCCATGCGCGCAAGATCGTTGGACAGGTCTTCGATCGGCGCGATGATGCGCTGTTCGATGAAACGCAGCGCCGTGAACCCCAGAATGCAGGCAGTCGTGGCCAGGATCAATATGAGGGGCGGGGCGAAGGCGGCGATCGCGGGACTGTTCAACCCCAGAAGGCCGACCAGCGCCACACTGACGACCCCGCCGAGCGTGAAGAGCGACGCGATCCTCGCCTGGGCGACGAGAGACTGGCGCATGAACCAGGCAGACAGGGCCGTTTCTTCCTGCGCAAGACTGTCTACGCGCGGATGCGAAATATCAGCCGCAACCGGACCTTCCTCGACATGCTCCGAGGGCGCGGTGAAGGTAGAATAGGCATTCATAAGCGCATGTTTCCCTGCCCCAAATTACGTATTTTGCTAAGGCGATATGGTTAAGATTTCCTATCCGGCGCGAATATGCGCCAGGAAGTCGTCTACCTTGCCGCTCAGCATATCCGCCTGGCCTTCGAGGTCGTTGGCCGATGCTAGGACCTGGGCGGCGGCATTGCCGGTCGCCAGCGATGTTTCCCTGACTTCGCCGACGAGCTCCGAAACCGCATCGGTCCCGCGCGCGGCGATATCGATGCTGCGCGCCAATTCCTGTCCGGCACGGGTCTGCTGATCGACCGCGCTGGCGATGGAGACGGCGCTGGTCTCCAACTGGGCGACCTGCGCGCCGATCGATCTGAGCGCGGTGACGCTGGCGCCCGTGCTGTCCTGCATCGCGCGGATCTGGTCGGCGATATCGCGGGTCGCGCGGCTCGTCTGGTTGGCCAGGTCCTTGACCTCGCTGGCGACGACGGCGAACCCGCGTCCGGCCTCACCTCCGCGCGCCGCCTCGATCGAGGCGTTGAGCGCGAGAAGATTGGTGCGCCGCGCGATCGACTGGATCAATTCGACGACTTGGCCGACCTGTTCGGCGGAAGCCGACAAGTCCGACATCGTCCCATCCGCCTGTTTGGCGGCGCGGGTGGCTTGGCGGGCGAGTTCCGCAGACTGGGCGGCCTGGTGCCCGATCTCGCCGATGGAAAGCGCGAATTCATCGGACGCAGCAGCGGCGGCGACGACGCCGCTGGCGGCGCGGTCCATTTCCCCGACGACCTCCCCGGTCCGATCGGTCGAGCGGTCGGCGGCGCTGGCCATGTGATTGGCGGTGGTCTGCAACTGATCGACCGCGGCGGAGACGCTGCCGACGACATGGCCGACAGTTGATTCGAAGGTCCGCGCAAGGTCGAGCAGGGCCCGCTCCTTCTGTTTGCGCCCATCTTCGCGCTCGCGCTCCATTGCGGCGCGTTCGACCAGTTCGTTCCGGGCGCGGACTGCCTCGGCGTCTCTCGCGGCCTCGAACTTCTTCGCCGCGCGGGCGAACAATTGCATCGCGCGGGCCATCTGTCCGATTTCGTCCTTGCGACGCAGGCCCGGAATATGGACGGTCAGATTGCCCTTCGACAGTTCGAGACCGCTGTCTGTCAAGCGCTTCAGCGTTCCAGACATGTCGGCGATGATCGAGCGGGAGGTCGCGAAGATCAGAGCGACCGCAATCGCTACGATGATCGCAAATCCGATCAAAAGCCATCGGACGACGTCAGATGATCGCTGGTTGTTTTCCGCTCCGATCGCGGCGAGCCCCGAACTTATCGCTTCGGCCCGGTCGATCAGATCCTCCCCGCTAAGGAAGTTCGCTTCGACGAGATCCTGGGTTCGGGCGCCCGTTCCGTGTTGTGCGTATGCGGCGGAAACGGCGCGCAGACTGGCCTGATAGTCGGCAATTCGTTCATCGAGGCTTGCGATTGCGGGAAGCTGCGCGGCGGCATACCGCTTCGCGCTATCGTCGAGCCCGACCAGATTTACGTGGGCATTCTCCAGGGCGGCGTGCGCGCGATCCATGTCCGCCTGCGCGCCCTTGAGCGCGAGGCGCTGACCAAACAGGCGGGCGCGTTCGACGTCGGTCACGATCCGGGCCGAGTGAAGCTGCGCATCCGCGATCGCCATCCGGGTTTCGCGCATGTCGAGAGCTATCGTCGCGGCGACGATCATCGTTGCGATGGTCAGCATGATCGCTGTGACGCTGGCCAAGGTCAGCCGACCGATCTTCTGCGCGACAGTCAGGCGCCGGTAACGGTCTTTCAGCGCTCCCTTGAGACGCGCGATAAATTTCGTCGCGGTCCGATCGCCATCGCGCGACGAGAGTTCGACCGGGGCGGGCGCGCCCTTTTCGGCGACCAGATCGCCAGTAATATCGGCAAGCGCGCTCATGCTACTTTGCTTTCAGGTTCATCGATGGAGTCCGGGAGACTATCGAGGACATAGGCGTCCGCGAACTGGGCGACCTTGTCGAGATGCTGGGGGATCGCTTCGGCGGGCATCGCCTTGAAATAGAGCCAGCCCTGGATCTGGTCGCAGCCAGCGGCGCGGACCATTGCGGCCTGTTCGCGGGTTTCGACGCCTTCCGCCGTCACATCCATCTTCATCGCGCGCGCGACCGTGATCGAGGACAGCATCATCGCGCGGCTTCCGTCATCGGTATCGGCCTGGGTGACGAGGCTGCGATCGATCTTGAGCTTTTCGAAGCGGAAGCGGCGCAGGAACCCGATCGAGGCGTAGCCGGTGCCGAAATCGTCCAGCACCACGCTGACGCCGAAGCCCCTGATCACCGACAGGCAGCGTTCGGCGACCACCGGATTGATGACGAGACAGTTCTCGGTGATCTCCAGCTCCAGCCGTTCGGGCGCGAAGCCGGTCTCTTCGAGGATATGACCCAGCTGGATCGGAAATTCCGGGTTCTTCAGCTGCACCGGCGACAGGTTGACCGACAGTTTGATGCCATTCCAGTCGAGCGCATCGACGCAGGCACGGCGCAGCGCCCAGAGACCAAGGGGATCGATCAGCCCGGATTGTTCGGCGACGGATACGAAGCGACTGGTCTCGATCCGTTCGCCATCGGGCCTGTTCCAGCGCAGCAGCGCCTCGACCCCGACGATCCGCTGGGTGTCGCAATCGACCAGGGGTTGGTAGTTCAACTGGAACTGCTCGCGCGCGAGGGCGCTGCGCAATTCCTCTTCCATCACCCGCGTTTCCTCGCGAGAGATGTCGGACTGGATATCGAACCAGCTGCAGCGAGCCTTTCCGCTGCACTTCGATTCGAACAGGGCGACGTCGGCGCGACGCAGCAATTCGGAACTGGAATGATCGCCGTTCGCACTCATGCGCGCCAAACCAATGCTTGCCCCGACGGTGAGACGCATTCCATCGACATGAACCGGCTTCGACATCCGGTCGACGATCTTGCGGGCCATGCCCTCGATCAGGGTCGCGGCCAGCGGACCAGCCTTCACCAGAGCGAATTCGTCACCACCCAGGCGATAGATCCGTGCCTCTTCGCCGCACAACTCGCCGAAGATTCCGGCGGCTGCGCAAAGCAGCTTGTCGCCGACGGCATGGCCGTGGCGGTCGTTTACGCTCAGAAACCCGTCGAGATCGATGAGCGCGAGGGCGATCTCTTCCGATCCGCTGGCATTGGCCGCGATGGCCGGATAGTCGGAATGCAGCCCCGCGCGGTTGGCAAGGCCGGTCAGCGTATCGCGCAGTGCGAAGCGTTCGAGCTTGCGGGCGTGCCGCAGCGACAGCGTAGCGAGGGCGATCAGGATCAGGGCCTGGACGATCCCGCCGCCCACGAGGATCCATCCGGGCACGCCCGCTCCGGGCGTAAGCGCAGCCGAAACGGCATAGGCGAGGGCGATCGCGATCGACAGTAGGGCGATACAGACGAGCGGCAGGAACGAGATGAGCGCACGGGCAACCGACCGTCCGGCCGGTGTCACGCCCGCTGATCTCTCCTGCAAGCTGCTCACGCGAATCCTCGTTCCGCCAAGCCGCGGAACGCGACCGGCGCCAGCTGTATGGGATCAGGCGCTAAGAAGCCGTTAAGCGGCGATTTACCGTGAAGACGAGCGTGCGAGACGCGCTCGGCGACCGTGTTGCCGGATCGTCGCGCCATTGCGGCGTCAGCCGACCTTCGTGGCACGCGCGCACTCCCTGGACACGGGCGCCGCAGCGCGGCGATAGAGGGCCGGTCCCTCGTCGGAGGTCTCGAACAGGGGCGTCTGGCCGAGCACGGTCTCGCCCGATCCGAGCATCAGCCATCCATCGAGCGCCATGCCCTGCGCCAGCCGCGCAAAGCCTTCGGCGCGCTTGGGCGCATCGAAATAGAGCATGACATTGCGGCACAGCACCAGATCGAAGCCGTGCGTGGCGGGCGGCGCGGAAAAGAGACTGGCTTGCCTGAAGCGGGTCAACGCCCGCAATTCGGGTTTGGCCTGCCATCCCGTCGCGACCTCGTCGAAATGGCGGAGCATCCGGTGGATATCCATTCCCCGCTGGATCTCGAATTGCGAATAGAGCCCGCTTTGGGCGACGCTGATCGCCTTGTGCGATATGTCGGTGCCGACGATCTCGATCGTCCAGTCACGCCAGCGATCGGGATCGTCCGCGAAGAGCATGGCGAGTGAAAGGGCTTCCTGCCCGGTCGAACATCCCGCCGACCAGATCGCGATGCGCCTGGTAGCCTTCCGGCGCTGGAAAATATCGGGGAGGACGGTTTCAGCCAAGCGATCGAAGAAAGCCGTGTCGCGGAAGAAATACGTCTCGTTGTTGAGCAGCGCTTCTACCACTTCGGTGGCAAGATCGCGCGCATCGGGTGCGGCCAGAAGGCAAACCAGCTGATCGACGTTGGAAATGCCGCGCGCACGGAACAGACCGGCGAGGGCCGAGGGCACCCGCCACATGCGCGCTTCGGACAGGTGCTGTCCGGTACGGGCGCGCAGGAGATCGGCAACGATGCGGTGCGATGCGTCCACGCCTGCCATGTCAGTTCTGCTCGGCAGGAGCCCGGACCGATTGAGCGATGGCATCGGCGAGCCCCATGGGCGTGGTGACCGCGCGTGCGAGGCCAGCTTCGCTGATGGCGCGGGGCATGCCCCAGACCGCACAGCTTTCCTCGTCCTGGGCATACAGGCTGCCTCCGGCGCGGGCGATCGCCTCGGCGCCGCTGGTGCCGTCGCGGCCCATGCCGGACAGGAGGACGGCGGCGGCATGGCCCCCATAGACCTCGGCGACGCTCTCGAACATCGGGTCGACGGAGGGGAGGCAGCCATTCGCAGTGCGATCATGCGCGAGGCCGGTCACGACACCGCTCCCCGCTGCGGAGGCGGGGCCGATCCGTTTGACGATCATATGCGCCGTGCCGGGCGCGATCACGATCCTGTTGCGGCGGATGGAGGTGCCGTCTTCGGCCAGAACCGCCTCGCGTCCGGCAGCCAGTTCCATCTGGCGCGCGAAAACCGGCACGAAGCTTTCGGGAAGGTGCTGCGTGATCAGGATCGGCAGGTCGAAATCGTGCGGCAAACGGCGCAGGAAGAGGTTCAGGGCGTGGATCCCACCCGTCGACGCACCGATGGCCACGATCTGTGGTGCAAGCGCTTCATGGGGCGCAGCGGGCTTCGCTTCCGATACGGCGCTCGCCTCGGCTTGAAGGCTAGGTCCTTCGGGATGGACATCGCATCCGCCAAGAGCCCTGATCTTCGTCAGCAGCGCGTCGCGATAGGCATCGTTGAATCCGCCGGGACGCGGTTTCAGCATGGTGTCGGCGGCACCGATCGAAAGAGCGGTGAGCGTGTGTTCGGCGCCGTCCTCAGTCAGCGAGGAAACGACGAGAACCTGCGCCGGCCTTGCCGCTTCGAGCAGCTTCGGCAGCGCTTCGAGGCCGCCCATGCCCGGCATTTCCAAATCGAGAAGGATGACGTCGACCTGCGTGGTCCTGAGCGCGAACAGCGCCTTTTCCGCCGTGCCCGCCTCGGCGACGACAGCCAGATCGTCCTCCTTGTCGATCATGCGCGAGAAGACGGTGCGAACCGTCAGCGAATCGTCGACCAGCATCACGCGCACCGTATCTTCGGTCACGCGCTTGGGCGCGCGAGCGGGGCGAGAGAAGGCGGGCGTGGTGGAGGGCAGAATGGCGGCCATCTCGAATCCTTTGCGCGAGTGTTCAGGCCATGCCGACGAGCTGGAGCTTGATCTGCAATGTTTCGTGGTCGAACGGCTTCATCACATATTCGTCCGCCCCGGCGCTGATCGCCTCGCGGATATGCGCGACGTCGTTTTCCGTGGTGCAGAAGACGACCTTGGGCTTGTCGCCTCCGGGCACCTGACGCAGCTGGACGATGAATTCGATCCCGGTCATGACCGGCATGTTCCAGTCGAGCAGGATCACATCGGGCATCGCCTCGGCGCATTTGTCCAGCCCGAGCTGGCCATTTTCCGCCTCTTCGACCGTGAAATCGAGCGATTCGAGGATATGTCGCGACACTTTGCGTATTACGCGCGAATCGTCGACGACCAGACAGGTTCTCATTGCAGGCGCCCTTGTATTTGCATGGTTTTACCATCTGACTTCGTTGTCATTTCGATCGTTCCTAGCACCGAAGCGTAAGCATTGTTTTAAGCCGCCTCAGGTTTGTCGAGGCCGAGCAGGGCCGGGATGTCGAGGATGATGGCGGGGCCTCGCGGCGTTTCCACCATCCCGACGGCGGCATTGGCCCATTGTGGGCCGAATCCCCCGCGAAGCTGCTGGATCTCGCCCTCGATCTCTTCGACGTCGGAAGCATCGTCGACCACGAGCGCATAGAGATGCCCGCCCTCGGCGATGACGGCGGCCCGACTGCCGACCGGATCGCCCGCGCTTTCGAAACCCAGTGCGACGCGGCAATCGATCACGGTCAGCGCCTGGCTGCGAAGGGCGGTCAGACCCGCGATCCAGGGCGCGGTTCCCGGAATCGGCTCGATGGCGTCGATTTCGATGACGGATCGGATCGCATGGGCGGGGATCGCAGCCTGTCGGCCCGCGATCGTGCACAGGAGCATCAGGCGTTTCATGCGGCATTCTCCCGGCGCAGCCTGGCAAGCGCGGCCACCAGGGCCTCGCGATCGTAACGGTAGATCGATGTGTCCGAAGCGTCTCTGGGGTCGCGATGGCTGCGCAGATGGAGCAGCGGGGTCTTCCTCTCGCCCGACGGCTCTGCATGGCCGTCGATTACGATGCTCAGATCGCTTTCGTCCTCCTCGCCGCGCAGGACCGTATAGCCCGCCGCGATCACCAGCGGTTCCAGGATCTTGCGCGCCCATTCGCTGTCTTCGGGCAGGCGGCAGGTCGGGCTGATGGTGTCGGTGACCGCGTCGGTGTCGGGCCGGTCATGTCGCGCAAACAGAGTATGCCCGTCGATCAGCGGGATCGGGTGGCCTTCGACCAGCGCGATCCCCTCATATTCGCTCTCCGCATCGGGCGCGCGCAGGTTTTCCGGCAAGTCGATCGCGTCGAGGACTTCGGCGACGATCAGCGCCAGCTCGCTGACCCCGTCCGACAGGCGCAGCAGACGGCAATCGCCTTCGGGAAGTTCGCTGCCTTCATGGCCGACGAGGGTGATCAGCCGATCGTCGATCACGACCTGGGCGCGATCGCCTTCGATATCGATGGCGCTGCGCTGGATCGTCTCGATGCGACGCACCAGGCCGAGCCGCACGGCCCGACGGCGTCCGTCGAGCCCTCGATAGAGCATGGCGTGGATCGTCGCTTGTGACGATCCGCCGCTTGTCGCACCTCCAACGGTCTCGCCACGGTCCGAGCGGCTGCGAGGTTGTTCGACGAGACCGAATTTGGCCGCGATGCTCGGCATATCGAGCAGCATCATCGGCCGTCCGTCATCCAGCAGGGTGGTTCCGGCATACAGCCCCGTCGCCACGATGGCGGGCGCGATCGGCTTGACCACCACATCCTCGTGATCGAGCACCTGATCGACGCCGAGAGCGAAGACGTCGCCGGTGGCGAGGCGTATCACGAGCAGTTTCTTGCGGCCCCAGTCGAGAGGCGCCGACGATGCGCCGAACAGGACGTCCTCGAGCGCGATGCAGGGGATCCGGCGGCCGCGATAGGTGAACATCTGGCTTTCGCCTGCCCGCGCCAATTCCTCCATATGCGTGCGCGCGAACGCGATCTCGTCGGCGAAGGAGCGGGGCAGGGCGAAGATCTGCCCCCTCGTCTCGACCGTCAAAGCGGACATCATGGACAGGGTCAGCGGCAGTTTGAGATAGAAGGACGTGCCATCCTTTGGCGTGCTGGCGACCTCGATCGATCCGCCGATCTTCAGGATGTTGGCGCGCACCACGTCCATGCCCACGCCGCGCCCCGAAACCGCGCTGACCTGATCGGCCGTCGAAAGGCCGGGTTCGAAGATGAGATCGAGCTTGGCGCGCTCGTCCATCGCCGCGATCTCCTGCGGCGTGCGCACGCCCGCTTCCACCGCCTTGGCCGCGAGGCGTTCGGTGTCGATCCCGTTGCCGTCGTCGGAAATGACGAGTGAGATCTGATTGCCCGACTGGCGCGCGGCGAAGCGCAGGAGACCGATTTCGCGCTTGCCCGCCATCTGGCGGTCGACCGGTTTCTCGATGCCGTGATCGATGGCGTTGCGCACGATATGGGTCAGCGGATCGCGCACCATTTCGACCATTTCGCGGTCGAGCTCGACATCGCCGCCTTCGAAGTCGACCATGACCTGCTTGCCGAGATCGTTGGATAGGTCGCGCACGAGGCGGGGGAAGGAGCCGAACAGATGTTCGAGGCGCTGCATCCGCATTCGCGTGGTGGAGTCGCGCACCCCGGCGAGGATGGCGGAAAGCCGTTCGAACGGCCCATCGAGCGTGGGCTGATTGCCCGTTTCGCGCAGTCGCCGCGCTAGATCGTTACGGGCCAGCACCAGATCGGAGACCCCCTTCATGACCTCGTCGAGTAGTTCGACCGGAAGGCGGATCGAGCGCTGGATAGCCTGCGTTGGCTGGGAGGTGGGCCGGTCCTTTGGAGCGTCCCCGGACGTCTCGGCAGCCGGAGCTTGGCTGGCGGGTGCCTCTCCCTCCGATTCGCCCTCTTCGAGCGCCGCGATCAGCGCATCGTCGCCGCCTTCTGGAAACTCACCACCCGCTTCGATCGCATCGGTCATCTCGCCGATCCGGTCGATGATGGCGAGCACGGCCGACACGAGCGCATTGTCGGGCTGGCGACGGCCTGCGCGCACTTCGGCCAGGGCATCTTCGGCCGCATGGCTCAGCCGCTCGAGGCGCGGGAAATCGAAGAAGCCGCAATTGCCCTTCACCGTGTGGACAAAACGGAAGATGGTATCAAGACGCGCGCGATCGGAAGGGTCGGCCTCCCAGGCGACGATCTCGCCGCCGCTGGCCTCCAGCATTTCGCGGGTTTCGGCGACGAAGTCCGCCAGAAGATCGTCCATTGCGCAGCATGCCCCTCTTGGTAGGGCTGCCTCTATGCCTGTCGATGGTTAACGAAGCGTAAGGGCGCTCAGGCCGGCCTGGCGCTCCCCTCTCCTTTGTCGCGCAGCACGCGCCAGCCGATATAGGCGCCGAGTGCTCCACCGGCGAGATTGGCGACCAGTTCGGCGGCATAGATCGCGTCCGCGCCCCACGATCCGCGCAGCAGCCAGGCAAAGGGCATCATCACGAGGAAAACGCGCGCGAAGCTCTGGAGCAGCGCAAGGCTCGCTTTGTCGACCGCGTTGAGGACACCATTGGCGGTTATCAGCAGGCCGAACCCGGCATAGCCCCAGACCGCGATCCTCAGATATGCATCGAACTGGGCGACGACTGCCGGATCGTCGCTGAACAGGCTGGCGAAGCGTTCGCCGAACCCGAACAGGACGAGGGCAATGGCAAGGCCATACACAACGCAGAAGCCAAATGCCCAGCGCACCGCGCGGCGCGCCCGTTCGTATTGCGATGCGCCCCAATTCTGCCCGACGATCGCTCCGATCGACCCCGACAAAGCGAGGAGGGGCACCGTGGCGAAGCTCTGCAAGCGTCCCGCTGCGCCGAACCCGGCCACCGCCGCCTGCCCCTCGATCGCGACGAGCGCGGTGAGGACCGACAGGCCGATGGGATTGATGGAGTTGGAGAACGCTGCGGGCGCGGCAACCCGCGCGATCGCGCCAAGGGGTGCGCCGATGCTGCCTTCGCGAATGAGCGCGGGGTTGAAGGGCAGGTCGGTCTTGCGGATGAGATAGAGGCCGAGCACGATCGCGATGGCCCAGCCGGTCAACGTCGCATAGGTCGCACCGACGATGCCGAACCCCTCGACGCCAAAAGCGCCGGTTATCAGGATCGGATCGAGCACCCAGTTCGCCGCCGCATAGCAGATCGAGATGTAGCTGGTCTTGCGCGCCTCGCCCTGGCCGCGCAGCGTCCCGTTGATCCCCATGATCGCCATCAAAAGCGGGAAGCCCAGCGCGAAGGGCTGCATATAGGCGCGGATATAGGGGAGTGTCGCCGCGTCGGCGTTCATCAAAGCGAACAGCGGACCGAGCAGGGCGAACAGCGCCAGGCCCAGGATCACGCCCACGCAGACCGCGAACACCATGCCGAAATTGGCTCGCCGTGCCGCTTTGTCCCAATCCCCTTCGCCCAGCGCGCGCGCGACCACCGAATTGATGCCCACCATCACGCCCACGCCCATGCTGGTGAGCGCGACGCTGATGGGGAAGATAAAGGAAATCGCCGCGAGTTCGGTCCGGCCCAGCTGGCCGATGAAATAGGCGTCGACCAGTCCGATCGACATGATCGCCGCGACCCCGATGATCATCGGGGTGGTCTGGGTGACGAGATGGCCCCGAATGCTGCCGCGCGTCAGCTTGCCGCGCGTGTCTTGGGCCGTATCGCTCATGCTGGGCGCCTAGCCGGGGCCAGGGAGATAGGGAAGCGGCGATCTTGCCCGATGGGCACGCGCCGTGCGAAAGCAACAAGGGCATTGAGATTGGGAGCGCGGCGTGTCGCGAATGACGGTGAACGGCCGACCGGTCGAATATCTGATGGATGAGGATACGCCGCTATTATGGGCGCTGCGCGATGCTTCGAACCTGACGGGCACGAAATATGGCTGCGGAAATGGCGATTGCGGGGCCTGCATGGTGCATGTCGACGGGGTTGCCCTGCGCGCCTGCCTGATCACGATCGCCGAGGCCGAGGGGCGCTTCGTGACCACGATCGAAGGCCTGTCGCGCGATCGCTCGCATCCCCTCCAACAGGCCATGGTGGCCGAACAGGCGATCCAGTGCGGGTTCTGCACGCCGGGGATCGTGATGGCCGCCGCCGCGCTTCTCGCCGACAATCCGGCGCCCGACGAGGCGGCGATCAAGGCCGCCATCCCCAATATCTGCCGCTGCGGCGTCTATCCGCGCCTGATCCGCGCGGTGGAGCGGGCCGGGCGAGTGGCGCGCCGTCAGGAGCGCGTGACCGCCGCGCCCGCTCCGGGTGTCGAGGCGGCGGACGCCGCGCGTGAGGAACCCGCGCTGACGCCGCCTGAGGCCTAGCGCGAGGCGCTGCGACTACATCTCGAAGCGCACACCGATCCTCGCCGTGAAGGGATCGCCCGGCTGGATGTTGTTGTTGCCGTGGGCGGAGGGGTAATAGTCCTCGTCGAACAGGTTTTCGATATTGAGCTGCACGCCGATCCGATCGGTCAGCGTCAGATAGGCGGCAGCGTCGACCCGCCAATAGCTCGGCAGGACCACCGTGTTGCTGAAGCTGGCGAATTGTTCGGACTGGTGGATCACGCCGAGGCCGAAGCCCAGTCTCTCGTTCAGATCGAAGCGGTTCCAGGCGGCGATCTGGTGCTTGGGAAGCTGCTGGAGCCGTGCACCCGCCGTTCCGAAATCGGAGGTGCTGCGCAATTCGCCGTCGAGATAGGTGTAGCCGATATTGGCCTGCCAGAAGGATGCGATCTCGCCCACGGCGGCGAGTTCGAACCCTTCCACCCGGCTTTCCCCCGCCAGGACGGTCAGGCCCGAACCGCTGGGATCGGGGGCGCGGGTCTTGGTGCGGTCGAGCCGGAAGATCGCCGCGGTGACGAGCAGGTCGTTCATCGGCGCGACCTTCACGCCGAGTTCGTAATTGGTGAATTTCTCGGGCTCGAACCGGCTGTCGCCGGGCGAGAGCAGGATGAACTGGTCGCCCGCCTGGGGCAGGAAGCTTTCGCCATAGCTGGCATAGACCGAGACGCGGTCGCTGGGCTTAACGATCAGGCCGGCGCGCGGGCTGACCTTCTCGTCGACCCGACTGCCGGGCGTGCCGGAGATCAGATCGCGCGTGTCGAGATCGAAGCGATCGTAGCGCAGCCCCGCGACCAGTTCGACCACGCCGCCGATCTCGAACTGTTCCTGCACATAGGCGGAGAGGGTTTCGAGCTTGCTGTCTCGCGAGCGCGAAACGGGGGCGAGTGAGAAGGCGGGCAGGGCGATCACATCGGCGAGCGGAGCGGTGTTGCCCGACGCGAAGGTCACGTTGCGGCGCGCGTTGATCGTATCCTGGCTCCCCGCCTCGACACCGAGCAGCAGGGTCGATGCAAAGCCTTCGCCCGCGGTCTCCCAGACGAGGTTCGCATGGCCGATCAGATTCTCGCGATCGGTCGCGTCCTCGTATCCGCCGAAGGACACGGTCGTGCCGTTCGTGCTGGAGGGGACGATATTGGCGTAGATCTTGTCGTAATCGGCATATTGCACGGTGGCGTTGGCGGACAGGCCGGGCGCAAATTCATGCGTTAGGCGCACGCGTCCGATATGGGTTTCGGCGCTGGCGCGGTTGAAATCGCGATCGCCGAAGAAGGTCTCATCATAGCCCGTCAGCGGCCGCCCGCCGAGGGAGGGGGCGCCGCGATCGGTGACGCGGGCATCGTCGTCATAAGTGTAGGTCGCGTAGAGACGGGTCTGCGGCCCGAGGGCGGCGGTCAGCGTCGGCGAGATGCCGATGAAGCGGCCTTCGTAGAAATCGCGATCATTGTCGAATTCCTCGTAGGTCGCATTGAGGCGCAGGGCGACATTATCGCCAAGCGGCTGGTTCGCATCGGCGAGAAGCGCGAAGGCGCCGAAATTGTCGACCGAGGCCTGTCCGCCGATACCCGAACGACCGAGCATCGCGGTCTTGGAGACGCGATTGACTGCGCCGCCGCCTGCGCCACGACCGAAGATCAACGCATTGGCGCCCTTCAACACCTCGACACGTTCGATGTTGTAGAGTGAGCGGTAGTATTGCGCATCGTCGCGCAGGCCATCGATGTAGAAATCGGCGGTCGATTCCTGGCCGCGAATGAACACCTCGTCACGGTGGCCTTCCCCGCTTTCCATGCTGACGCCGGGGACATAGCGCAGGGCATCGTTGAGCTGGCGGATCGACTGATCCTCGAGCTGGTCTTCGGTGATGAAGCTGACGCCCTGGGGCACGTCGATGAGCGGCGTCGGAGTCTTGGTGGCGGAGGATCCGTCCTCATTGCCGTAGCCTTCGCGCTCACCGCTCACGACGATCTCGGCGGGGAGATAGCTGCGCTCCGGTTGAGCGTCCGCCGCAGCGCTATCGGCACTTTCCGCCATAGCGGGAGAAGCAGCGAGGGCGGAGCCCAAGAGGAGGGCGGAGCGGAGGGCGATGTGCCGCATGAAGAAATATCCCGTCTGTAAGCTGTAACGAACGGCGGTCCTGCTATTGCGAGCTATTCGCATTTGCAAGTGGCGTGATGATCAGTGGCGCGGGAAAACTTCGCTTAATGCTCTTTCAGTGATCGGCTGGCTCGATTAGGTGCGCTGATATCTGGAGCCCGACGCAGACCAAGGAGAGCACGATGAAGGCGACGATCTGGCACAATCCGAAATGCGGCACCTCGCGCAAGACGCTGGCGATCCTCGAAAACATGTCGAAGGTCGAGTTGACGGTAGTCGAGTATTTGAAGGACCCGCCCACGGCGCAGAAGCTGGCGCAGCTTTACAGCGATGCGGGGCTTACGCCGCAGGAAGGCTTGCGCCTGCGCGGGACCGATGCCGAGGAGCGCGGCCTGCCCGATGCATCAAGCGAGGCCGTGCTCGCGGCGATGGTGGCCGATCCGATCCTGATCGAGCGTCCCCTGGTCGAAACCGAGCGGGGCGTCAGGCTCTGCCGCCCGCAGGATCGCGTGCTGGAAATCCTCTAGCGCGCTGTCACCGGTTGCGGGTCAGGTCGCTATCCCGCTGGAGCGCCAGCGCGCCATAGGCGAACACGATCACGCATAGCGCCACGATCAGGCCGAAGCCCAGCCAGTCGGAATGGCCGTAGAGATAGACGCCCAGCGCGGGCGCGTAGATATAGCTCGCCCCCGCGACCGAGGCGGTGATTCCCGATGCCTGCCCCTGTTCGGCGCGCGTTACCGCGAGCGAGGTGCCCGATGTCGATCCGGGGCGGAACAGGCCAAAGCCGAGCGAGGCGATGGCAAAGGCCAGCGCGATCGTGTGGATCGAGCCCGCGACCGCCAGCATGGCGGTTCCGAACCCGGCAATGGCGATCCCTGAAAGGGTCGCGGCGCGCGGGCCGAGATTGAAGCGCGGGATCAGGCCCCACTGGGCCAGCAGAGTGGCGATCGCGCCCGCCATCAGCACGAGACCGATCGGCCCCGTCCCCTCGTCCGGCGTAGCGCGCAGGCCCAGCCGGTCGAGCACGAGGAAGCCCGCGATCCCAAGCACCATCGCCTGCGCATGGCCGCCGATCAGGCCGGTGATGACCCATGGGCGCAGGCGCGGTTCGAACCAGCGCAGCTTGTGCGGCTCGACGAAGGGTTCGTCCTCGTCTTCTTCCGGCGTCGCCACCGGATCGGCGGTCGGGCTGCCCGAATAGGGGGTTTCGTAGGCCGTTCCCTTGGCGGCGAATTGCGGCTCGTCGTTCGGCAGGCGCAGGCGCAGGGCGATGAGCGTGGCGACGCCCATCAGTGCGAAGATCACGAAGGGGCCGGTCAGGCCGACGCCGGGCAGCACCATCAGAGGCGCGAGCGCGGGGCCGATCACCGTGCCGAGGCCGAAGCTCGACGCGATCAGCGACAGCGCCTGCGTCCGCTCGGCCCGCGGCGTCCGGCTGGCGACATAGGCCTGCACCGCAGGCGGTGCCGCGCTGCCGAAGCCGCCGTAAAGGCTGCGCGCGGCGGCGAACAGGATCAGCGCCCAGAACGCGGTGAGATAGCCCGACAGCCCCAGCCAGAGCATCAATCCGCACAAAGAGAAGCTGACCGCGAAGCCAGTGAGGCCCAGCGCCATCATCGCCTTGCGGCCCCTGCGGTCGGACCGGCCCGCCCAGAACGGCGCGCAGATCACCCACAACAGCGCCGACCAGCTATAGGCGAGGCTGATCCACACATCCGCAATGCCCAGCGCCGTGCCGATGGACGGCATGACCGATTGCATCGCGGTGTTGCCCGCTGCCGTGGTCAGCATGACCATGAACAGCAGCGCCATCCGCCCCTTCGGGATCGAGCCCGGCATGGCGGGCGGGGGAGGGGTTGCGGAAGGGCCGCGATCGCTGTCGGACATGGGCCGAGGCGCTACGCCCGGCGGGCCGTGCTTGCAATGCCGCATCGAAACTGTATCGCTGCGCGCCGGTCGGGGCCGAGCCCCGTGCGTCGATAAGGGTCTTTTCTTTGAGCGACAATTCCGCAGCCCAAGCGCTGAACCGTGGCGACATCAAGCGGCGCGCCGCGCGCCTGTTCGGCCAGTGGGGCGTGTTCTTCCGCGGCTTCCTTCAGCATCCCAAGATGGTCGGCTCGATCATCCCGTCCTCGCGCTTCACCATCGAAAAGATGCTGGCGCCGGTAAAATGGGACGAGTGCGACCTGTTCGTGGAATACGGACCCGGCGTGGGGACGTTCTGCCAGCCGGTGCTGGACCGCCTCAAGCGCGACGGCGCGCTGATCGTGATCGACACCAATCCGCTCTATATCGACTATCTGAAGAAGACGATCCGCGACAGCCGCTTCCACGCGGTGCTGGGATCGGCGGCCGATGTCGAGGAGATCGTCGCGGCGCATGGCCACGATCATGCCGATTACCTCTTGTCCGGCCTGCCGTTCTCGACATTGCCCGAAGGCGTCGGCCCCGCGATCGCGGCGGCCACCCACCGGGTTCTGCGCGTCGGCGGCGCGTTTCTGGTCTATCAGTTCTCGGACCGGGCGCGCGATTTCATGGCGCGCCATTTCCGCCACATCGACAGCGGGTTCGAACCGCTCAACGTGCTGCCCTGCAAGCTGTTCTGGGGCTGGAAGCGCGCGGACGACTAGGGTGCGCCCTCCCCGCGAGCGATCAATCCTCGCTATGGGTGACCGGCACGCTCGGCGAAGGGGCGGCCAGCCGTTTGTGGAGGGAGGCCAGCACGGCATAGGCGACACAGGCGAAGCCTGCATTGATGAGCCCGGCGACCAGGCTATTTCCGATCAGCGCGGCATGTTCGCCGCCGAGCGCGAACACCAATCCACCGATCAGCGAAACGATCGCCGAGACGATCACGAAGGCGATCAGCAGCAATAGGTAGAACGCGAACAGCCGGAAACTGTTGCCCCTGGTCAACCGCCAGGACCGGCGCAGCGCCGCGATCGGATTGATCACGCGCTCGATGGCGATGGCGGGCGAACTCATCGAGAACTTGACGATCAGATACAGTCCGATGGGGATGCCCAGCAGGCCAAGGACGGTCGCGATGGCGGGCGATCCGGTCGCCGCGCCGATGCCGATCAGCAGGATCACCGGCACTATCGCCGCCAGCCCGGCCAGGATCTGGGCCGCGAATTGCGTGGGGAGCAGGCGTACCCCGCGTCCGACCGCATCGCCCACGGTAGGACGTTCCCCGTCGCCGAGCATCGTCAGCACCGCGATCGCGCCCACCGACTGGATCAGGCTCAGAAGCAGCAGCGCCCACCAGTATTGGCCGTAGAAGGCGACGATCTGGGCGGACATCGCGTCCATGTCCGGTTCCGCCCCGGCGGCGCCTGCCTGGGTCATGGGGTCGGGCAGGAAGAGCGAGAAAGCGAGATAGGGCACCAGGAAGAACACGCCTGCCAGCACCAGCACCATCTCGCGATTGGCGGCCAGCATCTTCATCGCGCCGTCCCATGCGGCGCTGAGATCGAGTTTCATTGCGTAGTTCCTGCCTTGCGTTTCCCTCTTGATAAGCGCCCGATGTGCCGCCACGCAATCGCCGATGTCCGCAAGCTGGCCCGAAACCGTCGAAATCCGCCGCGAGAGCGCGCAGGTCCCCTATCGCGATGCGTTGACGCGGATGGACGCGCGCAATCGCGCCATCGCGGCTGGCGAGGCGCGCGAGCTCGTCTGGCTGCTCGAACATCCGCCGGTCTACACTGCCGGAACCAGCGCGGATGCGGGCGAATTGCTCGATCCGCGCTTCGAAGTGGTCGAGGCGGGGCGCGGCGGGCGCTACACCTATCACGGGCCGGGGCAGCGGATCGGGTACGTCCTGCTCGACCTGACCAAGCGGGGGCGGGACGTGCGCTGTTTCGTCCACGCGCTGGAAGGCTGGGTGATCGCGACATTGAGCGATATCGGGGTCGAAGCGTGGCGGGCCGAAGGCCGGATCGGCATCTGGTGCCACGACCAGAACGGGCGCGAAGCCAAGATCGGCGCCATCGGCGTGCGGTTGCGCCGCTGGGTGACGATGCACGGCTTCTCGGTCAATCTCGCCCCTGATCTTGCGCATTTCACCGGGATCGTGCCCTGCGGGATAGAGGAATTCGGAGTCACCAGCCTCGAAGCGCTCGGCATCGCGCTTGCGCCCGGGGCGTGGGATGAGGCATTGCTCGCGCGCGGCCCGGATTTCCTTGCCGCGCTCGAAGGAAAGGCCTGCTCGCTGCCATGAAAACCGCTCTGTTCGCGAAGGTCTTCGCCCTGCTGGCGACCGGCGCCGTTCTCGCTTCCTGCGAAAGCGAGACCGCGCCGCCGCCCGCGCAGGACGAAGGGCGCGCCGCCAAGGGCGAGGTGCTGGGCGGTACGATCAGCGACGATATGCTGCCGCTCGACACGCTGCGTTCGCAATCGCCCCCGCAGCGCGCCGCAGCGGGGGGATCGGGGCGAAGCGACGCGGAAGAAGGCGATGACGCCGTCGAGGTCGAAACCGACGCGCCAACCGAACCGGCAGAGGTGACCGAAGCCGAGATCGAGAGCGCGGAGTAACCCTCCGCTACCCCTCAAAGGGTTCCCCACCGGGGGTGGCCCGGCGGGGAACGGTCTTCCCGCTTATTCGCCCAGTTTCGGGTAGTCGATATAGCCCTCAGGCCCCTGGCCGTACCAGCTTTGCGGCACGCCCTTGTTCGGCGCGATCTCCGCGCCGGTGCGGAAGCGTTCGGGCAGGTCGGGGTTCGAAATGAAATCGCGGCCCCAGCTGACCGCGTCGCAGCGTCCGGCCTCGATATCCGCTGTGGCCTGCTCGGCGCTGTAATCGCTGTTCAGCACCAGCGCGCCCGAATAGATATCGCGGATCAGCGGGCTCTGCTTGGGCACGTCGGTATTGCCGAACGTCCCTTCGGGGCCGGGTTCGCGCAGTTCGAGGAAGGCGAGGCCGAGATCCTCGACCACGCGGGCTGCCGCGCCAAAGGTTTCGGCCGGATTGCTGTCGTCGCACCCTTGCGTCTCGCCATTGGGAGACAGGCGCACCCCGGTTCGGTCCGCGCCCCAGACGCCCACCAGCGCTTCGAGGACTTCGCGCAGGAAGCGGGTGCGGTTTTGGGCGCTGCCGCCATATGCGTCCTCGCGAAGATTGGTCGAATCGCGCAGGAATTGGTCGACCAGATAGCCGTTCGCCCCGTGCAGCTGCACGCCGTCGAAGCCCGCCGTCTTCGCGTTTTCGGCGGCCTTGCGATAATCGTCGACGACGCGCGCGATCTCACCGGTTTCGAGCGCGCGGGCCGCTTCGTAATCCTTGCGGCCTTCGAAGGTATGCGCATGGCCGGGAGCCTTGGTGGCGCTGGCCGAAACGGGCGGATTTCCACCGAGGAAATCGGGATGCACCAACCGGCCCATGTGCCACATCTGAAGGACGATCTGGCCGCCCTCATCATGGACGGCCTTCGTCACCTGTTTCCAGCCCTCGGTCTGTTCCTCGCTCCAGATACCCGGCGCGGCGGGCCAGCCCAGGCCCTCCACGCTGATCCCCGTCGCTTCGCTGATGATGAGCCCCGCGGTGGCGCGCTGGCGGTAATAGGTCGCCATCATCTCGTTGGGGATGGAGCCGGGCTGGGTGGAGCGTCCGCGCGTCAGCGGCGCCATCCAGATACGGTTCTTCGCTTCGAGCGCGCCGAAGCGCAGCGGTTCGAACAAGCTGTCATGCATTTCGACCAATTCCTTTTTGCTGGTCATGTCTGGCAGGGGAGCTAGGGGCCGGGCATGGGCCAGACAAGCGACGCGGCGGACAAGAATGCCTTTCAGCCCGGTGCATGGCATTTCGTCGCCCTGATCGGCGGCAATGTCGCGCTGGCTCTGGGGCCGTGGCTGGTGCGACTGGCCGATACGGGTCCGGTGAGCGCCGGTTTCTGGCGCCTCCTCCTGCCGATCCCGCTGATCGCGCTCTTCGCCTGGCGAGAACGGGCGCGGCACAGGATCGATGGGCGGATCGCGCTGCTCGCGGTCGTTGCGGGCATCTTCTTCGCGCTCGATCTCGCCAGCTGGCATCTGGGGATCGAGCGTACGCGGCTCGGCAATGCGACGCTGTTCGGCAATGCGGGCAGCGTGATCCTGATGGTGTGGGGCCTTATCGCCCTGCGCCGCGCGCCGACGCGGCGCGAGGGTCTGGGGATAGCGGCGGCGCTGGCGGGCGCGGCCATCCTCTTGGGCCGCAGCCTCGAAATCTCGACTCAGAGCGCGCTCGGCGATCTGTTCTGCGTGTTCGCGGGTATCTGTTACGCCTTTTACCTGCTGCCCGCCCAGAAGGCGCGGGCGCGGGTGGGGCAATGGAGCGTGCTGCTGCTGGTCTGCATGACCGCGGCACCGCTATTGCTGGCGATCGCGCTTCTCATGGGAGAGCCGGTCTGGCCACAAGACTGGACCCCGCTCGTCGCGCTCGCGATATCGAGCCAGATCGTCGGCCAGGGGCTGCTGGTCTATTCGCTCGGCCATTTCTCCCCGCTGATAATCGGGCTGGCGCTGCTGACACAGCCTGCGATCGCGGCGGCGGTGGGGTGGTTCGCCTTCGGAGAGACTTTGGGCGCGCTCGATATCGTCGGGATGATCCTGGTCGGGACAGCGCTCCTGCTGGCGCGCACTGCGAAGGCCAATCCCGCGCGCTAGCGTTGCACAGCGTTCCTGAAGATCTGAAAACGCGCCTCGACGGCCAGCAATTCCGGCCCGGCAAGATGTTCGCGGGCCTGGCGGACCAGCCTTTCCCCCTCCCGCCGGATCGCAGCGCGGCGGGTCTCGTCGTCCAAGGTCGTCGTCGCATCGACCAGCGCATCGAACATCACCAGCGTCGCGATGCGATTGGTGGCGACGCCGCTGCGCATCGCGCCGAAGCCGCGCGCGAGATAATGTTCGAAATCGTCGTCCAGCGGGACGAGATGCGGCTCCTCCCCCTCTTCGGCGAAGCTGCGCGTCAGATTGCGCCGTGCCAGTTCGGCGGTCGCCGCGCCCAGCCAGTGGACCGCGGTTACGGCGGTGAAGGGGTCGTTGATCCCCGGCGACAGCGCGCGCAGCCCGATCTCGACCAGCTCGTCGATCAGGAACTGCATGTCCTGGGCAGGCGTGCGCATCGCGCCCGTTCCGAAGCAGGCGCGCACCTTGTCGTCCGGACAGTCGTCGATCGCATCCCTGTCGGCCCAGTAGGCGAGCGCGACCGAAGGATGGACGAAATCGCCGGTGCGCACCGCGAGATTGAGCTTGCCATTCTCCTTGCGCGCGAGCCGCTCCAGCGCTTCGAACTGGATCGACTGGATGTAGCCCGTCTCCTTCGCGATGATCGGCGTGCCCGTGGGGCGATTGGCGGAACGCTCGCCGCGATTCTCGTCCGGGAAAATGCGCTTGATGTCCCTGAGCAGTCGCGCGCCGATCCCCTCCAGCACCGCGTTGACGCGGATCGAGGCAGGAATGTGGTTGAGGAAATAGACCAGGACCGCGATCGACAGCAGCATCAGGACGAAGGCGGCCAGCAGGCTGATCTGCGGCACGAAGCCGGACATGGTGTCGGCGCCGGTGGCAAAGAGCGGGGTCTCTTCCGCCTTCCTGACCGCGCGCAGGACCGTGATCGCATAGACGAAAGTGCCGATGAAGGTCGCGAGGCTGAACTGGTTGCCGCGATCCTCCATGAAATTGGTCAGGAGACGCGGCCCGTAATTGCCGCTGGCATAGGCGACCGCGGCGATGGTGATCGAGAAGACGGTGGAGGCGACTCCGATCATCGTGCCCGCGATCACGGTCAACATGTTGATCGCCCCGTCGGGCCGGGCGGGCTGAAGCCAGCTCGTCTGCGAGACGGCATCCGACCAGCCATTGCGGTCGAACCACAAGGTCAGCGTGGCGAGAACGAGCGCGAGCAGGGAGAAGATCGCGGGCAGGAACCAGTAGCTGGCATTTACGCTCTGCCAGATCGACTTGAACTTCGCCATCATCGGACAGGCGCCCTATCGCCCGAGCCGTCGTCGGAGGGAGCATGGAACCGGGCCTCCCGCGCGTTCGTGCGCATGGGGCGGAACGCCTCGAACGCGGCTTCGATATCGCGCCGGTCGCTGCGATGCTGCGCACGGTCGGCGGCGTGTTCGGAGAGACGCTTGGCTTCGTCGTAGAGAAAGTCGATCAGGCCCTCCTGGCGATCCTGCGGTTCCTGTGCAAACAGGGGTTCGCAGATGCGGCGGTAATTGTCGATCATGCGGATCGCAACCGAGGGATAGTCGGCCGCCGCCTGACGAAACGCGGCAAGCGGATCGCGGAACAGGCCGTGGAAATCCTGGCCCGGCAATTCGAAACGCGGGCAGTTGCGGGGGACGGGCACCAGCCCCGGATCGACGCAGTTATCGGTATGGCCCGCGATCACTTCGGTCAGCGCATCGGCCGCCGCCAGGGCGGTGTAGAAATCGTTGATCGCGGGGGAGAGCGCACGGGCCGCGACTTCAACGAGGAGGCGGACCTGGAAGACCGTGCCCTGGCTGTTGCTGCGGAATGGACCGATCGGAATGTTTGTCGTCAGGTCGTGCAGCTTGTCGAGGGCGTGTTCCAGCGCGGCAATCGGCTCGCCCTCGAGGACGTGCTGGCCGGGCGCGACGCAGATGCGGATCGTGCCGGGATGGTGCTTCAGGCGCTTGTCCATCTCGTCGAGGTCGACACCCTCGACATATCCCGAAAGCGGTGCGGGCACCAGTTGGACGAATTCGCCCGTGAACGGCTCTGCCCCTTCCACCTCCAGCGCAGGCGTGCGCGCATCCTTGCCGAGGCTGTCGATCGCCTTGTCGATGAACATGGTCCGCCCGAGATCGTGCAGCGCCACGGCCAGCATGGCGAGATTGACCGCCAGCAGGACGAGCATGACGATGATCGTGCCCAGCGGGGTGTCGATCAGGTCGGCTTCGGAATCGATCGCCGCCAGCGTCAGCACGGAAAACAGCGTGGTGAAGGTCAGCCCGGCGATCGACACCTGGACGAGCCGCTTGCTCAACCAGCGATCGATCAGGCGCACGCCCAGATTGCCTGCCGCCAGCGTGAGGACGAGGAGCGAGATCGAGAAGAACAGGGTCAGCAGCGCAGCATCGATGCCGGCCACGATGCCCGCCGTCTCCTTCGCGGCATCGGCGGTCGCGACGGGTGCGAGATCGCGGTCGAAGATCCAGCCGGCCAATCCGTGGCGATCGAAATATAGCATCGCCCCGAAAGCGAGCGGTGCGGTGACGACGGCCCACAGAGCCAGGAACCAGTAACTCGCCACAAGGCGGTGCACGATCCACCCGAACAGCCCGATTACCGGATTTCCCTTACCCACCAATGAGCCCACCCATCGATCCCCTTTTCCAAGTTAATACCGGAACCTAACCGCGCAGGGATGATTTGGTTGCCGCGTACCCTGTGTCTCGTCCTCGCTCGGGGCGGCCTTCGGTGGGAAGGCACGCGGTCCGGTATTGATCACTCCTTGTAGAGGACACTGTCATGATATCATCGGATATCGCCGGCCAGTTCGGCAGCATCGAAAATCTAGTTTCTCTCACTGCGGGCCAGTATACTTCGGGATCGCTGATCCTGATGGTCAGCTACGGCGCGCATTTCGCCTTCATTCTCTTCTTTTTGGCGATGGCCTGGCAATTGGCGCCGCGCTATCGCATCGTGCCGATCATGTCAGCTGTGGTCATGGCATCGGCCGGCCTCAGCCTGATGCGCGAATTTTCGCTGTGGCAGGAAAGCTATGAACTGGTGGGCACGATGTATCGCCCGCTGGCCGAAAATTCGAGCTTCACCAACGCGTTCCGCTACGGGAACTGGACCATCACGGTTCCGATTCTGCTGACGCAGCTCGCCATCGCCTTCGGCCTTCCGCGCCCTGAATTGCAGAAGCGCGCGGCGCGCATGATCGTCCCCGCCGTGCTGATGATCTGGACCGGCCTTTACGGCCAGTTCGGCGAGACCGGCGACTGGAGCCGCCTGAACATCTGGGGCGTCATCTCGACCGTGTTCTTCGTCTGGCTGATCGTGGAAGTGCGCGGCGTGATCACGCGCGGCGTGCAGACCAGCCCGGCGCAATTGCAGGCCTGGCCGAAGAACATCTGGTGGTTCTTCCTCGCCACCTGGGGCCTCTATCCGATCGCCTACGCCCTGCCGCAGCTGGGCTTCACGGGCGACGTGGTGGTGGTGCGCCAGCTGCTGTTCTCGATTGCGGATATCTCGTCCAAGCTGATCTACGGCATCATCCTCAGCCGCTATGTCCTGCGCCGCAGCGCGCTGGAGGGCTATGTGCCCGCGGCCGAGGCGCTGGAGACCTCGCCGCTCGGGTCGAGCGTCGCGTCGAGCCGCGGCGACTGACCGGCTTGCGGCTCGTCCGCACTGCAAAGTCGAAGGGGCCCTGGCACGATGCCGGGGCCCTTTTGTCGTGGGCGGCGGTGACCCTTGCCGTGATCGCGCAGATAGCCGGGGAGACCTGGGCTGTCGTGGCGGGCCTGGTTTTCTTCGTCATGGGTCTGGCGCACGGCGCGGGGGACGAGAACGAGGGCGGAATCGCGCGGATCAAGCTGGTCCATGCCGCCGCCTATCTCGTGACCGGCGCGGCGGTGGCGGGCCTGTTCCTGTTCGCGCCGCTGGCCGGACTGGCGCTGTTTCTCGCCCTGTCGGCCTGGCATTTCGCGCGCAGCGATTGTGCCTTTGCGCCCGTCACCCGCTACGCGATCGCAGGCTTGGCCGTGGGCGGCAGCGCGCTGTTCCGACCGGGCGAGACCGGCGACGTGTTCGCGGTAATCGTGGGTGCAGAGACGCCCGCGCTGGTCGTGCGCGTCTTGGCCTTATTGGGGATGGCCGGGGCGGCTGCGGCGGGGTGGGCGCTGCTGAAGGGTTTGCGCGGCTTCGGCCACGCGGTGATCGCCTTGGCCGCGACCGTGTTCTTCAACCCCGTGCTGGCAGTGGGCCTGATCTTCCTCACCGCGCACGCGATCCCCGTCCAGCAGCGCCAGATCGCGGTTTACGGACGCGGCACGGTGTGGCGCGCCGTCGCTTTGCCGACGCTGATTGCGACTTTCGGTGCGCTGCTTATCGCGGCGCTGGTCTGGACCAGCAATCTGGCACTGCCGATCGCCATCGCGCTCGCCTTCGGCATGGCGACCCCGCACATGCTGACCGAGCGGTTGGAGCGGTAGCACGGCAATTAGGGACGCCGATCACGGTCTCGTCTTTGCGAGCGAAGCGAAGCAATCCAGGGCGGTCAGGCGCAAACTTGCTCGAAAAGATCCTTCCATTGCGGATTGGACCGTTCGATCAGCGCGAGTTTTTTAGACCGCGAACCGCCCTTTATCTGCTTCTCGCGCAGAATAGCCTGTTCCATGGTCGCATGAAGCTCGAACCAAACCAGCAGTTTGCAACCGTATCGTTTGGTGAAACCATCCACGACGCCCTCGCGATGCTGAAAGGCCCGCTGGGGGAGGTTTGAGGTTACGCCGACATAGATTGTTCCATTACGGCTGCTCGCCATGATGTAGACGCAGGGTTGGAAGTGGCGCTGCATCGCTCCGGATTGCTTCGCTTCGCTCGCAATGACGAAATTCGGGTATTAACGGCCCCGATCGGGTTAAAGGCCGCTTGCCGGCGTCAAACCTTCCCCAGATCGCCCTTGCCGATCGTCCCGCTCGCCATTTCGAGCATCTTGTCGAGGCTCTGCTTGGCCTTGAGGCGCAGGCCTTCCTCGATCTCGATACGCGGTTCGAGATCGCGCAGGCAGGTGTAGAGCTTTTCCAGCGTGTTCAGCGCCATATAGGGACAGATATTGCACGAACAGTTCCCGTCCGCGCCCGGTGCGCCGATGAAGGTCTTGTTCGGCAGCGCCTTTTCCATCTGGTGGATGATGTGCGGCTCGGTCGCGACGATCAGCGTGTCGCCTTCGAACGTCTCGGCGAACTGCAGGATGCCGCTGGTCGATCCGACGTAATCGGCGTGGTCGATGATGGTCGGCGGGCATTCGGGGTGCGCGGCGATCGGGGCGTCGGGATATTGCTGTTGCAGTTTCAGCAATTCGGTTTCGCTGAAGGCTTCGTGCACGATGCACACGCCCGGCCACAGCAGCATATCGCGGTTGAATTTGCGGCTGAGATATCCGCCCAGATGCCGGTCCGGGCCGAAGATGATCTTCTGGTCTTCGGGGATCTGGCTGATGATCGTTTCCGCGCTGGAGCTGGTGACGATCACGTCAGAGAGCGCCTTCACCTCGGTCGAGCAGTTGATGTAGGTCAGCGCGATATGGTCGGGATGCGCCTCGCGGAAGGCCTTGAACTTTTCCGGCGGGCAGCTGTCTTCAAGGCTGCATCCGGCATCCATGTCGGGCAGGACGACGATCTTCTCGGGCGAGAGGATTTTGGCGGTATCGGCCATGAACTTGACCCCGCAGAACGCGATCACGTCCGCATCGGTCTCCGCCGCCTTGCGTGACAGTTCGAGGCTGTCGCCGACGAAATCGGCAAGATCCTGGATCTGCGCGGACTGGTAGTAATGCGCCAGGATGATTGCATTCTTCTCCTTGCGGAGGCGGTCGATTTCGGAGAGCAGGTCGGTTCCGGTCGGTAGAGTGGTTTCGGCGGTCATGGATCGTCCCGTGATATTGCGTTGAAGCGCTTATACATCCAACGGGGCGGCAGGCGAGTGCGTTCCGGGCCGGATCGCACCTGTGCCTCTTACATCGCGAAACCGGGCGGCAGAAAGGCTTCCATCGGGCGTTCGGCCCCCGGCGTGCCCGCAATCACCCAGTCGGTGATCGCATAGCCGAGCGGCGAATAGGCGAGCAGCAGCGAGAGGATGAAGGTGCCCGCATAAAGGCCCGTGCCCCACCAATAGGCAGGGTGCACATGACCCAGTCGGCGCCTGTCGGCGATCATGCCGATGACGGGAAAGATCATCGTCGCCGCGATCGTGATCGTCCAAGCATTGGGGATCATCAACGGCATCGGCAGCAAGCGGCCCAGCCCCGGCCCGGTCAGCACCGCCATCGCCACCAGCATCAGCCGCCTGTGCCAGCCAGTGTAGCGCTGGCTCTTAAGCGCCCAGATCGCCAGTCCCCCGAAGCAGAGCAGCATCGCCAGATTGCTGATGAGGAATTCGTTTACGTCGAAGAAGAACGGCCCGCCCGTGCGCCTCGCCACCACCACCATGATGACGCTGCCCATGACGACCATGGCGGGCACCCAGACCCAGGCAAGCTTGCCCAGCGCGCCGTGCAGCGCCCAGTTCTGCGCCGATGCGGTGACATGCTGCGCCAGATAGAGCGCGATCCAGCCCATGAAGATGAAGGCATGGACGTGATAGGAAAGCGGCACGTCGAAAGTGGACCGGCCCATCGCCAGATTGAGCGAAAAGCCGGCCACGATGACGGTCGCCATGACGAAGGCCATGATGGTGAAAAAGCGCGTATTGCCGCGGATCGCGGTGTCGCGCGGAGCGATGGTTGCCATGGTCGAATTCTCCCCCCCGAGGAATTGCGCCACCCGTATGCCGACTGGCGTTTTATTCGCGGGAAGATCAATTCGTCAATTGGCCCCTTCGTCTTCGAAGCGTACGTCCACGCTCACATCGCCATAGCCCGCGACCTGCAAGGGGATCGTCAGGTTCTGGCGCACCGCCTCGCGCGCGGCCTGGCGGGCGAGAGCGAGGATTTCCGGGTTCTTGGCGAAGGCGGTGGCCTTCCTCTCGGCCTGTTGCGAATTGTTGCGGGCAAGATCCTGTGCCGCATCGCGCGTCACGTAAGCGCCTTCGGTGAAGACCCGCGCCGCGCCTTCGTCGATATTGGGCCGGCTGGTCTGCAATTGCGGCAAGGTCACGGTCAGCCGGTCGCCCGCCTCGTCCCAGACGAAATCGCCGCGATCCATGCCCGACAGGTCGAGCCGGTATTCGACGGTCGCGGGCACGATGGTCGCCTGGCGCGAGCGCAGGACCGGCACGCCCATCACCCCGCGCGTATCCTCGCTTTCGGCGACGACTTCGAAGCGCGAGCTGAAGACGGTGAGCGAATTCTGCCGTTCGAAGGCGAGCATGGCGCTGCCGACCGGGTCGCCTTCCTCCTGATAGAAGAAGGCGCGCCAGGTGAGGAAGGCGACGGCGGCCAGCAAGCCGATCACGATCAGCCATGGCACGGCCTGAACCCTTGCGAGGTTCTGCTCGCGCGTCACGCCGGGTCGGAGGTCGGTGTCGCGCGCATCGCGCGTCTTCAAATCGTTCGCCATTGTTCGTCAGAACGTGCGACCAGCCCGCGCCGTTCCAGATCGATCAGATGCGCGGTCACCGACATTTCGGCGGCCCTGTGCAGCTTTTCGTCGAGCCCCTTATACATGACGGGGACGAACTCCGCGGCGCTGCGCGGGCCTTCGCCGAGAAGGCGCAGGATTTGGTTTTCGCGCTGGCGGCGATGGCCGATCATGCCGCGCACCAATTGGCGCGGCTTTTCCACCGCCTCGCCATGGGCGGGGTAATAGATGCGATCCTCGCGCGCATAGAGCTTGTCGAGGCTGCGCATGTAATCGCCCATGTCGCCATCGGGCGGGATGACGACGCTGGTGGACCAGCCCATCACGTGATCGCCGGTGAACAGCGCGCCGGTTTCTTCGAGCGCGAAACAGAGGTGGTTCGAGACATGGCCCGGCGTCGCGATCGCGGTGAGCGTCCAGCCGGGGCCGGTCATCGCCTCGCCATCCTCCATCACCCGGTCGGGTGCGTAGTCGCGATCGAAGGCGGCATCGGCGCGCGGGCCGGTATCGGAAAGGACCAGCGGCGCGCAGCCAATCACGGGCGCTCCGGTGCGCGTCGCCAGCAGGCGCGCGGCGGGCGAATGGTCGCGGTGGGTGTGGGTGCACAGAATGGCGAGCACTTTTTCCTCGCCGATCGCGGCCATCAGCGCATCGACGTGATCGGGAAGGTCCGGCCCCGGATCGATCACCGCGCAGCCTTCGCCCGCGCCCACGATAAAGCTTTGCGTGCCGGTATAGGTGTAGGGCGAGGGGTTGGGGGCGAGGACCCGGCGCACCAGGGGTTCGAGCGTCATCGCTTCACCGGTGGGCCAGGGTTTGGGGGGCGGGCCAGCCATGTCCCTGCCTATGCCGATGGGGACCCGGCGTGTCGAGTGCGGCGGGACCTGTCTTCGGTGCTTGTCGAGCGCGCGCTCTGCCGCCACAACGCGCTTCATGGGAGAAAACATCCTCGTCCTCGATGCGGGCACGACGTCGACGCGCGCCATCCTGTTTGCCGCCGATGGCGCGCTGATCCGCGTGGCGCAGCGCGACCTGACCCAGCATTATCCGCGCCCCGGCTGGGTGGAACACGATGCTGCCGAGATCTGGGACAGGACGCTGGCCTGCGCGCGCGAAGCCATCGGCGATGATGCGGACTCGATCGCCGCGATCGGCATCACCAACCAGCGCGAGACCGTGGTGGCCTGGGACAAAAAGAGCGGGAAGCCGCTGGCCCGCGCGATCGTCTGGCAGGACCGCCGCACCGCCGAGTTTTGCGCGGACCTAAAGAATCAGGGGCACGAAGCGGAGGTGCAGGCGCGCACCGGCCTCCTCCTCGATCCCTATTTCTCGGCCACCAAGATGCGCTGGCTGCTCGATCATGACGAGGCGGTGCGCGGCGCGGGCGAGCGCGGCGACCTCGCCTTCGGAACGGTCGAAAGCTGGCTGGTCTTCAATCTCGCGGGGCGCGCGCATGTCAGCGATGCGAGCAATGCCAGCCGCACGCTCCTGCTGCCGCTCGACGAAGAGCAGTTCGATGCGGGGCTATGCGACCTCTTCGGCGTGCCGCAGGAAAGCCTGCCGCGCGTCGTCGATACGCACGGCGCGCTCGCCGAATGTTCCGAGGAATGGTTCGGGCGGGCGATCCCGATCTGCGGCCTCGTCGGCGATCAGCAATCGGCGACCATCGGCCAGGCCTGCCTCGAATTCGGGCAGACAAAGGGGACTTACGGGACCGGCGCCTTCGTCCTGACCAATAACGGCAAGACGATCCCGCGCTCGACCCATCGCCTGCTCGGCACGGTGCTGAGCCAGCGCGATGGCGGGCGGGTCTATGCGATCGAGGGCGCGGCCTTCGTCGCCGGAAGCCTGATCCAGTGGCTGCGCGATGGGCTGGACCTGATCGAAAGCGCTGCGGAAACCGAGGACCTCGCGCGCTCCATCCCCGATAGCGGCGAGGTGGTGATCGTCCCCGCGCTGGCCGGTCTTGGTGCGCCACACTGGCTGCCGCAGGCGCGCGGCGTGATCGCGGGGCTGAGCTTTGCGAGCGGACGCGCCCAGCTCGCGCGGGCGGCTCTCGAATCGATGGCGCATCAGACCCACGATCTCGCCACCGCCTTTGCCGCCGATGGCGCCCCCTGGTCGATGCTCAGGATCGACGGGGGGATGGCCGCAAACGACTGGATGGCGCAGGACCTGGCCGATATGCTGGGGATCGACGTCGAACGCCCCGATTTCGTCGAGACGACCGCGCTCGGCGCGGCGTTCTGCGCGGCGGTCGGTGCGGGGCTGTATCCTTCGCTCGAAGACGCGGCCCAGGCCATGCGGGGCAAGACGCGGTGCTTCCGTCCGCGGATCGACGAGGATGCCCGCGCCGAGCGGCTGGCACGATGGCGCAAGGCCCTGGCCGCAGCCTGACGCCTGCCCTTTTCGCGTTCGCTTATCCGGCAAAAGCCCTTTCGAGGCGGCCCTGCATCGCGCCGACCGGGCTTTGCTCCGTCTCGCTTCGGGCGCGCCAGTCGCGATCAAGCCGTTCGACCCGCTTATAGAGGTCGAGACTCTGGCGGATCAGATCCTGCGTATGCGGATCGAGCCGCCGCATCATGCCGGGAAGGGCGGGCCGCTCTGATGGGAGGGCGCCATGCTGCCGCAATTGCATGTCGCTCAGCTCGCCATCGAGATAGGCACGCTGGTTGAGCAACCAGGCGAGCAGATGCATCAGGCGGGTGGTCGTGCGCAGGCCTTCGACGGAGAGCGCCACCTTGACGCCTTCATCCATGTCCTGCGGGATCCGGCTGGTCCGCGAATCGAACGCCGCGCGCACCTCGTCCGCCAGGATCAGCGCCTCATGATAGACATCTTCGATGATCTGGCGTGTCGCGCCCGCGGAAATCGTCATGAAGTCGAAATAGGGGCCGGTGCCGAGAATAGCTATCATTCTTGCAGAGCGCGTCCCCGAATTGGACGCGCCTGTCGCGCTACTGAGGTCGGGCAATCAGGCGATGATGTCGGGTATCAGATGATCCTCGACCACCGCGATCTGGTCGCGAATGCGCAGTTTGCGCTTCTTCAGCCGGGCGATCTGCAACTGGTCGACGGACCCCGCATCGCTCAGCGCATGGATCGCCGCGTCGAGATCGCGGTGTTCGCTGCGCAGGGCCTCCAGCCGCTTCCTCAGCTCCTGCTCGGTCATCGCGACACCCCTTCATCCGCCCCGCACGCTTCGCCCGCCAAATCGGACGGCTCGGCCAGTTTTGCAATATAGCGGGTTACCAAATTAAGATTCGTGTGTTTCATTCGCATGGCGCGGCTCGCTCCGCAGGGACGAGTCGGCGCCGTAATGGCTTTGCGACCCTGAAAGGAAACGGCCCTATGAACACATCCCATCTCGATGCCCTTCGCACCAAGCATGCCGGTCTGGAAGCGAAATTGCGGCAGGAGCAGGCGCGGCCCGCCCCCGACGAGACGATGGTTCAGCAATTGAAACGGCAGAAGCTCAAACTGAAGGAAGAAATCGCCGCCTGTTGAGCGATCCCGTGCGATAGCGCGGCGGCGGGCTCGATTTTCTATGCCCGCTCTGGGACGAGATGCTTTCAGTCAGCATCTTTCCAACCGGTACTTTCCAACCGGCAGGGCGTGTTATAGCAGCAAGTCATGACCGCCGCCGCCAGCGCCCGCCAGATCCTTACCCGCCTGCACGAGGTGATGGCCTCGCGAATGCACGCGCAGGGCAAGCTCGACCAGGTGGTCGAGATCATCGGCGAAAGCCTCGATAGCGAGGTCTGTTCGATCTATCTTCTGCGCGAAGGCGTGCTCGAACTTTACGCCACGCGCGGCCTCAACCCGCAAGCCGTTCACGTGACCAAGCTGGGCCTTGGCGAAGGGCTGAACGGGATCATCGCCTCGAATATCGAGACGCTGAATCTCGCCGAGGCCAAGGCGCATCCCGACTTCCTCTATCGCCCCGAGACGGGCGAGGAGAAATTCCACAGTTTCGCCGGCGTGCCCATCGTCCACCGCGAGCGCGCGGTGGGCACTTTGTGCGTCCAGCACGTCGATCCGCGCCGCTACGAAGATGTCGAGATCGAGGCCTTGCAGACCACTGCGATGGTCCTGTCCGAACTGATCGCGAATGCCGAGATGGTGGACGAGGAACACGCGCTGCTGCTGGGCGAAGTCGATACCGGCCCGGAAATCATCGAAGGGCTCGCCTTGGTGAAGGGGCTGGGCGGGGGGCAGGCGGTGTTCCACCAGCCGCGCATCCAGATCACCCAGGTCGTCGCCGACGACACCGAGGCGGAGCGCCAGCGCGTCTACCGTGCTTTCGACAAGATGCGCGATCAGATCGACGCGATGGGCAAGGAGCCCGAATTCGGCAAGGGCGGCGAACATGTCGAGGTGCTCGAGACCTATCGCATGTTCGCCTATGACGAAGGGTGGAGCCGCCGGATCAACGAAGCGATCGATTCCGGCCTGACCGCCGAAGCGGCGATCGAACGGGTGCAGCAGCGCACGCGGATGCGGATGCGCGAGATCGACGATCCGCTGCTGGCGGACCGGATGCACGACCTCGAGGATCTGTCGAACCGGCTTCTTCGCATCGTCTCGGGCCAGATCGGCACCGCCGCCGGGCAGGGCCTGAGGCGCGATTCGGTGCTGGTGGCGCGCAATCTCGGCCCGGCCGAACTGCTCGAATACGATCGGCGCCGGTTGAAGGGGGTCGTCCTCGAGGAAGGATCGCTCACCGCGCATATGGTGATCGTGGCGCGCGCGATGGGGATACCCGTGGTCGGGCGGGCGAAGGGGCTCTTGCGCCGCATATCCGATGGCGACGAGATCTTGGTCGATGCCGATAACGGCACGGTCACGCTGCGCCCGTCGCCGCAGATGCGCGAGGCGTTCGACATGCGCTTCGCCAAGACGCGCGAGCGCCAGGCCGCCTATGCCGAATTGCGCGACGTCGAGCCCTTCACCCGCTGCGGCACGCGCATCACGGTGATGATGAATGCAGGCCTGCGCGACGATATGAGCGCGCTGGCGATGACCGGCGCCGATGGCGTCGGCCTGTTCCGCACCGAATTCCAGTTCCTCGTCTCCTCGACCCTGCCCCAGCGCGATCGCCAGACCCGCCTCTACAAGGACGTGCTGGACGCGGCGGCGGGCAAGCCGGTGATCTTCCGAACCGTCGATATCGGCGGGGACAAGGCGGTTCCCTATCTCAGTTCCGACATCGCGGAGCATGACGAGAACCCGGCGCTGGGCTGGCGCGCGCTGCGGCTGGCGCTGGAGCGCGAGGGGCTGATGAAATCCCAGGCCCGGTCCCTGCTGGAGGCTGCCGCCGGACGCACGCTCAATGTCATGTTCCCGATGGTCAGCGAACCGTGGGAATTCGATACCGCCAAGTTGGTTTTCGACGAACAGCTCGACTGGCTGCGCAAGCAGAGGAAACCGCTGCCCGAGGAGATACGCTACGGCGCGATGCTCGAAGTGCCCGCCCTTGCCGAAGTGCTCGACGAATTGCTGCCGCGCCTCAAATTCATGTCGATCGGCACCAACGACCTCACCCAGTTCCTGTTCGCCGCCGACCGCGCCAATCCCAAGCTCGCCGAACGCTATGACTGGTTGAGCCCGGCGATCCTGCGCTTCCTCGCCCGCGTCGTGCGCGGCACCATGGGCCACGAGATCGACCTTGCCGTGTGCGGCGAGATGGGCGGCAGAAGGCTGGAGGCGCTTGCGCTGATGGGGATCGGGATCCGCCGCCTGTCGATCACGCCCGCCTCGGTCGGGCCGATCAAGGAATTGGTGCGCAAGATCGATCTGGCGGAGATCACCGCCGCGATGCAGGGCTGGCTCGCCAGCCCGCCGCCCGACATGCGCGCCGCGCTGCGCCATTGGGCGTCCGAGCGCGAGATCGACACTGATTGACGATCGGCGGGGCCTTCGCGCGCGACTGCGCTTGACTTGATGGCGTCCGCACCGCTTTGTTAGGAGGCAACGGGGTCACACCGTCTATCGGGGACGAAATGCAGGACGAAACACGCGCCGGGCTTGACGGCGACGGACACGATCATGGCGAATTGCCGCCGGAAACGGCGCAAAGCGGCGCACCGCAGACTGCGGGCGGGCAATTGCGCGCCGCGCGCGAGGCGCGTGGGCTCGATCTGTCGCAGGTCGCCGCCGAAACCCGCATTCCCCAGCGCCATCTCGAAAATATCGAGGCGGGCGAATACGGCAATCTGCCTTCGCGCACCTATGCGATCGGGTTTGCGCGCAGCTATGCCCGGATGCTGGATCTGGACGAGCGATCCATCCTCGACCAGGTGCGCGCCGAACTCGCACAGGACGAGACGCAGGGCCGCGCGGCACCGGCCAAGTTCGAACCGGGCGATCCGGCGCGTGTCCCATCGGGCAAGCTCGCTTGGCTGGGCGCGCTCGCGGCCGTGCTGCTGCTGGTCGGCGGCTTCGCGTTCTATCGCACCTATTTCTCTCCCGGACTGGGTCCGGCCCCGCTTGCGGAGGAAACGCAGGTGGCGGCTGCGGAGACCGGAGCGGCTCCCGATGCGCCCGCCACACCGGCGATCGATCCGAATGCGGAGGTCGTATTCACGTCGGAAATGCCCGATACCTGGGTCAAGTTCTATGATGCTTCGGGCGCCGAGCTGTATCAGGCGCAGATGGGCGAAGGGGAAAGCTTCACCATCCCGCGCGACGCCGAAGGGCCGCAGGTCTGGACCGGCCGGCCTTATGCCCTGGCGATAACGGTCGGCGGGCGTCCCGTGCCCAAATTGTCGGAAGAGGACGAGATCGTCCGGGACGTGCCGGTTTCCGCGGAAGCGCTGCTGACGCGCGGCCAGGCCGGTTCGGCTGCGCCGGGCGCGACCCCGTCTCCGGCCACGTCTTCGGGCCCGACTCCTGCGGGAACGCCGATCGCCACGCAGACGGGCACGTGATAATCGCAAGGGGCTAAAGCGGGTGGGATAAGCCGCTTCATCCCCTCGACAGCAAGGCGCGGATACGGCACCGCTTCGTTTACCATTCTGGCTGGAGGGAAATTCATGGCCTCGATCGCGCGCATTACGCGCTATCTCACCGTAGGGGCGGGTGCGCTCGCGGTCCTCGCTGCGCCGGTCCCGGCGTTTGCGCAGGACAACAATGACGAGGCGCGGCTGCGTAAGCTCGAAGCCGAGGTCCGCGCCCTGCAACGGCGTGTGTTTCCCGGCTCCGAGGGGCGGTATTTCGAGCCCGAGATCACCGGCCAGCCGCGTCAGAATCAGGCCACCGTCGCAACCCCTTCGACCACGGCGGTCACCGATATTCTGTCGCGACTCGATGCACTGGAAAGCCAGATCCAGCGGCTGACCTCGCAATATGAGGAAGGCTCCTTTGCAGTGCGCGAACTGACGGCGCGGGTGGAAGCGCTGGAAAATCGCGGCGCGGCGGCGTCACCGGCTCTGTCCGCTCCGTCCACCACTGGCGCGTCCCGCCCGGCTGGTACGGTTCAAAGCGGGGCCGCCACGCCGACGCCTGCCGCCGCGGCGCGGCCCGATCCCGCGCGCGTCGCTGCGGTGCAGGCGATCGCCAAGCCGCAGACCGACGATCCGGGCGACGACGAATATTCCTACGGCTTCCGCCTGTGGGACGCGGGCTTCTATCCCGAAGCGCAGCAGCAGCTGACGATGTTCGTCGAAAAATACCCCAACCATTCGCGCGCCACCTATGGCCGCAACCTTCTGGGGCGCGCCTATCTCGACGATGGCAAGGCCAAGGAGGCCGCGCCGTGGTTCCTGCGCAATTACCAGGCCGACAAGGCCGCGGCGCGCGCGGGTGACAGCCTGCTCTATCTGGCTGAGACCATGATCGCACTCGATGATCAGAGCCGCGCGTGCATCGCGCTTGCCGAGTTCAACGAAACCTATCCGGCCCTGGCGGCAGGTCGCCTGAAGAGCCAGTACGACGCCAATCGCGGCAAGGTCACCTGCAATTGATAGCGGGCCTGATCGCCGACAGCTAGACCGGTTCGCGCGCGATCTTTCGGCCCTTTGGAAGGGGGCGGGGGCCGGGGCTGGAGCGGGGCGCGAGCGGATCGGCATTGCGGTGTCGGGCGGGCCCGACAGCCTGGCCCTGCTATTACTGGCGGAAGCAGCCTTTCCCGGCATGGTTGAGGCGGCGACTGTCGATCATGGGTTGCGACCGGAAAGCGCGGACGAGGCTCGGTTTGTGGCGGGTCTCTGTCGCGACCGGGGCATCGAGCACACAATCCTGACCTGCGCGGTCGCGGATGGGAACCTACAGGATCGGGCGCGCTCGGCCCGCTATGCGGCGCTCGATCAATGGGCGAAAGGGCGCGAACTCGCCGCGATCGCCACCGCACACCACGCCGACGATCAGGCAGAGACCGTGCTGATGCGCCTCAATCGGGGCAGCGGGCTGTCGGGGCTTTCCGGCATCCGCGCCTCGACCTGCATTCCTGGCAGCGATACGCTGCTGCTGCGTCCGCTGCTGGGATGGCGGCGCGCCGAATTGGCGCAGATCGTCGCGGCGGCAGGGGTCACGCCCGTCCGCGATCCGTCCAATGACGATCCGCGCTTCGACCGCGTTCGGATGCGCAGCGCGCTAAGAAATGCCGCGTGGATCGATCCCGCCGCGCTCGCCCGCAGTGCTGAGCATATGGCGGAAGCGGAGGCGCTTGTCGGCGCCTGTGTGGACCGCGAATGGGTCGACAATGTCCGACAGGAAGATGCGGCGATCCATTACCAGCCCACCGCACCCACCCTAATTCGAAAACGCGTCGCCCAGAAGATCGTGGCCGCGCTGGGTGGCCAGACGGACCTGTCGCAAATCGCCGAACTGGTCGATCGGCTCGAAGCGGGGCAGGGCGGCAATCTGGCGGGAGTAATGGTCCGTCCGCGATCGGGCGTCTGGATCTTCGAACCCGAACCGCCCCGCCGCGCTTGAAAGCGCGCGTCAGGCGGCGATGGAATCGCCCACGCCGATGCGCTCGCCATTGGTGATGATGACCGTATCGCCCTTCTTGGCGATGTCGAACAGTTTCGACACGAATTCATCCGGCACCGCGATGCAGCCATGGCTGGCATAGCCGTTCTCGACCTCCGACCCGCCATGGATCGCGATCCCGTCCCAGGTCAGGCGCAGCGTCCAGGGCATGGGCGCATTGCCGTATTTCTCGGAGACGTTGTGGCGTTCCTTGGTCAGGATCGGGAACTTGCCGGTGGGCGTGGGGTGCAGTTCGGTCCCGAGCATCGCCACCGCCGCGCCGATTTCATGCCCGTCGCGGAAGACGGATACGGTGCGCGCCTCGAGGTCCACCGTCACCACCAGCTTGCCCGTTTTGGGCGCGGTATCGGTGTTCCAGTGCCATTCGCCGTATTTCATCGGCCCTTCGATCGGCAGAATGCTCTTGATGACGAAGGGCTCGTTGGCGCGTCGTTCCGCATCGGCGAGGGTCTTGGCGGCCAGCGCGCCGTGCACGCCGACGGGTTTCACCGGAGCGGGCGCGGCGACGACCGGCGCGGTCTCTTCCGCAACGGCCGGACTGTCCATCAGGGTGCTGCCGAACGCCAGCGCGCCGAGCCCGAGGCCCAGAGCGAGCGTTCCGCCGCCGATCCATTTCAAACTCGCGTCCATGCCCATGATATAGCTCTTAACCCCGCGCGAATCCAGATCGCGCGAGGAATAGGACCATGGCGGGACACCAGCAACCGCACGGTTACCGGACAGGGTTAAGATTTATCCGTGCGCTCCGAACAGATTGGCGATCGCGACCCCGATCCTGAGATTGAGGCCATGCGCCCGCTCGATCGGGTCGATATAGTCGCGACCGATCTGGCTGTAGCCTTCGCCCGCCCCATCGGGATAGTCGCTGGGTGCGTCGAGTGCGAAATCGTCGGGCCGGGGGAAGCTGGTCGGATAGGCACGGCGCAGTTCCTTCAACGCCTCGTCGATCCGCAGAGTGAACACCATTTCGAGAACGTCGTTGCGATCGACATCGTTGGCGCGGCTGAAAACCGGAATCGCGACCGCGCGCAGGAACATATGTTGCAACAGCGCGAGGCGCAGCGCCTGGAGCGCGCCGATGATGCGCCTGACATCCTCGCGGTCCTCCAGCGGGTTTTCGTCGGGCAGCATGGCGAGCAGCCGGTGCAGCTTCAATCCATCCACGCGCAGGCGCGAGACGAGGCGGCGGAACACCCCGTTGCGATCGTCCTTCGTCAGATATTCGGCCAAATCCTCGCAAGCGGCGGCCAGATGCGGCTCGGTCCCGCGATAGGGGCGGCTTGCCCAATAGGCGGAATTGAACAGCTCGCCATAGGCGGCCATGGTCTTGATGCTGGCGAGCGCGTTGGAAGCGCGCACCAGCCGGACGATCTGGCGCCCGCGTGCGCTCGATGTCAGCAATTCGGCGATGGCCTCGTAATTCCCCTCCGCCGCGCTGCCGATCCCGGCGATGATGTTCACCGGATAGCCCAATTGCTGGAGGATGGCGTTGTGCGGGATGGCGCGGATCTGCCTCAGGCTCATCTCGCGATCGCGCGACAGATCGCCCTGGCGGCGCGAGACGCGGCTCCCGGTGCTGTTCAACAGGCCGAGGCCGAACGCCGTCACCGCACGGGCATAGGTGCGGCTTTCGAGATGATCGCGCTGATGGCTGCGGATCGCGCGGTAGAAATCGAGGCTGAGATCGGTGCGGCGATAGAAGGGATCGGCCGGCACGTCGGGATCGGTTTCGGAAGGCCGCAGTTCCGCGATGCGCGTGAGCGTGGCCAGCGCCAATTCGGGGGTCGCGAAGAACAGATAGCCGTCGCCGCCCTGAAAGCTCGCTTCGGGCTCCAGCCGGATTCCTGCGCGCACGAAGCGGCGGCGCGCCCATTCGCTGAGCGGCCAGGCCAGCCGGTCCTCGTAGGACGAGGGATGCGCCCCGCGCCCCATCCCTTCGCCATGCGTGTTGAAGATCAGCGCCGCGGTATCGGTCAATCCGTTGGCCGCCATGGAATCGGCGAGCCGACCCTGCAACCGCTCGATCGCGAGGCTGGCGGGCACCTGCCCCACGAAGCGGCCCGCATCGGAGAAACCGGTCTGGATGCACACCCGCCCCCGTGCCCGCGCATAGTCGCGATAGGCGTCTTCGGCGAGCAGGGCGTCGAGGAAGCGTCCGCCATGTTCCAGCGCGCTCTCGGTCTCGAACAGGGGCGAGACATCGACCTTGTCCGCGATCCCGAACAGGCGCGCGAAATAGAGCGCGGCGAGGACGGTGGCGGGCTGTTCGCATTCCGCCACCAACATGCGGATCGGGGCATCCGCATCCACATGGTCGAGGATCTGCGCCATCGCGAGGAATTGGCGGATCGCCGTGCTGCTCTCGATCGCGAGGGCGCCGAAATTGCTCTTGAGCGGTTTCACCTCGGCGAGGATATCGCGCAGCACCGCCATCGCGCCCTGGCTGGCGAGGTCGAGCGTGTTGTCGGGGTCGATCCGGCGGCGGATGGCGTTGTGGAGCTGGCTGGCATTCACGCGGAAGTGAATCCAGCCCATGCCGAGCCCGTCCGCTCGCATCGCGGCGGCAAGTGTTTTGAGCGCGATGGCGCGGTTCCGGTCGGAATCCTGCGCCTCTGCCTCCAATCGCGCGATGATCGGCGCGAGACTGGTCAGCTTGTCGGGGTGGTCCGCCGTCAGCCGGTTCGCGGCGGCGGAGAGCGCTTCGGGTTCGGTCAGGTCGCTGGCGAAGTCCTCGGCCCGCGCGCGCGCCTCGCTTGCCGCGCGGTCGAGCGTGGCGACGAGTTCGTGCTCGCTATCGAAGCCGCGCAGCGAGCTGGCATAGCGTTCCAGCCGCTCGGCCTTTTCCGCCAGCCGGAACCCGATCGAATGATACCATTTGATGTCGGTCCGCCCGTCCATGTCGTAGCCGACCCAGCTGGCGAAGCGGAACGGCATTGGCTGGAGCGCGCGCCATTCCTCGCTCCAGCGATCCGCCGCTTCGCCTAGCACCGTGCCGACGATCCGGTCGCGCGCATCCTGCGCCCGCGCGATCGCGGCCATGGCTTCGGAATGTTCATATGCGAGCGTGATCGCCCGCCGCTCGGTCGAGGCTGCGCAAGGCGCGTCGGAGATCGGCGCATCGCTGCTCGCCGCCTGCGCGACTGCATGGGTCTGTGCCGGGGGGAGCAGGAAGGTCGGGTGGGCGGTAAAGACGGCGTGAAGCGCGGGATTTTCCCACCGATCGCGAAAGCTGGCGAAATCGGCGGTCTCGTACTTCAGCGCCGCGTCATTGGCCTCCAGGGGCATCGGCGCAACCAGCGCACGCAGCCGCCCCGCGCGGCTCTTGATCGATTCGCATTCGAGCTCGCCCAGCAGCGTCTCGCAATCGTCCAGCGAGAGATCGCCCGATTCGATCGCGCGCGACAGGTCGAGCGAGAGCTGGAATACCGGGTTGAAGAGCGGGGTTTCCTGCGTGCGCTGGTGCAGTTCGCGCAGGCGCGCGGCGAGATTGGCGACGGTTTTCAGCTTCAGGCTCATGCCACCAGCCCCGCCGCCTCGCGCGCCATCGCTTCGATTGTGACGCTATCCGGCTCACCGCGCGGCGCGACCCAGCTCCCGCCCACGCACAGCACGGGATCGAAGGCGAGCCATTCGGCAGCGTTGTTCAGCCCGATCCCGCCGGTCGGGCAGAAGCGGCACTGGTGGAACGGCGCGGCGAGCGCTTTCAGCGCGGGCAGCCCGCCCGAAGCCTCCGCCGGGAAGAACTTGAAATGGTCGAGCCCCAGATCGAGCCCGCGCATGATGTCGCCCGAATTGGCGATACCGGGGAGGAACGGAATGCGCTCGCGCGCCGCGGCCCTGGCGAGCGGTTCGGTGAGGCCGGGCGAGACCACGAATTCCGCCCCCGCTTCGATCACCGCCGCCAGATCTTCCTGGTTGGTGACCGTGCCCGCGCCGACCACCGCGCCATCGACCTGCTTCATCGCCCGGATCGCATCGAGCGCGGTCGGGGTGCGCAGCGTGACTTCGAGCGCGCGCAATCCGCCCGCGACCAGCGCCCGCGCGAGGGGGACGGCGTGCTCCAATTCGTCGACCACGATCACGGGCACAACCGGGGCGAGGCGCATGATATCGGCGATAGTGCGGTCGGATGATGTCACGAAACGGTCTCCAGATGCTGTTTGGCAAAGGCGGCAGCGGCGCCGAACAGGCCGGGTTGGGGGTGGACGATCAGCTTGACCGGGATGTCCGCCATCAATTCGGAGAACCGCCCCTTGGCGCGGAAGCGCTCGGCAAAGCCCGAACGGGGCAGATGCTCGCGCAAACGGTATCCGAGCCCGCCCGCGATCACGACGCCGCCGAACCCACCCTGCGCCAGCGCGATATCGCCCGCCACGCTGCCGAGCGAGAGGCAGAACCGATCGACGGCGGCGGCGGCGAGGCTGTCCCTGTCTTCCATCCCGCGCGTCCACAGGGTTACGTCGTCCTCTTCGGTCACCGGGCGGCCCTCCATCGCGGCGAGCGTCTGGCGAATCGGGCCGATGGCGGGGCCGGACACGACGCGCTCGATCGAGACGCGGTTGTGCGACTTGCGCAGGCGAGCGAGGATCGCGTCCTCGATCGAATCGAGCGGGGCGAAGTCGATATGCCCGCCCTCGGTCGCGGTTACGCGGTATTCGCTGCCCGCGCGCCAGAGATGGGCGACGCCCAGGCCGGTGCCGGGGCCGATCAGGCTGATCGTGCCCTCGCTCGCCAGTGGACGATCGGGGCCGGTGATGTGCAGGAACTGGTCGTCGGGCGCGCGCGCGACCGCATGGGCGACGGCGGCGAAATCGTTGACGATGGTGAACTGGTCGACGCCCAGCTTGGACTGCATCAAAGACGGACGGATGATCCAGGGATTGTTGGTGAAGCGGATCACCTCTCCGCCGACCGGCCCCGCGACCGACAAGGCCGCGCGCGGGGGCAGGGTGCCGCCCTGGCGTTCGCGGAAATCCTCCCACGCGGTCTGGAAGCTGGCGTGATCCTTGGTGTGGAGCGTTTCGGGCTCGCCCAGAGAGATGGTGCCATCCGCACCCACGCTGGCGATGACGAAGCGGGCATGGGTCCCGCCGATATCCACGGCAACGAGATCGGTCATAGTCCTGCCATCGCCAGCATCGACGATCCTCCCTGTTCGGCCCCATCGGCGTTCATCCGGAACATGGCGAAGAGTTCGCGGCCCACGCCGGTCTGATCGTCCGTGTGCGGCGCGGGTTCGCGCGACGAGAGATCGGCGGTGGTCGAAAGCTCGCCCGTCTCGGCGCAGACGCGCACCATATCGCCATCGCGCAGAAGCGACAGCGGCCCGCCACCGAGCGCTTCGGGCGTGCAGTGGATCGCGGCGGGCACCTTGCCGCTCGCGCCCGACATGCGTCCGTCGGTAACGAGGGCAACGCGATAGCCGCGATCCTGCAAGACACCCAGAGGAGGGGTCAGCTTGTGCAGTTCGGGCATCCCGTTGGCGCGCGGGCCCTGGAACCGGACGACGACCACGACATCGCGGTCCAGCTCGCCCTTCGCAAAGGCTTGGGAGACGGCGTGCTGGGTTTCGAAGACGCGGCAGGGCGCCTCGACGGTCCAGCGTTCGCGCTCCACGGCGGAGGATTTGAAGCAGGCGCGGCCGAGATTGCCCTCGACCAGCCGCATTCCGCCATCGGCCTGGAACGGATCGCTGGCGGGGCGGAGCATTTCGGCATCGCCACTTGTCCCCGGATCGCGCCATTCGACGGCATCGTCAGTCTCGACCGGTTCCTTCGCATAAGCTTCGAACCCGCCGTCCCACACGGTCAGGATGTCGCCATGCGCCAGTCCTTCGTCGAGCAGCGTGCCGATGACATAGGCCATGCCGCCCGCAGCGTGGAAATGGTTCACGTCGCCCGACCCGTTGGGATAGACCCGCGCGACGAGCGGCACGACGCGGCTGAGGTCTGCGAGGTCGTTCCAGTCGAACGCGATTCCCGCCGCCCGCGCCATGGCGGGGATGTGGATCGCGTGATTGGTCGATCCGCCGGTCGCGAGGAGGCCGATCGCCGCGTTGACGATCGCCTTTTCGTCGACGACCCGCGCCATCGGGCGGTAATCGTCTCCGCCGCGCTCCATCGCGGCGAGGCGATGCACCGCCGCACGCGTGACCTGTTGGCGCAGGGAGACGCCCGGCGGGACGAAGGCCGCGCCGGGAACGTGGAGACCCATCATCTCCATCATCATCTGGTTGGAATTGGCGGTGCCGTAAAACGTGCAGGTGCCGGGCGAATGATAGCTGGCAATCTCGCTTTCGAGCAATTGCGCCCGGTCCGCCTTACCCTCCGCATAGAGTTGCCGCACCGCCTGTTTCTGCTTGTTCGGGATACCGCTCGGCATGGGGCCGCTGGGCACGAAGATCGCGGGCAGATGGCCGAAGCGCAGCGCGCCGATCATCAGGCCGGGCACGATCTTGTCGCAAATGCCGAGCAGCGCCATCCCGTCATACATCTGATGGCTGAGGGCGATGCCGGTGCTGAGCGCGATCACGTCGCGGCTGAAGAGCGAGAGTTCCATCCCGTCCTCGCCCTGCGTCACCCCGTCGCACATCGCCGGAGTTCCGCCCGCAACCTGCGCGGTCGCGCCGACCTCGCGCGCCCAGATTTTCATCCGTTCGGGGTAGCGGGCATAGGGCTGATGGGCGGACAGCATATCGTTATAGGCAGTGACGATGCCGAGGTTGGGGCCCTTGGCCGCCGTCAGCGCGCTCTGGTCCTCCGGCACGCCGGCATAGGCGTGGGCGAGGTTGGAGCACGAAACCTGCGTGCGATCGGGCTGGCGATCCGCCTCGCGCTCCATCAGCTCGAGATAGCGCCCCCGGCTGTCGCGCGAATTGGCGATGACGCGCTCGGTGATGCGGTGGATGGTGTCGTTGAGCGGCTTCATGCGGCGGCGCTCCTGTTTGGAAAGAAGATTTGGCGCTCACGGAGGCATGGAGGCACGGAGGAGTTCGCTGTTGCGGTGAAGCCGCGTTCCATCCTGGCGAGCATGCCGGGCGAACGGAGGTTCGAATAAAGCGCCTGCGGTGCGGACAGACGCCCTGCGCCTCTGTGCCTTTGCGAGCGAAGAACCCTACTCGTCATGCCAGCTCACTCCGTCGCGTTCGGCAAGGGCGATCGCGGCGCTGGGGCCCCATGTGCCGGCGGTGTAGGTCTTGGGTGGTTCGCCGCTTTCCTCCCAGCGTGCGCGGATCGCGTCGATCCACTCCCACTGCGCTTCCACCTCGTCGCGGCGGACGAACAGGGTCTGGTCGCCTTCGATGAGGTCCAGCAGCAGGCGTTCGTAGGCGATCCGCCGGATCTTGTCGGAAAAGGCGTGCGGCATCGTCACGTCGAGCGGGACCTGGCGCAGCCTCAGCCCCTCGCGATCGAGGCCGGGAACCTTGGCCATGAGCGAGAACTGGATATTCTCTTCCGGCTGGATGCCGATCACGAGCCGGTTGGGCATGGTCTTCGCCCCGCGCCCGGCGAAGATCGAATGCGGGATGCAGCGGAACTGGACCACGATCTCGGTCACGCGCTCGGGCAGTCGCTTGCCCGTGCGCAGATAGAACGGGACGCCCTTCCAGCGCCAATTGTCGACATGGGCCTTGATGGCGACAAAGGTCTCCGTATCGGAGGGCTTGCCCAGCTCGTCGTCGTAACCGGGCACCGCCGCGCCGCCTACGGCGCCGGCGCGGTACTGGCCCGTCACCGTGTCTTCCGATCCGACCGGGCGCAGGGCGCGCAGGACCTTGACCTTCTCATCGCGCACCGCAGTCGCGTCGAAACTGGTCGGCGGCTCCATCGCGACGAGGGCGAGCAATTGCAGCATATGGTTCTGCACCATGTCGCGCAGCGCGCCGCTGTCGTCGTAATAAGCGACCCGCGATTCCAGCCCGACCGTTTCCGCCACGGTGATCTGCACGTGATCGATATAGTTGGAATTCCACACCGGCTCGAACAGGATGTTGCCGAAGCGCAGGGCGAGGAGGTTCTGCACCGTCTCCTTGCCCAGATAATGGTCGATGCGGAAGATGCGGTCCTCGCTGAACTCCGCCGCCACCGCGTCGTTGATTTCCTGGCTGGAGGCGAGATCCGTGCCGAGCGGCTTTTCCAGCCCGATCCGCGTCCGATTGCCCGTCAGCCCCGCCTGGGAGAGGCCGGAAATGGTCGGTTCGAACAGGCTCGGCGCGGTGGACAGGAAGATGGCGAGCCCTTCGCTTTCGCCCTCGACCTGCTTCGCGAGTCGGTCGTAGCCTTCCTGCGTGGTCGCATCGACCGCTTCGTAGCTCAGGCGGTTGAGGAACGTGCCGACCCCGCCGCGTCGCCCCGCGGGAAGGTGTTTTTCCAGCGCCTCGCGCGCGAAATTGCGGAATTCGGACGTGCTCAATTCCGAACGGGCCGTGCCGACGATCTTGAGCTCTGGCGCCAGCAAATCATCGGCATGGAGCGCGCAGAGGGATGGGAGCAGCATACGCTGCGACAGGTCTCCGGTCGCGCCGAACAGAAGCAGCCGGTCCGCTGTGAAGCCCATGTCGTATCTTCCCCTTCCTTACCGCCCCTACACCAAAGGGGCTATCAAACCCGTCCTATAGAGGCCAGCGCGCCGCATACATATTCATCGCTCCCACCGGGGAGTGCTCCCGCCGTACAGGCTGGTCGTCAGTCCTCCCGCGATACTTTGACCGAACTGCGCCGGAAATTGTTGGGGCCGAAACTTGTGAGGAAGCTGACATCGGCGGCATCGCGCCCGACGCCGATCTTCACTGTTTCCGCCGGATCGGCCATTCCGGTGGCATCGACCAATTGCCAGGTGCCGCCGCCTTCGGTCTCGGGATCGCTCAGGAAAACCTCCGCGATGGCGTGAAAGTCCGGCGGTTCCACGCCCGGCGCATAGCAGGCGACATAGCGCGCCGGGATGGTGCTTGCGCGCGCCATCGTCACCAGGACATGCGCGAAATCGCGACATATCCCGCGTCGCTCCACGAAACTGTCGAGCGCATCGGTGCGCGCGTCGCTGACGCCGGACTGATAGGTGAAATGGCTCTCGATCCATTCCTTGATCGCCGCGATCCGCGCGCCGCCCTGGGTCCCGCCGAATTCGGCCTCCACGAAGGGCTGGAACTTGTCCGCGGGGCAATAGCGGGAATCGAACAGATACTGGACCGCTTCGCCCGGCATGTCGTGGGGCAGGATCGGCTGGAGCGTTTCGAGCGCGGCCAATTGGCGGATCGGGCGGACCCTCGCTTGATAATCGACCTCGAAATCGCCCTGGGCGCGCAGCCAGATCCGGGTGCCGATATCGTCCTGCGCCGGGACATGCGCGCGGTGCTCGGCCTCGGTCATGTCGAGCGAACTCGACAGGATTTCATGCTCGGGAATATCCGCCGCTTCAAATTGCAGGAGGACATCGGTCGGCTTGTCGAGCGAGAAGGCGAAGCGGGTGTGGATGGAGATGGTCACGCTTGGGTTACGCGTGAGGGGGGATAGGGTTTCGTCCGAACCCGAAAGATAACGGTCCGGCGTCCCGGCAGCCTGTCTCCCTCGGCTAGATCGAGGCGAGGGCGTTCACGGCAAGAGCGAGGATGCCAAGGTTGAAGGCGAAGGCGAACAAGCCGTGGAACGTCGCGACGCGCCGGATATGCGCGCCGGTAATGTTCACATCCGCAGTCTGGCAGGTCATCCCGATCACGAAGGCGAAATTGACGAAATCGGAAAAGCCTGGCGCCGCATCGCCGGGAAACTGCAACCCGCCCTGTTCGCCGGGCGGTGCGTCTTCAGGCCCGCCATCCGGCCGGTCCCCGTCGCTCCAGTAGAGGCGGACGTAGTGGAAGGTGTAAACCAGATTGGCGAAGCACCAGGTCGCGATCAGCGTGGCGACCATCAGCGCGATTTCTCCTGCCGACAGGGAATTCTTGCCCAGCAGCAGAGTGGACAGCGCACCGGTGACGCTGGCGCAGATGAGCGCGGTGATGAACAGGAGGCCGATCCCGCCGACATCGTTCGCCCGCGCCTCGCGCCGCAACATTTCGGGGCCGCCATGCCGCCACACTCCGATGCAGGACAGGATGAAGGCGAGAACGCCGACATCGAATGCGATCAGAAGCGCGCTGGCCCATGGGACGAAGGCGAGCGCGGGCCACAAGGCTATCGCCATCACCACGAGGAACAGCAGATACCGTTTGTGGTGCAGCCTCATGGGGCGGTTCTAGCCGATGGCGCCAAACAGGTCGTGGGCATCGGCGTCCTCGATCGTGACGTCGAGAATGTCGCCGGGCGCGATATCCGCTCCGACATCGCGCAGGAAGACCTGTCCGTCGATTTCGGGCGCGTCGGCCTGGCTGCGGCCGGTCGCGCCGATATCGCCGTCCTCGTCCGGTTCGCCGACCTCGTCGATAATGACCTTGAGTGTCCTGCCGATCTTGGCCTGGAGCTTGGCGGTCGAGATGCGCTGGGTCACTTCCATCAGGCGGGCATAGCGCTCTTCCTTGACCGCTTCGGGCACCTGATCGGGCAGGGCGTTTGCCTGCGCGCCCTCTACCGGTTCGAAGCGGAAGCCGCCGACCCGGTCGAGCTGGGCTTCCTCGAGCCAGTCGAGCAGATAGCGGAAATCCTCCTCGGTCTCGCCCGGAAAGCCGACGACGAAACTCGACCGGATCGCGATATCGGGGCAGATCGCGCGCCAGTTCTTGAGGCGTTCCAGCACCTTCGCCTCGTTCGCCGGGCGCTTCATGCGTTTCAGGACGGAGGGCGCGGCGTGCTGGAACGGGATGTCGAGATAGGGGGTCAGCAAACCCTCGGCCATCAAGGGGATGACCTGATCGACATGGGGATAGGGGTAGACGTAATGCAGCCGCACCCAGGGCGGGGCGCCGTCCGCCGTGCGCAGGCCGCCCAGTTCGCGGGCGAGATCGGTCATGTGCGCGCGGACCTGGCGCCCCTTCCAGTCACGCGGTTCATGCCGCGTATCGACGCCATAGGCGCTGGTATCCTGGCTGATCACCAGCAATTCCTTCGTCCCCGCCGCGACCAGCTTTTCCGCCTCGCGCAGCACCGCGTCCACGCGGCGGCTGGCGAGCTTGCCACGCAGGTCGGGGATGATGCAGAAGGCGCAGGAGTGATTGCAACCCTCTGAAATCTTGAGGTAACTGTAATGTCTCGGTGTGAGTTTCACATCCGGCTGCGGGATCAGATCGATATACGGACCCTGCGACGGCGGTGCGTGCAGATGCACTGCCTCGACGACCTGCTCGTATTGATGCGCGCCAGTCACTGCGAGGACCTGCGGATGCGCGGCGCGGATGGCGTCGGCCTCTTCGCCCATGCAGCCGGTCACGATCACCCGGCCGTTTTCCGCGATCGCCTCGCCGATAGCTGCAAGGCTTTCCTCCTTCGCGCTGTCGAGGAAACCGCAGGTGTTGACGAGCACCACGTCGGCGCCCGCGTAATCCGGGCTCATCGCATAGCCGTCGGCGCGCAGGCGGGTGAGGATGCGCTCGCTGTCGACCAGCGCCTTGGGGCAGCCGAGCGAGACCATGCCGACCTTTTTCTGGTCGGGAATCAGTGACGGGGATGTGGTGGTCATAAGGGAATCCGGGGGTGTTCGGCGCGCCTCTACACGCAAAACCCCGGTTGCGCCACCATGCGCCCGTCAGTCGGAGCCATCGCCCTTCTGCTCCCCGGTCACGGTCGGAACGATCTCGACGATGACATCGCCGGTCTGGAGCGCCTGGCATTCGCTTTCCCAGAAGCCGAGCGCTTCGCCATTGCGATAGACGCGCAGGCCGCGTCCCCCGCTCGACAATTCGCCGATCGACTTGCCGCATTCCGCCTCGGTCACCTCGCGCTCGATCAGCTGGACCCGGCCCGACACGCTGGCGAGGTCGGCGAGATATTCGGCGATATGCGCGCCCTTGGCGCTGCCCGCCAATAAGAGACCGGTGAACTTGACCGGATTGATGACGTTGTTCGCCCCCGCCTGCCGCGCGAGCGATTCGTTATCGTCGGCGCGCACCACCACGCTGATGGGCACGTGCGGGGCGAGGGCGCGCACGGTCAGGACGATCAGGATCGAAGTGTCGTCGCGTCCGGCGGAGACCAGCACGTTCTGCGCCTGGTCGATATGGACCGCCTTCAGCGTCTCGTCGCGCGTGGCATCCGCCGCCATGACGTTGCAGCCGAGCCGTTCGGCATCGTGCAGCCGTTCCTCGCTTGGGTCGATGACGACGATGCAGCTGGGATCGGTCCCGCGCTCGATCAGTTCGTCGACCGATTGCGATCCCGAAATGCCGAAGCCCAGCACCACGATGTGTTGCGACAATTGCTCCTGGATGCGGGCCATGCGCCATTTCTCCCAGCTGCGCTTGATGATGAAATTGTAGGCGGTGCCCACGAAGATGAAGAACACGGCGAAGCGGATCGGCGTCACGATCACCGCCTCGACCAGCCGCGCCCGGTCCGAAATCGGCGCGATATCGCCGAAGCCGGTGGTGGTGATCGAGATCATGGTGAAATAGATCACGTCGAGGAAACTGACCTCGCCGTCGAGATTGTCGACCAGCCCTTCGCGGTCCCACCAGTGGATCATCACCACGATGCTGATCAGGAACAGTGCCAGGCCGAGGCGGATGCCGAGATCGCCCCAGACCGGGATCTTTACCGCGCGGCGCAGCGGCTGGTAGCGCGGGCCGCGAAAGGAACGCGACCTGCCCTGCGGCGCGATCGTGTCGACCTGCTTCTCGCGGCTCATTACGCGAACCGGTCCGCCAGCGCGCCGAGCGAGGCGTGATGCGTCAGATCGAGTTGGAGCGGGGTGACCGCGACATAGCCCTCGTCGATCGCTTCGAGATCGGTCCCGTGGTCGAGCGTGTGTTCGATCGCTTCGAGGCCGAACCAGTAATACTGGAAGCCGCGCGGATCGCGCCCTTCGACCACGGTGCCGCGCGAATAGTCGTGGAAGCCCTGCCGTACCGCGCGGATGCCCTTGATCTGATCGGGGGCGAGGGCGGGGAAATTGACATTGACCAGCGTGCGATCGGGCAGAGGCGTATCGAGCAGCGGAGTGAGCACGCGCGTGCCCCATTCTCGCGCGGCGGCGAAATAATCTTCCCGCGATCCGTCCTCGCGGCCGCGCACCGGGCCCATGACCTGGCTCAGCGCGATCGAGCGCACGCCCGCCAGCGCCCCTTCGATGGCGGCGGAGACAGTGCCCGAATAGGTGATGTCGTCGCCCAGATTGGCTCCGCGATTGACGCCGGAAAGGATCAGGTCCGGCGTGCCGTCGATCACCTTGCGCAGCCCCATCGTGACCGAATCGGTGGGCGTTCCGGTGACGGAGAAGCGCCGCTCGCCATGCTGGCGCAGGCGCACGGGGCGGGTCAGGGTGAGCGCATGGCCCATGCCGGACTGTTCCTCGTCCGGGGCGCAGATCCAGATATCGTCGCTGAATTCGCGCGCGATCGCCTCGAGCACTTCGAGGCCGGGAGCGTGAATGCCATCGTCATTGGTGAGGAGGATCTTCATCGCGCGCGCGGCTCCAATCGCGATACCCCGCCCATATAGGACAGCAGGGCTTCGGGGACGACGACGCTGCCATCTTCTTCCTGATAATTCTCCAGCACCGCGACCAAAGTCCGCCCGACCGCGAGGCCCGATCCGTTGAGCGTGTGGACGAATTCGGTCTTCTTCGCTCCTGCGCCCTCGTTTTCCGGGCGATAGCGCGCATTCATCCGTCGCGCCTGGAAATCGCCGGTGTTGGAACACGAACTGATCTCGCGCCAGGCGCCCTGGCCCGGCAGCCAGACTTCGAGGTCGAAAGTCTTCTTCGCGCCGAAACCCATGTCCCCGGTGCAGAGCAGCATCCGGCGATAGGGCAGGTTCAGCGCTTCGAGAATGCCTTCCGCGCAGCGCGTCATCCGCTCGTGCTCAGCCTCGCTGTCTTCGGGGCGGCAGATGCTGACCAGCTCGACCTTTTCGAACTGGTGCTGGCGAATGAACCCGCGCGTATCGCGCCCCGCCGACCCGGCCTCGGATCGGAAGCAGAGCGTGTGGGCCGTCATGCGGATCGGGTCCGAAAGATCGTCGATGATTTCGCCCGCCACCGAATAGGTGAGGGGAACCTCGGAGGTCGGGACGAGCCAGCGTCGATCTGCGTTGTCCATCGCACGAAGGCGCTTATGAATTTCGACGCTCTCTTTCGCAGCAGCGTCTGGCTCGAATACATCACCCATCCTTTTATAACGGGCGGCAGTTTCTTCCTCAATGCGGTCCCAGTCGTGACGTACTTCAGTTGCAAAGCTGTCTTCGGCAAACTTGGGCAGCTTGTCGGTCCCGTACATCGCTTCGTCGTTGACCAGCACCGGCGGGTTGCATTCGGTATAGCCGTTCTCGCGAGTCTGTCGGTCCAACATGAACTGAGCCAGCGCACGGTGGAGCCGCGCCATGTCGCCGCGCAGGAAGGTGAAGCGCGCGCCCGACAGCTTGGTGCCGGTCTCGAAATCCATGCCGAGCGCCGGGCCGAGATCGGCGTGCTCCTTGGGTTCGAAGGTAAATTCGCGCCGGTCGCCCCATTGCGAGACTTCGACATTCCCGGCTTCGTCCTCGCCTTCCGGCACGTCCTCGGCGGGCAGGTTGGGAAGGCGCGCGAGCAGGTCGTTCAATTCGCTCGCGAGCGCGCGGTCCTGCTCTTCCATCTCCGGCATATGCTGCTTGATTTGGGCGACCTCGGCCTTGAGCGCCTCGGCCTTTGCCGTGTCGCCCTGACCCATCGCTTGGCCGATCGCCTTCGAGGCGTCGTTGCGGCGGCTCTGCGCCTGTTGCAGGGCGGTCGTCACCTCGCGGCGGCGGGCGTCGAGGGAGAGGATGGTGTCGGCTTGCGGCTCCGCTCCGCGACGGGCCAGCCCCGCGTCGAAAGCGCCGGGGTTCTTACGGATAAAGGCGATATCGTGCATGGCGTTCGCCTATGCCCGCTCGCTTTTGGCTTGGCCAGTCCCATGGATGGGGGCGCGGGCAGGGCACGATGATCGGCTCCAGGCATTGACCCCCCAATACGACAGGCTGCGACACGCTCGCCGTCGCCAGATTGGATAGGACTGACTTGCAAGCCACATCGAAACCGATCCCGGCCATCCCGCCGCGCCGCACGCGCTTTATCGACGGGCTGAATATCGCGGTGAAGCTGGGGCGCCGGACCGGCTTTCTGGACAAGCCTAGCCTCGAAAAAACCGCGCTGCTCGATCACGCCCGCCATACGACCGGCCTCGAGGATTTCGGCGATCCGTGGTTCGAACGGCCGCTGGAGGTCCTGCTCGAATCGGTCGCGCAGGAAGCGCGGCTCAATCCGGCGGGCGAGCTGGCGGCGGAAAAGCAGTTCCACCACGTCCTGCGCGATCGGCTGCTGACCCAATGGTGGTTCGCGCGTCATCCCGAAATTCTCGCCCGGCCCCTGCGGCGCCCGGTGGTCATCGTCGGCCCGATGCGCTCGGGCACCACGCGCCTCCACCGCCTGCTCGCCGCCGACCAGCGCTTTTCGCATATGCGCAGTTTCGAAACGATCAGCCCGGTCCCACGCCCGGAGTTCGAAGAGGTGCTGGCGGGCGAGAAGGAGGACTTCCGCCCCGTCCTCGCCAGCCGCATCATGAAGGTGGCGCGCCTCGCCAATCCGCGCACCCTGTCGATCCATCCCACCGGGCCCTACGAACCCGAAGAGGAACTCGGCCTGCTGGTCGCCAGCTTCTGGGGCATGAAACACGAGGCGCAGTGGCATGTGCCGAGCTACGGGCGATGGTGCGAGAGCGAGGACGCGACGCCCGCCTATCGCCACATGGCGGACCTTCTCAGGCTGATCGGCTGGTCGCAGCAAGTCTCCAGCATCCGTCCATGGATCCTCAAGACCCCCCAGCACATGCTCGACCTGCCCGCGCTGCTTCAAGTGTTTCCCGATGCGCGCCTGATCTTCACCCATCGCGATCCGCAGGCGATCGTCGGTAGCGCCGCCTCGCTGGCGTGGAACCAGACCATCATCTATTCCGACCATGTCGATCCGAAGACGATCGGCGAGGAATGGCTGCGCAAGACCCGGCTGGAGATCGAGCGGATGCAGGCCGCGCGCGCCCTGATCCCGGCAGAGCGGATGATCGACGTCCAGTACGAGGAGATGGATGCCGACTGGCGCGGCACGATGGAGCGGGTCTATCGCTTCCTCGACCTCGACATGGCGCCTGCCGTCGCGGGGATGGAAGATTTCGTCGAGCGGTCACAGCGCCTGAAGCGGCGCCCGCATCGCTACAGCCTCGAACAGTTCGGCCTCACCGCAGAGCGGGTGCACGAGGAACTGGGCGATTACGTGCGCCGCTTCGCAGTGCCACGCGAGGGCCAGGCGGCGGCGGGCTGATCCTCCCCGGACCGGGGAGGGGGACCATCCGCAGGATGGTGGAGGGGCATCCTCTCAGGCGAAGTGATCGCGGTCGGGGTGCCCCTCCACCCCCGCGCCATGCGCGGCGGTCCCCCTCCCCCGTTGGGGGAGGACCCAGTCAGTATTTGAACGTCGCTGTGGCGAAGACCTGGCGCGGATTGCCGTAGAACGCGGTCAGCGTGCCTTCCGGGCCGAGCGTCGGGATCGGGAACCCGTTCGCCCCGAGCGGGATCGCCCCGGTGCGCGGATCGGCGGCGACGAAGGTGTAGCCGCTGGTCTTGTATTCCTTGTCGAACAGGTTCTTGCCGTACACCCCGATGCTGAACCGGTCGCCCGGCGCGGTATAGACCACGCTCGCATCGACGAGGGCATAGCCGTCCTGATCGATATAGGGATTGGGAATCTCGAACTGGTAGGTCTTGCTGCGATAGCTGACCGTGGTGCCCAGATAGAGGTCGCCCGCACCCACCGGCATCGAATAGCTGGCCGTGGCGCTGCCGGTGAATTTCGGCGTGTTCTGGACCTCGCGGAATTCGGAGACATCGGTCGGCGTGTTGGCGATATTGGTGATGTATTCGTCATATTGCGCGTCGATATAGCCGAGTGATCCCGACAGGTTGAACCCGCCGCCCAGCCGCGCGCTGGCTTCGAGCTCCAGGCCCTTGAAGGTCGCCGCACCGGCGTTCGAGACGACCCCGCAGAAGCTGGGCAGGCCCGCCACGGTGCAGGCCACCGATCCGGGGATCTGCACGTCGGTGTAATCGGCATAGAACGCCGCTGCCGCCACGTTCACCATCCCGCCCATCAAGCTGCCCTTGTAGCCGATCTCGTAGCTGTCGACCTGTTCGGGGGCGAAGCTCAGGAAATCGGTGATTTCCGCATCGGTGGGGCGGCCGGGGATGGCGGCGGGCGCGTTGGCGCCGACCCCACGCGGATCGAACCCGCCGCCCTTGAAGCCCTTCGAATAGCTCGCATAGAGATTGTGGTCCGGCGTCGGCATGAAGCTGACCGAGGCGCGGGGCGTAAACTTCTTGAACTCGCGCGACCCGTCGAAATTGGTGCTGGGCGCGCCGAACGGGATGCCTGCGCCGCCGAAGAAGGGCGATCCGCCGCCAAGATAGTTCTGGCGCAGGATATCCGCCCTGCGCTCGTCCCAGGTGTAACGCCCGCCCAGCGATACGCTCAACCGGTCGCCGATATCATAGGTCAGATCGCCGAAGATCGCGTAGGTCTCCGTATCGACATCGGCGCGGGTGAAAGCGGTCAGGCCGTTGAAGGTCGTGAAGATGCGCACGTCGAACAGCGTGTCGGCCTTGGCGTCGAGATAATAGAAGCCGAGCAGGCCGTTCAACGGCCCGTTATCGTAGAGGACCTGGAATTCCTGGCTGATCTGCTCGTTGAAATAGGCACCCGGCACATCGAGATCGACGGCGGGCAGCGCATCGAAATCGATCGGGCTGAAGCTGTCGTCCTTGCGCCAGGCACTGATCGAACGCAGCGTGACCGTGTCGCTGACCATGATCTCCGCATTCATGGCGAGGCCGTAGCTTTCGACCTCCTGCTGGGGATCGGTCAGGCCGCCGCGCGTGTCATAGACGTCTTCGAGCACGGGCGCGCCCGAGCGCAGGCCGGGAATCAGGCGATGGCCGCCGCGCGGATTGCTGTTATCCTTGGTGTAATCGCCGGTGATGCGCAGGAAGACCGGCTCGCCATAGCCGCCCATCTCCATGCTGAGCCGTCCGGCCCAGATATCCTTGTTGTAGTTTTCGAGGCCGGTCGTCAGATTCTCGCCGAACCCGCCGCGCGACAGGCGCGCGATCGATCCGCCGACGCGGATGATGTCGTTCAGCGGCGCGGAGGCCGTCACCACGCCTTCCGCCTGATCGTAGGTCCCGTAGGTCGCGCGGGCCTTGAGCGCGAAATCCTGCGGCATACGGCGCGTCACATATTTCACCGCCCCGCCGATCGTGTTGCGGCCATAGAGCGTGCCCTGCGGCCCGCGCAGCACCTCGATCCGCTCCACATCGTAGATGTCGAGCACGGCGGCCTGCGGGCGGTTCAGATAGACATCGTCGAGATAGATGCCGACGCCCTGTTCGAAGCCCGAAACCGGGTCCTGCTGGCCGATCCCGCGGATGAAGGCAGAGAGGGTGGAATTGGTCGCGCGGCTGGCTTCTAGCGTGACGTTGGGCACCACCTGACCGACATCGGTGATGTCCAGCGCGCCCGCCTTTTCCAATTGGTCGCCGCTCAGCGAGGTGACGGCGATCGGCACGTCGACGAGACGTTCCTCGCGGCGGCGCGCCGTCACGATGATCGTGTTGTCGACGCCCGGCTCTTCCGGTTGCTCGTTCGCATTGGGGCCGGGTTCGACCGGAACCGCCTGGCTGGTCGTCTGCGCAGCGGCGGGAATGGCGAAACCACCGAGGGCGGTGCCGACAAGAAGTCCGGCAAACAGGCGATTGGTGCGATGTGTCATGATGAATCCCTCCCAAGAACGGGCCTGTCCCGCATCACGCGATCGGCCTCTCGCCCGTCCCAATACTGAAACCTGAACCACCTTTCAAGTTTGTTCTTGCGCATGGCGCTCATGCCGCTAGGTCCGCAGGGGGGCGAATGGGAATGGATCGAGGGGATTATGGGCGAAACTGCGACGCAGGCGGATAAGCAGGCGGATAAGCTGCCGCGCACCGAGCGGGGGCGGCGCACCTTGCGGCGGTTGCTTGACGCCGCCGCGCAGGAATTCGGCGAGAAGGGGTTCCACGAAGCCTCGATCAGCGCGATCACCACGCGGGCCGGCGTGGCGCTGGGCAGCTTCTACACCTACTTCGACAGCAAGGACGCGATCTTCCGCGCGCTCGTCTCGGATATGAGCGATGCGGTGAAGCAGGCGGCGCGCGCCGCGATCGACCCTGCGGCCCCGGCGCTCACGATCGAGCGGCAGGCGCTGGCCGGCTTCCTTCGCTTCGCCGCCGAACACAAGGAAGTCTATCGCATTATCGACGAGGCGGAATTCGTCGATCCGGCCAGCTATCGCAGCCATTACGAGACGATCGGCCAGCGCATCGCGGAGCGCCTCGCCAAAGGCGGGGGCCGCGGCGAACTGCGCGACGGGCTCGGCGAGGTCGAAGCCTGGGCGATCATGGGAATGAACGTGTTCCTCGGCCTTCGCTACGCCATCTGGGGGGGCGAGGGCGATCCCGCCCCGATGGACGTGGCGGCACGCGCGAACGCCCTGCTCGAAAGCGGCCTTGCTCGCGATGCGGGCGAGTCGCCCTTGGAACCCGACAGTCGATCCCCCGTTCGTCCTGCAAAGGAGACTTGATATGATCGGCAAGGTTATCGGTGCATTCGTCGGCGACAAGCTGGCCAAGCAGACCAGAGGCATGGGAGGGGCCACCGGCGCCGCCCTCGGCGTGGCGGCGACATCGCTCATCGCCCGGCTGAGCCTGCCGAGTATGCTGGCAATCCTGGCCGGTGGCTATGCCGCCAAGCGCTATTCGGAACGCAATGGCACAACACCCAACCGCGCCGAGATGCCCTGACATACGGTGGGCCGGTTCCGGCATCGTCCGGGACAAGCCGGGATAGAGGCGTGGTCCTGAAAAGGGCCGCGCCTTTTCCATATTTGGTCCGCAGCTGGGAAGGCCGAACGGATCCTGGCCCGCCTTTTTTGCCGACAGACGACCAGCTGGGATAGGGTCAGCAATGCCGGACGGTTTGTTCTGGCTATTGATGAGGGTGAAGGGGCGGCCCGACTTCAGTAGATCGGGCTGCGTTGCTGGCGAAGTAGTCCTTTTCGACCGGCCACCTATCCGCCAGCCCCGTATCGTGACGGCGACACCCTATCGGTGCTAAGCGATAAATGCGGTGGTGCCGCGTAGACGACAAAGACGGTCACTCGACTTGTTGGATGATTTAATCGCCGTTTGCCTGATCATCACATATTTTGTCTGGCGACTCAGCATTTTTAGCGGGAAACAAGAGGTCTGCTCTCGCCCACTTTTCAGAAACGGGCCGACATTCCGCGAACGACTCCATTGCGGACATTCGACTAAGTTGTTCGAAGTCCGCAAAGCCGTCAATCTGCGCCCGTCTCGCCTAGCTTCTCCTCGCACCGGAGTGTCAGACCATATTCTTCCAGCCAGTCGGCTTTGGTCGGCAGGAGATACTGGAGCGCTTCCGGGAGCAGACCGTGAAGCGTGTTCGCGTGGACCAGATCGTTTCGTCGATCGGAATAGCACATGTCCGTGTGGGTATTGGCGACTAGACGTGCAATCCCCTCTTCCGTTTCGCCGCCTTCGTTCGCGAGCGAAATGAACAATGGGGGCCGGTCGGTTTCAGCCATCTCGGCAAATTGCCGGGATAAATGCTGGCCGTTCCATTGCAGGCTGGGGGACAGGGCAGCGTATCCGTCAAACAGATCGGGCGTGTTGACCCATGTTTCGACTACGAAATGCCCGGCTGCGCTCTCTCCCATCAGGAAGGCGCGGCCATCGTCTCTATACTGCGTGCGGATCATCGGAAGGATTTCCGAAGATAGCCACTCGCGGAAGGCATCGCTTTCCCCTGCCGTGGGATAGCGCTCTTGTTCGTCTGGCGTAGAGGTCGGCGGCAACAGTTCGCGTTGGCGATCAACGGTTTCGACACCAACGAAGATCGCAGGCGCGCTGCGCTGCCACATTTGGTTCCAGCGCTCCAGGCCCAGCGTGAGGAAGAAATCCTGCTTCAGGCCCGCGTCGAGCATGATGACGATGGGATAAACTTGCTCGTCCTGATCATACCCCTGCGGTGTTACCAGGTAGACCTTGCGCTCGGCATCGTGGGTTTCCACGAGGTAGGAGGTTCCGATCGTCAGCGGCTCCGACTCAATGACATCGTGCCCATAGACCGGCGTTGCGCTGTAAATCACGGTCGCGGCAAGGAAACCGAAGACTTTCACAGGGGCGGCGCTCCTATTCCCAAGAGTGGAAGACGAGCGGCTTTCGTAGCCCTTCGCCTGAAAACCGCCAGTCCGCCCACTACCCACCGGCTGACGATCAGCGCATATGTGAAACAACCCGAAAGCGGTCGATCCGGCCAGCCGAGCGACCGCTTCAGTGGCTAGATTTCAGGGCGCTCCGCCAAGGGCATGGCGTCTTCATCAGACGCGAGGCAAAACGGACGTCGCGTTCCTCGTGCGATAGCAAACCTTCGCTCTGCGCTTTGTCTCAAGAAAGCTGCCGACGGTGTGCGAGCAAATCCGCTTGCGCTCCGCGATCCGTTGGCAGGCTGAGGCGGAAGGTGGTCGGCTGTGCTGCGACCAGCTCGACAGTGCCCCCGTGGTTACGGGCGATCCGGCGCGCAAGCGCAAGACCGACGCCTGAGCCTCCGGGCTTGGTCGTGTGGAAGGGCCGAAAGATCAGAGCGGCCCGGTCCGGGGCGATCCCCGAGCCATTGTCGGTAACGGTGATTTCCAAGCGTCTTCCAACGCAGGCGAAAGCCAGTCCGACCGCCGGTTCGTCCGCTTCGCAGGCAGCATGGGCGGCATTGCTGAGGAGCGCCCAGACCGCCTGGTGCATCTGGTCGCGGTCCATCGGCCAGTCCCGCGTTTTGCCGATTGACAGCGTAAGAGCTACATGCGGCCATCGCTCGGTGAAGACACGGTCGCAGTCGCTGGCGAACTGGCCAAGCGAAACGCGCGCGAGCCTCGGTTCGGGCAGTCGCGCCAGGTCGCGATAGGCCGAGGCGAAACGGTGCAGGCCTTCGGTTCGCCGGGCGAGCGGCCCGAGGATCTCTTCGAGCAGCGCTTTGTCGAGCGGGTCGGCCCTCAGCGCATGGGTCGCGCTTTCCGCAAGGGACACGACAGGTGCGAGACCGTTCAGTATCTCGTGACCGAGGATTTCGATCAACTCCTCGCTGGCGCGTGTCTCGGCGGCGTGTTCCTCGCGCTCGACGTCGATGAGCGCGGCGACGGTCGTACCTCCGGGAGCCGCGACGCGGTCGATGCGCCATTGGCGTCCTTCGTGGTGAAGGCGGTCCGCAACCGGGTCCGACAGGGCCTTAACCGGCGGCAGGATACGGTCGTCGGTGCCGAACACCGTGCGTGCGGCCCGGTTGAGAACGCGCGCGGCGTCGCCGTCGATCGCCACGAGGGGGGTGGGCGCAGCATCCAGTAGAAGGCGATGCATCAGCGCGGAATCTTCCGGCGATATGCGGTCGGTATCGCGCGGACGAAGGGGCGGGACGCGCGCTGCGTTCCACCATGCGAGCCCCGTCAACCAGATCGTGGCGAGCGCTGCGCCTGTCAGCAGGCCCCAGAGACCGCGCTGCCAGGCGAAGGCGGCTGCCGCTCCCGAGAGCGCCACACCGATGGCCAGGATGGATGCGCGCCAGCCCCGTTTGGGATAGAGCGTCACAGGCCGTAGCGCTCCATCCTGCGGTATAGGGCACCGCGGCTCAGCCCCAGTGCCTTGGCCGTATGGCTGACATTGTGGTGATGTTCGGCAAGCGCGGCGGCGATCATAGCCTTTTGCGACCGTTCGAGATCGTAATCGCGACCCACGTCCGGTTTCGGAGGGGAAGCGGCAGCCGTGCCGGAAAACAGCATCGCTGCATCCACGATTGCGCCATCGGCCAGCAGAGTCGCGCGTTCCATAGCCAGCGCGAGACCGCGCACCTCGTCGGGCCACTCGGCAGCGCGCAGCGCGGCCTCCGCCGCTTCGTCGAGGCGTGGCAGGGGCCGTCCGAAGCGCTCCGCCGCTTCGCGCAGGAAATGGCGCGCAAGGATCGGAATATCGTCCTGCCGCTCGGACAGGCCGGGCACCGCCAGCTCGATGGTCGCGATCCGTCGATGCAGGCCGGGGGTCAGCGCGGCGATACTCTCGACGATGGCGATCGGGCGGACAGCCTCCGATAGGGCCCTTGCCAGGCGATCCTGCGTCGGCTCGTCGAGGCGATCGGGATGACGCAGGATCGCGGTGCCGCGCGCGCCATCGAGCGCCGCCAGTGCGCCGTCTTCCCGCAGATCGATCCGCAGCGGCGCCGTAGCGGCATGCTGCGACGCCCGATGCAGCGACAGGGCCGTCAGCGTCCGCCCCGCGCCCGAAGGGCCTGTAATCGCGACCCCCGCCGAGGTCGGCCCGACGCGGCGGATCAGCGCCCGCACGCGTTCGATCGGGGCACTATCGCCAAGAAGCGCCGCAGGGGCGGTGTCGGGGGAAGGGGTCGCCACTGGCTCGACTACGGATTCGCGGGCTATCGCCGCCTCGACCTTGGCGATCAGATCGGCGTTCTTCCATGGCTTGACCGCGAAATCCCGTGCGCCCGCCTGCATCGCGGCGACGGCTATCCGCATCCCGCCATGCGCGGTCAGCACGACGACGCAGGCCGCCGGATCGTCTGCCATGATCCGTTCGAGGCAGGCAAGGCCTTCGCGCCCGTCGGTCCTGCCGGGCGTGAAATTGAGGTCGAGCACGATCGCGTCGAAGCGCGTTCGAGCGAGGAGCGAGAACGCCTCTTCCGGTCCGCTCGCCACCGTCAGCCGGTGGCCCGCCATGCGGAAGGCTATCTCCATCGCACTCGCAACTTCGGCGCGATCGTCGATCAGGAGAATCGCATGGCTGCTTTTTCCGTTTGACCCTTCGGCGAACTGTCCATTCGTGGACACCGTGTCCGCTCGCGGACGGCCAGTTCGATCGGCGCCTTCATAATTTCCTTTGTTCATAACGGTTTAGGTCTTTCGGTGCGGATCGGCGATACTGGTCGCATGATGACGCAGACCCACCCGCAAGCAAACACTTCTTCCGAACAATCGCCCGCTGCGGCGATGGATCGCAAGGTCGAGAAGCGTAGAACGCCGATCTGGCGCGATCGCCGCCTGTTGATCGCGCTCGGCGTGATCGTGCTGGCGGTGCTGGCGTGGCGGATGCTGCCAAGCAGCGGCTCGACCGATGTGGACGGGGACGAGATCCAGACCGGAGAAGTCGCGCGCACCACCTTCGACGATTATCTCCCGGTTCGCGCAAGCGTGGTGCCTGCGACCACCACGCTGGTGGGGGTGATGAGCGGCGGGCAGGTGGACGAGTTGCTGGTGCAGGACGGGGCGATGGTGGGGGAGGGTCAGCCTCTCGCAAGGCTCGCCAATCCCGAACTGCGCCTGCAAGTGCTCAGCCAGGAAGCACAGATCGCCAGCCAGCTGGGCGGCGTGGCGGGCGAGAACCTTGGTATCCAGCGTTCGCGGGTCGATCGAGCGGGCCAAGTCGCGTCGGCCGAATACGACCTCATCCGCGCGCGGCGCGATCTCGATATCCGCGAGCAGCTGCACGATCAGGGCTTCGTTTCGGATGCCGGCGTGAAAAGCTACCAGGAAGAGGTCGACTACCAGACGCAGCGACTGACCCAATTGCGCCGGGGGCGCGCGGCGGAGGCCGGGATCACCGCGACCCAGGGCCGGATGCTCGAAGCGACGCGCGCACGGCTCCAGAACAATCTGTCCGCCGTCCGCTCCAGCCTCGATGCGCTGACCGTGCGCGCGCCGATGGCGGGGCGGCTTACCAATTTCACGCTGCAACCGGGGCAGACGCTGGCCCCCGGCGATCCCGCGGGGCAGATCGACAGCGAGGGCGCCTGGAAGCTCGAGGCGGATGTCGATGAATATTATCTCGGCCGGGTCCAGCCCGGGCAGAAGGCGCAAACCGGCGAGGGCGCGTCGCTCACGGTCGCGCGCGTGCTTCCTACCGTCACCGATGGTCGCTTCCGGGTCGAACTGACCTTCGACGGATCGCCCGCGCGGGCGCTCAACCGCGGCCAGACGCTCGATGTGCGGATCACGCTGGGCGCGGCAAGCCCCGCGCTGGTCGCGCCGGTCGGCGGTTGGCTGAGCGAGGGCGGGTCGAGCGTCTTCGTCCTCGATCCCGACGGCAGCCACGCGCGCCGCGTATCCGTGAGGACCGGTCGCCGCAACCCGCGCCAGGTCGAGATCCTGTCGGGCCTCGAGCCGGGCCAGCGCATCGTCACCAGCAATCTGTCGCAGGTTCGCGGCGACACCATCAATATCCGCTGAAAAGGGGAACTATCCATGATCAAGCTCGAGAACATCGAACGCCGCTACATTTCCGATGAGGTCGAAACGACCGCGCTCGCCGAAGTGAACCTCGACGTCGCGCAAGGAGAATTCCTCGCGATCATGGGCCCATCTGGCTGCGGCAAGTCCACACTCCTCAACACGCTGGGCACGATCGACCGGCCGACGGGCGGGCATTACTGGTTCGAGGACACTGACCTTGCCGCCTTGCCGGAAAAGGAACTGGCGAAGTTCCGCGCCGCGCACCTCGGCTTCGTGTTCCAGAGCTTCAACCTCATCGACGAACTCACCATCGAGGAGAACATCGCGCTGGGTCTCACCTATCGCAAGGACGTTTCGGGCAAGAAAAGCGAGCGCGTCGCCACCGCGATGGACACGGTCGGCATCGCCCACCGCGCACGGCATTTCCCGCACCAGCTTTCGGGCGGCCAGCAGCAGCGCGCCGCCATCGCCCGCGCGATCGTGGGCGATCCCAAGCTGATCCTGGCGGACGAGCCGACCGGCAATCTCGACACCGCGAATGGCGAGCAGGTGATGAACATCCTCACCGCTCTCAACGAAGCGGGCGCGACCATTGTGATGGTCACCCACTCGCCCAGCCACGCCGACATGGCGAAGCGCCGCATCGACATGCTCGACGGCCGCATCGTCGCCAGCGCCATGCGCGCGCTCTGAAGGAGATATCCGATGTTGAAATATGTTCTCGCCGCTGCCGGAACGCTCGCCTCGACCGGGTGCGTCATCGACATGGGCGGTACCGCCGAGGCCCGCCCCGCGCCCGTTGATTGGACGGCGGCAGACGATCCCGGCCCCGTCGAGGCGCGCAGCTTTCCGCTCGCCGGGTTCGACGCGATCGAGCTTGCCGGATGCGACCGGGTTGCGGTGACGCTGGGGAACCGTTTCGCCGTGAACGTCACCGGCCCGGCGCGCGACCTGGCCCTTCTGCGCGCGCGGGTGAACGGATCGACGCTCGTCCTCGACCGGATGAAGAAGGGTTGCGACGGCAAGCACACGCAGCTCACTTATGCCGTGACCCTGCCCGCGCTGACGCAGGTGGCGATCAGCGGTGCTGGCGCGGTCGATCTACCCGCGATCACGGGCGATCGGTTCCGGGGCGAAATTTCCGGCGCGGGTTCGCTGGGTCTGGCAGGCCTGACGGTGGACGAGGCCCGCTTCGCGGTTTCGGGCGCGGGAGAGATCATGCTGACCGACGTGACGGCCCGACACCTCAGACTCGACCAGTCCGGCGCGGGAGAAATCGTCGCGCGGGGAACTGCGCAGTCGCTGGCGATCGACAGCAGCGGCGCGGGCGAGATCGATACCACCGGCCTCGCCGCCGCGACCCTGACCGCAGAGGCGAGCGGCACGGGCGTGGTGCGCGCGAGTGCTTCCGGCAGCGCGAAGCTGGACGCCAGCGGCATGGCCCGGATCGCCGTCACCGGCGGTGTGCTCTGCACGATCGAGACGAGCGGCATGGCCCGCGCGACCTGCGACTGATCCGCATCCAGAGGGAAAACATCCGATGAACCGTTTCGCGCTCCTGTCGCTCTACCGCTCGCTCACCCGGCACAAACTCTACGCCGCGCTCAATATCGGCGGGCTCGCCGTGGGGATCGCCGTTTTCCTGGTGCTGGGCCTCTATGTCCGGTTCGAGACGAGTTACGAAAAATGGATTCCGCATCATGACGAAATCTACCGGGTGCAAAGCGTTTGGAACCAGCCGAACAGTCCCTTCAACGGCGCCTTCAATTACACGATGGGCGGGTTGTTGGAGAAGTTGGAGGCCGACAACGCTGATCTGGTCGGCACCCGCCTTCGCGGCGGCGAAGGAGCCGCTTCGCTATTGCGGGAAAATGCGGTGACGCGAGAGGACGTCGTACAGGTCGATCCGGAATTCCTTCGGGTTTTCGATCTCTCGATGGTCGAGGGCCAAAAGAACTCCGCTCTGGCACAGCCCAATGGTGCGATTATCAGCCACTCATTGGCGCGGAGAATCTTCGGCAAGGGAACGGCTATCGGGCAAACAATCACGGTTTCTTACGACGAGCCGGAGACATATCGGATCACTGGGGTTTTCGCAGACCTCCCCAATACGACCGATTTTCGCTTCGACATCGTAACTCCCCTGCCACAACTGCCTCCGAACGAGGCATGGAACGACTGGGGTTCGAGCCAGGTCCAGACTTTCGTTCGTCTTGCAAATCCTGATCGCGTTCAGGATTTCGAACGTTCGATGGACCGACTTCTGTCGCGAAACAGGTCTCAAGGTCTTGGCTCAGACGTTCCCGATACATTGAGCTTGGCGCTGCAACCGGTCGCGGAAAACCATTTGAGCCGCGTTGGTCAGGAGGCGTCGGATCCCCGTATCAGAGTTGTCACGCTGGGTGTGGTCGGCGGGCTGGCACTCCTCATAGCCGTGGTGAATTATGTCAATCTTGCGACTGCTCAGGCCGTTCTGAGAGCCCGAGAGATCGCGGTGAGAAAGGTTGTCGGTGCGACACGCGGCAAAATCATAGCGCAACTTCTCGCAGAAGCCGTCCTGTGCACAGGCTTGGCAAGTCTGTCCGGATTAATTCTCGCCGAACTCACCTTGCCGTTCGTCAATGCGGCGGGTGGCCTGGACCTCGCGATCCCTTACGCGCTCGCCCTACCTTGCCTGTTCGCGTTATCGTTATTTGTCGGGCTCGCAGCCGGATCATACCCCGCGCTGATTGTATCGGAGTATCAGGCCGCATCCGTCCTCGCATCCTCGAGAGCACCGGGCGGGGGCAAATCGGCAGCCAGGATCAGGGAGGTGCTGGTCTCGCTCCAGTTCGGCTTCTCGATCGCCTTTCTGGTCGGCACCTTCGTGCTCTTCGCCCAGATAGCGCACCTTCGGCAGTTGGATCTCGGCTATGAGCGCGACGGGCTGCTCGTAGTCACCTCTCTCGAAGATCCCGACCTTTCTCGAAGCCAGCGATCTTCATTAATCGAACGGTGGAGGGATTTGCCCAATGTCGTGAGCATCAGCACCAGCGATACCGCTCCTGGGGGAACCAGCACCACGAATTTCAGCACTTTTGCGAGTCCCGACATGATGCAGGAAGGACCATCGCTCCGCCGGATCGGGATCGGACCGAATTTCTTTCGCACCTTTGGGATTCAGCCGATCGCAGGTCGATTGCTTGGTGACGAATTTCGTATGGACGACCTGGCCGACATCGAGCGCGGACAAACCCGCAACACGGTGATCGACAGAACAGCAAGCGAACGTCTCGGATTTGCGACACCAGCGGCCGCGATCGGACAAACCATCAGCAACCAGAGCGATCATGTGATCGTGGGGGTTATCGAGGACTTACGATTCTTCACACCGCGCGAACCGCATGATCCATCCTATTTTCAATATTCAAGCAAGATGCCTTCATTCCCGGTCGCGACTATCAGATATCGCGGCGATGCGGGCGAGCTTGCAACGCAGCTCCGTTCGGTGTGGAACCAGATTGCCGGTTCGGTGCCCTTCGAAGCAGAAACCGCCGACAAACGCCTTCAAGAATATTACGAACAGGACGAACGCACGGCGCGCCTGTTCGCCATCGGCGCGGGGCTCGCCGTGCTCATCGGCATGGTCGGGCTGTGGGGTCTTGCCTCCTTCAACACCGCGCGGCGGGTGAAGGAGATCGGCATCCGCAAATCTTTGGGCGCCACGACCACCGATGTTGTGAAGCTGCTGGTCGGCCAGTTCCTGCGACCCGTCCTCATCGCCAATCTGATCGCCTGGCCGCTGGCCTATTTCGCGATGCGGACCTGGTTGGCAGGCTTTCCCGACCGGATCGCCCTGTCGCCGACATTCTTTATCGGTGCCAGCCTGCTCGCCATCGCGATCGCGGTTCTGACCGTGCTCGGCCAGTCGGTGCGGGCAAGCCGCACTCCCCCAGCCTGGGCGCTGCGTCATGACTAGGTTCGCGACCCTGCTCGGCGGAGTGGCGTTACTCGTCACCTCCCCCGCCTGCGCGCAGACGCTGCGCGAGGCGATCGCCACCGCCTATGCCACCAATCCCGATCTGGCCGAGGCCCGTGCTAGACAGGACTCGCTGGAGGAAGCGCCCGAACAGGCCCGCGCCGAAGGCCGTCCGAAGCTCTCTGCCGATATGGGCGCGGGCTACGACAATCTCGGCCTGGGCAGCTCAGGGAGTGCGAACCTACGCGCCACCATGCCAATCTGGACGGGTGGGCGGGTTTCCTCCTCGGTGCGCGCGGCGAAGGCCGATGTCGCTGCAGGCGAGCAGCGCGTTCGGGATCGTGAAGCCACGGTCCTCGAAAGAGTGGTGTTCGCCTATGCCGACCTGCTCTTCGCCCAGGAGGCGGTGGAGGTGGCGCGGATCGGGATCGAGCGGCTCGATCGCCAAGTCGACGAGGCGCAGAGCCGCTTCGACCTCGGGCAGGCGACGCGCACCGACGTCGCGCAATTGCGCGCGCAGCGGGCTGGTGTCGTCGGCAACCTCGCCGATGCCCAGGCCGCGTTGGAGAGTGCGGGGGCGGCCTATCGCGCGGTCGTGGGCGAGGCGCCGGGAAGCCTGACGAGCGAGGTTCCGGCACCTGCTGCTTTGCCCGCCGATCTCGAAAGCGCCCGCACCGCGGCTGCGCTGGCCAATCCGCTGCTGCTCGAACAGCAGCGGATCGCCGATGCGTCGGCCGCGCGGATCGACAGCGCGCGGGCGGAGCGTGCGCCCTTCGTCGATCTTGCGGGAGGGTATGGTCGCGGAACGCAGTTATCAGGCGGCCGCTTCCGCGCCTTCGAAAGCGCGGCCAGCATCGGCATCTCGTTTCGAGTGCCGATCCTCACCGGCGGCCTCGTCCCGTCGCGCGTGCGGGAAGCCGAGGCGACATATCGTGCGGACCAGTTCGCCGTCATCGCCGAGGAGCGGGAGGCGGTCCGTGCGGTCGACACCGCCTGGGCGTCGCTGGACGCGGCACGGACGCGGGAGACGGCCAGCGCCGAGGGGCTTACGGCGGCGCAATTGGCACTCGATGGCGTTCGCGCCGAATATGAATTCGGACTGCGTTCGACGATCGACATCCTCATTGCCGAACAGAGCTTCCGCGGCGCGCAACTCGCACTCGCCCGTGCACGGAGCGACGTGCTTATCGCTGAGGCAGCCGTTCTGAGGGCGAGCGGCCTGCTCGACCAGGGCGCATATCTAGCCACCCGATGACTGACTTGCGCCCGGTGAATAGAGCGAATGGTTTAGCCACAGATGCTTTTAGTTCGAAAGAGATTGTCGCAAAATCGCACGGCCGTTTTCACGGATGTGATTACGATGCCTGCTGGTATCACATATCGGGCATTAAGGGGGCTGTAAGCGGACAGGTAGCTAGCGGTAGTCGATATTAAGCAGCCGCCATCATCTGTGGTGCCTAAATATCAATCCTCCTAGTCGCCCTAAACCGTCATTCACGCGCGATCAGATTTGAACCGCGGTGCACTGAGAGCGCTTTCGTAGCAAGTATCCGGGTCGATCGTTCGCTTCGCGACGACAGGAAATGCCAAGTTGAGGTCGCCGCTCCGCGAGTGAATTCCACGTCCATGTAGCCGCGTCGGCTGGTATCGCACCATGCGAGGCCCGGATTTGCCTGTAAAAATTCCCGCGCGATATGCGTGGGATCGCCGCCAAAACGCTTTTCTAAGCCGAGCGACGATACACCCTGTACGGCGAATTCCACACCGGCCGGAGCCCCGCGGTGGGATAGATCGTAGGCCCATGCGTTGTGACTGTCGCCGCTCAGGACGATAAGGTCTGCTTCGGCTTCGCATGCAGCGAATAGCAACCTGTCGCGCGCCGCAGGATACCCGTCCCAGCGATCAAGGCCGAAAGGCACATCAGCGTCGCTGAGGCGGCCGACGAAGGCCAGTTCGCGTTGCTGCTTCTCGCCGTTCTCAACGCTCGGGGAAAACCAAGTGGAATCGATTTTTGGCAGACGGGTCGGGGCCATTATCACCTGCTGCAACAACACTTGCCATCCGACCCCAGCGACACTCGATTCCGCCATGCCGCGCGCAAGCCAGGCCTCCTGCTCAGCGCCCATCATCGTTCGCGCTGGATCAGCCAGCGGCCCTTGAATGAATTGCGCGATTGCAGTGGCGATATCCTGATGGCCTGCCAGAGCGGCTTCGCTGTCGAGCTGCCGCGAGCGGGCGATAAGCCGGGTTTCGAGCCGAAATAGAGTCGCGAGGTTGCCGATCCGATAGGTGGCGTAGGGTTGCCGCTCCATCGGAAGCCATTCGTAGAAAGCGCGCAATCCAGCACGCTTGCGCACCTCCCAGGGTCCTTCGTCTGTATCGTGATTGCTCGCCCCGTTCTGCCAGCTGTTGTTCGCGATTTCGTGGTCATCCCAGATAACGATCATCGGATGCAATCGGTGTAGTTCCTGAAGCGCTCGATCCGCTCTGTAGCTGGCATAGCGTAACCGATAGTCGAGCAAGCTGACCGCTTCCCCCAGAGGCTCGATTTCGCGTGTCCGGGCAAGCCGGGCTAGAGCATCGGATCGGTTGACCGGCGATTCATATATATAATCGCCCAGATGGACGACGAGATCGAGGTCGTCGCGCGCCGCCGCGTGCTCATAGGCGTTAAACCATCCGGAGGTCGCGTTGGCGCAAGAAACCACTGCGATACGGCAGCGATCAATTTCGCCTGAAGGCAGCGTTCGTGTTCGCCCTATTGGCGAGACTTCGCCGCGCGGGCCGATGAAACGATAGAAATAGGTTTCCCCCGCAGCGAGACCACCGATCCGCGCCTGTGCGCAAAAATCCGTTTCTGGCCCGGCAAGACACGATCCGACACGGATCGGAGATGCGAAAGTGTCGGTGGCGGAAAGTTCCATACTGAGTTCGCTGGTCGGTGATTGACCCACGAACCGAGTCCACAGGCGAACACTCGATGTGTCCGGATCTCCGCTAGCGACAGAATGCGTGAACCCTGTGCCCGGATTTGCCAGTAGCGGGTCCGGTAGAGCGCCGAGCGCAGGAAGAAGCGCGGCAGCCTGGAGCACGGCGCGGCGGGAAATGATCATCTGTCATGCCTCCGTTCTGTCCTCAGGCTAAGCCGGGAAGATGTTGGTTTTGCGACACAACCTCCCAAGGTTGTTACCGAACCGTCTTTGCGACGACGCTGGCAGGTAATTCGTCGGTTCTAAGAATTCGTCCGACCCCAACGGAGGAATGATTCATGAGCCATCGCCCCATCTTGCGCGCGCTTTTGCGCTCCACGATCCTCGCCACGACTGTACTTTCTACCACCGCTTTCGCTGGCGACGTGGAGGGAACTATCAGGAGCATGGCTCTTGAGCGACCGATTGAAGGCGCGCGCATCGTGGTGGAGGGAACCGGCCGCTCGGCGACGACCGACGAGGCGGGGCGCTATATGGTCAGAGGTCTGACGGGCGGCCGATATACGATCCGAGTGCAGCAGCCTGGCTATGATGACACGACAATTCAGGTGTTAGTTCCCGACGAGGGAGCTGTCGAAGCGGATGGCGTCCTCTCCCATGCCGGAGAAATGCCGGAAGCGGAGATCGTCGTCACCGGTGCGCGCGCATCTCGCTTGCTAGCGATCGAGCGCAAGCGGGCCCTCCCGGTGATTTCCGATGTCGTATCTTCTGATGGAATCGGCAGACTACCGGATTACAACACTGCCGAAGCGGTTCAACGTCTGCCCGGAGTATCGGTCGAGATCGATCAGGGCGAGCCGCGCTACGTCGTCATCCGCGGGGTCGACCCCAATCTCAACCAGGTCACGGTCGACGGCAACCTTGTCGGCGTACCTGAAGCGGAAGGGCGCCGCGTTGCCCTGGACACGATTCCGTCGGATCTCGTCGCGGCGATCGAGGTGATCAAGGCGGTGACGCCGGATTACGACGGCAACGCCGTGGGCGGCAGCATCAATATCGTCACGCCGACCGCGTTCGACCGCGCCGCACCGTTCACCTTCCTGAGCGCGCGCGGCGCCTACAATGCGAAGTCTGACAAGCTTGGGTTCGGGGGCAGTGCCACCCATGGTCGCCGTTTCGGCGTCGACGAGAGCTTCGGCGTGGTCATAGCGGGCAGCTATTTCAAGCGCTTCATCGACAGCGATCTGGCCGAGCCGCGCAACTGGACCACAATCGGCGGCGTCGCGACCCCCACCGCCTATCGCCTCTATGACTACCGCATCGTTCGCGAACGTATCGGTACCGTCGCAAATTTCGATTGGCGACCGGACCCGGATATGCGTTTCTACCTGCGCACGATTTACAACGAGTTCACCGATGTGGAGGAACGCGACCAGTTCGACTTCTCCTTCGCAGCACCTGTAAGTTTTCCGGCGCCCGATCAGATCAGGTTCGGTGGCGGCAGGGCCACGCGCGAGTTTCGCCAGAACGACCAGACGCAGCGGCTCTACAACATCTCGCCCGGGGCCGAATTCAGCTTGGGCAATGCCGAGCTGGAGCTGAACTATACCTACGCGCACGCGGAAGAGCATACGCCGATCCGCGATGACATCGAGTTCCGATCGGCGAAGGGCAAGTTCGCGACGCTCGACTTGACATCGGCCCGCCCGCTCTTCGCTGATTTCGATCCCAGTCTGTTCGAGGAGGCAAGTTTCCCATTGCGCCGAATCCGCTTGCGGCGCGAGCAGATCGACGAGGATCTGCATACCGCCCGCGCGGACATGCGGATCGCTTTCGGCGATACGGACGAGACCTTTCTTAAATTCGGCGCCAAGTATATCGATCGCACGAAAACGCGCGACAATACGCAATCCGAATTACTTCCCGCTGCGCCGATCACGCCGGGCGGGTTCGATGCGGTCCTCCCGCCGCCCGAAAATTTCTACGAGGGCGAATATCGCTACGGTCCGCTCTTGGATTACGGCCGGATCATCGATTTCTTCGAAGCCAATCCGGACCGCTTTGTTCTCAATTCGGTAAGCACCACCGTAAACGAGCGGTCGGTGGACTATCGCGTCGAGGAAAAGATTACGGCCGGCTACGCTATGGTCAGCGGCACTACCGGAGACCTGACGATGGTCGCCGGCCTGCGGGTGGAGCACACCGACGGCCGATACGACGCGTTCGCGATCCGCGACACCAACGGGAACGGCACGCTGGAGCCATCGGACCTCGTTCCCCTGTCGTTCGACCGGGAATACACCGATTTCCTGCCGAGCGTCCACGCCACTTATCGGCCGACCCCCGAATTGCTGGTGCGCGCGGCTTATACCAATACGCTGGGCAGGCCGAACTACGATGCCATCGTCCCAACCTTCGAGGAAGATAGCGGAGACGGGACAGCGGGAAATCCCGATTTGAAGCCGTTCCGCTCGACTGGTCTCGACCTGTCGGTTGAATTCTATCCCGCTGCCGGCTCGGTCCTCTCGGTGGCCGGCTTCTACAAGCATATCGAGAACCCGATCTTTACCCGCACGGTGCGCGATGTCAGTTTCGCGGGCATCCCGCTGACTTCGCTGTCGCAACCGCAGAACGCCACCGACGGCGACCTGCTGGGTGTCGAGGCTAATATTGTGCAGCGCTTCACGTTCCTGCCAGCACCCTTCGATGGCCTTGGTGCCTCGGCGAACTTCACCTATGTCGATTCCAGTGTCACCGTGCCGGGCCGCGAGGACGAGGACATTCCGTTCTTCCGCCAGTCCGATCTTATCGCCGGAGGTGCTCTGTTCTTTGAGAATGGCCCGGTCGAGGCGCGGCTCGCCTTCGACTATCGCGACGACTATATCGTAAATATCGGCAGCAGCACGGCATCCGACATCTACAACAAGAGCCGCTTCGCGTTGGACGCGCGCATCAGCTACCGCATCACTCCGGATATTGAGATCTTCGCCTCGGGCTCCAACCTGACGGACGCGACCCTGACATTCTACCAGACCCTACCGGAGCAGACCTTTTCGCGGCAGATCTACGGGATCAACGCCGATTTCGGCATCAGCGCGCGGTTTTGACGGTGCGGGGACTATCCAGTTTTCCTCTCGCAATAGCGATCTGTGCTCTCGCGATTCCGGCTGCAGCATGGGCTCACGAACGCGTGGCACAGGAGACGCGTCGCTATCGTGCGGAGGAAGCCCATCAGGGTGTCGCCGTAGGTCCGGACCTGTTCTACGCCATCGACAATAACCGCATCGCCGCGTATGATCGGAATACCGGAGAGAAACGCGCCGAATGGGCTGGCGACGACCGTGTATTCCAGCATCTCAATTCATGTGAGGTGGATGGGGACGAACTCGTCTGTGCGCATTCGAACTATCCGCGCGTTCCCATGGCCAGTTCGCTTGAATGGTTCGACGCCAAAACGCTGAAACATCTCCGCAGCCGAAGCCTTGGACCCGGCATCGGTTCGATCACTTGGTTCACTCGGCACGAAGGGTCTTGGTGGGCTGGCTTCGCCAACTACGATGGACGGGGTGGAGAGGCGGACCGGGGCCATCGCTTTACCGTGATGGTGCAATACGACGATGATTTCGTGCGCCAACAGAGCTGGCTGTTTCCAGACACCGTGCTCGAGCGATTCGCGCCCTACAGCACCTCTGGCGGCGTCTGGGGCGACGATGGACTCCTTTATGTTACAGGTCATGACCGAGAAGAACTTTACGTCCTGTCTCGACCACCAGCGGGATCGACCCTGAACCACCTCGCCACAGTCGGTATATCCACTGGCGGGCAAGCGATTTCGTGGGACAGATCTCGAGAACGGATGGTGTGGTCAATTGACCGCCGTTCTGACGAGGTGGTTGTTAGCGAAGTTCCTACAGTCGCGGATCGTTAGCGTTTTTCGCTTGAGAGAAATATTTATCGGAACTGTCTTCGAATGAATCACAGTAATGCAAGTGGATTGGATCCGAGATCCGGACCCTGTGAAATGTGGCTTCTCAATCTAGGAAGATGACAACGTACAAAATGTGCGACGGCCACGGCGAATGTCAGTAGCTAGGACCTATTAAAAGACCGGTAAGAACTGGGTCGACAGCTGAGAGTAGATATTTGACGGCAGACATGTCAGGAGGTGCCGTTCCGCTAACGGCCCAGACGAAGACATTTGGTATCGGTGGCTGGCAGTTAGCGAAGGGCCGCGACCAAAGCACGCTCGAACCCGGCCGCATCATTCCGTCCCGCACGCAATCTCGCGCCGTTGAGCTGCAAGCTGACGCGTCCTTTCGTCAACACGATCCCACCGTCGCGGAAGCCGCTCTGAGTGCTCAGGTCATGCAGGGCCGTAATGAGCGTGAGCCCTCCCTTGACCATTTGAGCAAGCGCGGCTCGAACATCGAAGGTCGCTACAGGGTCGAGCCAGTTGAACGGCTCATCTAGGATCACGATGCGAGGGGGCACCGCAAAGGCCAGCGCTAAGGTGGCGCGCTGGCGCATGCCGGATGAGCATTTGCCCACAGGCAGATCGAGCAGCTCTTTGATGCCGAGCGCCTGCTATAGCCCTGCGCTGCGCTCCTGCTGAAAAGCGGCCGGATCGCCCGCAAGACTGAGCAGCTCGCGCACTTTCAATAAGGTGGGGAGATGCTCGATCGGTGGGGCGAACCCGACTGCTCGCGCGCGGGCACTGCGGTCATGCGCTTGCTCCTCGCCGAGGATCGCACAGCTACCCGCCCCAATCGGCAGCCTTCCGGCCATGGCGCGTAGCAGCGTGGTCCTGCCCGAGCCATTGGCACCGATCATCCCGAACCAGCTGGCAGGTGAGATAGCGGCGCTGACATCATGGACACTCGGTCGCCCGCTTCGGTTGACCGTCAATCCGGTGAAGGCAATGGCGGCGATCATGTAAGCAGCCATTCGCCTATCCACCCAATTTTCGACGTTTAGGCCTGAGGTTGCGTTCGATGTAAGGCGAACATCATGTCAATCTGTTCTCGCTTCCGCAGCGAGACGAGATCGCCATTTGCTTGGTACGCTCATCGCGCTGTAGCGGACCGCTGCGTCTCCTGCTGTCAGATAGCGACCTTGACCGAAGAGCCTCCGTCGACCGGCAGGATCACTCCGGTCACGAATTTCGCCTCGTCGCTCATCAGATAGAGGGCGGCGAAGGCGACATCTTCGGCACGGCCCATATGGCCCATCGGAACGGCGCGGTCGCGGCCCTTTCTCAGCGCCTCCTTGTCGATGCCGCTGGCCTTGCTGTGGCCTTCGATCGCCATCGGCGTGTCGATCAGTCCCGGCGTGATGGCGTTGCAGCGCACCTGATGGGCGGCCTCGTGGAAGGCGACGCTTTGCACCAGCCGGTTCATCCCGGCCTTGGAGACCGAGTAGGATATCATGGGGCTGGGCGCGATCGAGGCGAGGGAGGATATGGCGACGATGGCGCCGTGCCCGCTGTCGCGCAGCAAGGGGATACATGCCCCCATCACGCGCCGCGCCGCAGTCAGGTTGACCAGCATGATCCGGTCCCAGGCTTCGTCTTCGACCCTGCCCGCCGGGCCGTCGCCCCCGTCGCCGATGCCGATATTGTAGACGAGGCCGTCGAGACCGCCCCAGCGCGCCTTTGCCGCTTCGGCGATGCGATCGGCAGCCCCTTCCTCGGCGACATCGGCGACCATGACGGCATTGGGGCCGGTGCAAATGTCCGCCGTCGCTTGTGCCGCCGATTCGTCGCGATCGATCAACAGAAGGTCGGCGCCCTCTCGGGAAAAGATGCGGGCCATTGCGCGGCCATTGCCCTCCGTATCGCCGCGGGTCTGGCCCGCGCCGAGGATTGCGATCCGCTTGCCCGCCAGACGGCCGCTCATGCGAACAGCTCCCGCAAGGGATCGTCGGCGATATCGGGATCGGGCTCGACCCCGGCGGTCAGCAGGAACATGCAGACCTGCGAATACTGGCCGACCGTCCAGACGAGATCGATCGCGGTGCGATCCCCGAAGGCTGAGCGGACACGCTCGAACGTGTCCGGCGCGATGCGTCCCCCCTCGATAAGTTCGTCGACCGCCTGCATGACCAATCCCATCGCGTCGTCGAGCGGCGTGCTATCGCCGAGGGCGATGGCGCGCAGCATCTGATCCGTGAAGCCATGCTTGCGGGCGATCACTGCGTGACGGAGAAATTCGTACTCGCAGCGGCGCAGCGCGCCCGTGCGCAGGATCGCGAGCTCGCGAAGCGCCACGCTGAGCGTGTTCTGATCCGACAGGATATAGGATCCCCAACCCAGAAACGCCTCCATGGCGGCAGGGTGGTGCAGCATCGTGCGGAACACCGCGTAGTCGCGCCCGTGCGCCAGCATCGCGTCCATCAGGCGACGCTGCCGCTCGTCCATTTCGGCATCGTCCAGCGGTTTCAGAACGGTCATCGATTGGGGTTCCCTTTCATTGCGCATCGCGGGCGCGGCGTTCCGCGTCCGGTGCCAAGCGGCATTGCACCTCTGATGTATCCGAGGCGATCATCGACACCACGTCCCTTTTCCGAACCATTCGGCCACCTCGCACGTGGCTATCGTGATAGCCGCTAAATCTCAACAATCAAGTATCTTGACGATAGAGATACATGAGGCGTAGGAAGCTGCCGAAGAGATAAAACCGGGAGAGAACGGCCATGAAACTTAAACACTTGAGCCTCGTTGCCTTCGCCAGCGTCATCCATCCTTCGATGGTTCTGGCGCAAACCACCAATGCCGCTCCCGCGGACGATCAGGACATGGCGGAGCCGCTGGATTCCGGTCTGATCATCGTCACGGCCAACCGGACACGCTCGGTCGCTGACGAGACCCCGGTGGCTCTCAGCGCGATTTCTGGGGAGGCCTTGCAGGAGCAGGGCATCACCAATCCCACCCAGCTCGAAAAGGCGGCGCCGAACCTCTCCATCGTGCGCGATAACGGGCTCCAGATCACGATCCGCGGGGTGACGTCCGATGACGACAGCGAAAAGGGCGATCCGTCCGCCGGCTTCCTCGTCAACGATATCTATATCGCACGCCCGCAGGCGCAGGAGGTCAGCTTCTTCGATGTCGAGCGGGTCGAGGTCCTGCGCGGCCCCCAGGGGACGCTTTACGGTCGCAATACGACCGCAGGTCTCATCAACGTCCTCAGCCGTCGGCCCGTCATGGACGAATTCTCCGGCACCGCCAGCCTGACATACGAGAGTTACGATCACATCGTGGCGAGCGGGGCGGTCAACATTCCCGTGGCTGACATCCTTGCCATCCGTGTGGCGGGCAATCTCGACCGAAGGGATTCCTACATCATCAACGGGACCAGTGACGGTTACGAGTACGATCCGTTCAAGAACAATCTGTCGGGCAGGGTCTCGCTCCGTTTCGAACCGGCCCCGGATGTGCGGATCGACGTCATCGGGGACTATTCGGATATCGGAGGGCGCACGATCAACGCCGTCCCGCTCGCCAATTTCTTCTCCGGCATCGTGCCGGGAACCCGCCCGACCTATCTCGACCCGGATGCCAAGGCGGCGCGCACCAACACTTTCCGCCAGGGCCAGGAGCCCATTCGCGATATCACCGACCGCGGCGTCACCGGACAATTCGAATGGAGTCCGGGCGATTTCACGCTGACCTATCTCGGCAGCTACCGGGAATTTCCCAACTCGCTGCAAACGACGCTGGTGGGAGGGCGCGTTCCTGCGACGCTGAGCGGGGAACAGTCCCAGCAAAGCCACGAATTGCGTCTGGCCTATTCCGATGGCGACCGGTTCGCAGCTCAATTCGGCGGCTATTTCTTCAGCGAGGAATCCTTCGTCAGGTTGACCCTGCTCAACCCGCAAGTGCTCGGGCTGCCAGCCTTCGCGACCAATTACGAATTCGTCCAAGGGCCGACCAAGGCGAAGAACAAGTCCGTTTTCGGTCAGGCGAGTTACGAGATCATCGACGATCTCACGGCAACGCTCGGCGCGCGCTATTCCTATGACGACAAATCCCGGATCGGCGAAACCGCCTTCGATACCAATCCCGCCGTCATGATCCCCGGCAATCGCATCGTCCTGCAAGTCAACGATGCGGCCGCCAGCTTCGACAAGGTGACCTGGCGCGTCGGCCTCGACTATGCGAGCCCGATCGGGTTGCTCTACAGTTATGTCGCGACGGGATACAAGGCGGGCGGATTCAACGATGGGTGCGAGATCGGCACGCAGCCGGGGTGCCGCTTCACGGCGGATGCACTGTATTACGAGCCGGAAACCCTGACCGCCTACGAACTCGGCTTCAAGCTCGCCAATGCCGACCGTTCGCTGCGCCTGAACGGCGCGCTCTTCCATTACGATTACAGCAATCTCCAGCTGTCGCAGACGAGCAATATCTGTGGCGCGCCCTGTCAGCTCACGCGCAACGCGGCGCTTGCGAAGATCGACGGGATCGAGCTGGAGGGCGTGTTCGTGCCCATGGCGGGACTGCGGCTCGAAGCCGGGGTCAATCTGCTCGATGCGCGCTATGACGATTTCCAGCCCGCTCCGGGCGTCGACTTCTCCGGGCGGAGTCTGTCGCGCAGCCCCGACCTGTCGGGTTATGTCGGTGCGTCCTATACGATCGCTGTGGGCGCCGATGGGGGACTCGAGGCATCGGTGCGCACGCAATTCAGCAGCGAATACGACCTCACCGATCTTGAACGGCTGATCGAGTTTTATCAGCCCGGTTATACCAAAACCGATATCACACTGACCTATCGCAACGACGCGAACGGCCTCACGGTGTCGGCGTTTGCCCGCAATCTCGAAAACGAGATCACGCTGACCAGCGCGGATTCGGGGATCGCCATCCCGTTCGGCAGCGCCACCTTCGCCGATCCGCGCACTTTCGGCGTCCGTGTGGGAGTGGATTTCTGATGGCCCGCCGGACCCTACATAGAGCTGCCTCGCGCATCACTCTCGCGATCCTCGCCTTGCCGCTCGCTGTCCCTCTGGCCGCTCAAGGCGATCCGAGTTCAGGGGAAGGGGGCGAGCCGGCGCAGGAGTGGACCCGATCGGACGAGTGGCGGGCGGCGGCGGCCAAGGCATCGGAGACGGCCGAACGCATGGAGGGCGCCGAGCGAGTGACCCTTACGAGGGGCTACCGCGCCATTCCGTTTCCCGGCCCTATCCCCGAAGAAGCCATTCCCGGTGCGGGCTATATTCCCGGTATCCCTCGGCTCGGCATCCCGCCGCTGCACGAAACGGACGGGCCGTTGGGTGTGACCTATATCGCGGGTCTCAGAGGTGATTTCGCCACCCCATTTCCCTCCAGTGTTGCGCAAGGCGCCAGTTTCGATCCCGCACTGATCGAACGGATGGGCCGGATTATCGGCAGCGAGGCGAGGGCCAAGGGGTTCGACATCCTCCTTGCCGGCGGGGCCAATCTGACGCGCGACCCGCGCAACGGCCGGACCTTCGAATATTTCTCCGAAGATCCTCTCCTGACCGGCAAGCTCGCCGGGGCATCGGTGCGAGGCATCCAGTCGAACCGGATCATATCCACCGTCAAGCACTTCGCGCTCAACGGTCAGGAAACCGGGCGGCGCTTCATCGACGTGCGGATCGGGCGCGATGCGGCGCGGGAAAGCGACCTGCTCGCCTTCGAAATCGCGCTGGAGGAAGGCGAGCCGGGCGCGATCATGTGCGCCTACAACAAGGTCAATGGCGAGAATGCCTGCGCCAGCGAATGGCTGCTGACCGAAATTCTGCGCGACGCCTGGGGCTATCCCGGTTTCGTGATGTCGGATTGGGGCGCCGTTCCCTCACTAAAGGCGGCGATCGCCGGGCTCGATCAGCAATCCGCCGCATCGCTCGACAAGGAAGTCTATTTCGAGGACCAACTGCTTGCCCGAGCGAATGCAGACCCCCGCTGGGATGCGCAGCTCGATGCGATGAACGAACGCATCCTCACGGCGGTCTATCGTTTGGGACTGGACAAGGACCCTGCCGAACCGGGCGGTGCGATCGACTACGAAGCCAATGCCGAGGCGTCCAAGGATGTCGCGACGGCGGGGATGGTGCTGCTGCGGAACGAGGGCGGAATTCTTCCCCTCGTGGAAGCGCCCAAGCGTATCCTGGTGGTCGGTGGCTACGCCGATGCCGGAGTCCTGTCAGGCGCGGGCTCCAGCCAGGCGCATGGCGAGGGGGGCGCCGCCATCATCCGCCCCTATGGCGATATCGGGCCGTATTCCCGCGTGCTGACGCAGCAATATCATCGATCGTCCCCGCTCAAGGCATTGCGCGAACGCTATCCCGAAGCGCGGATCGATTTTCGTGACGGGCGTTATGTCAGCGATGCCGCCGCGCTCGCAGCGCTGGCCGATGTCGTGATCGTTTTCGCGACCCAGTGGATGAGCGAGGGCTTCGACCTTCCCGACCTGTCCCTTCCCGATGGGCAGGACGCGCTGATCGCCGCCGTCGCCAAAGCCAATCCGCGCACCATCGTCGTCCTCGAAACGGGCGGCCCGGTCGCCATGCCCTGGCTCGCCGATAGCGCCGCCGTCCTCCAGGCATGGTATCCCGGCATACGGGGTGGCGAGGCGATAGCTGAGGTCATTGCGGGTGACGCCTATCCGGGCGGGCGCCTGCCGCTCAGCTTCCCCCGGTCGGCCGGGGACCTGCCCCGTCCCGAGATTCCCGGCGCTCTGGAGTTGGGCCTCGACTTCACCGGCAGCGAACCGAGTCCGGGTTACGAGCTGGTCGCCGATTACGAGGTGGAAGACGCCGAGATCGGCTATCGCTGGCTCGCCCGCACACAGGCGGAGGCGCTGTTTCCGTTCGGATTCGGATTGGGATACACCCGGTTTGCGTTTGACGATTTCACGCTCGACAGGGATCGCGCCTCCGTCCGCGTCAGCAATATCGGGCAGCGTCCCGGTGCCGCAGTGCCGCAGCTCTATCTGCTCTCGCGCAACGGGCAGCCGATGCGGCGCCTGGTGGGTTTCGCCAAGGCGGAACTCCCTGCCGGAGAGGCGCGCCAGCTCGATCTCGCAATCGACCAGCGCCTGCTCGCGGACAATCGCGATGGGGTCTGGACGATGCCGGAGGGCGAATACGAAATCGGGCTCGGCACCGATGCCGAGACGATCGTTGCGCGCAAGACCATCCGCCTGGAAGCGAAGCGCTGGCGCAATGGCGGCTGAAGCGACTTAGGGGTTCAAACCCGTGCGGGGGCGTCACCGCTCCCCGTTGGGTTCGAGCCGGTCGAATTCGTCCATCATGTCAGGAAGGACATCGCGCAAGGCCGCCTTCCAGCAGCCCCAGGTGTGTTCGCCTTCGCAATCGGCGATGCCTTCTCCCCTGCCGTAATCGGTGAGCGTGAACGGCACGCCTGCCTCGTTGAGAGCCATCGCCAGGCGATAGCTCGACGGTTCGATCGCCCCTTCGACATTGGTGGGGAAGGGGGCGTCGGGGTCGTTCGGACTATTGCCCGACCCAGTGTAGAGCGCCACCTTCATTCCTGCGAGGTTGCTCGGCGGAAAGCTGGTGCTCGCGACCGGGTCGGCTTCTGTCCAGACCGCATCGGCCGCGACCGGCAGTGGCGAGCCGACGCCGAACGGGCCATCGGTCGGCTTTCCATCCGCCTTCTCGGTCACGTAGATGACCCGCTGCTGCTGCGGGTTCAGCATATTCAGCGCGCCCGAAAAACTGGCGACGAAGGCGAAATTCTCGGGATAGCGCGCTGCGTAGCGCAAGGCACCGTATCCACCCATAGAAAGGCCCGCGATGGCTCTGCCCCGCTTGTCGGCGATGGTCTTGAAGTTTTGATCGATGAACGGGACAATCTGCTCCATGTGGAAGGTCTGCCAGTTCAGCGGCCCGACATCGCCGGGAAACGCCCAATCGGTATACCAGCCCCCGTTTCCGCCGTCCGGCATCACGACGATCAGATCGCTATCCGCAGTCGTTTCGACCACGCCGCCCTTTTCGCTCCAGTCTGAGGAGGTCGCGGGGTTGGCGGGATTGCTTCCGCCGTGGAGGAGATAGAGGACAGGGTATCGGCGCGGATCGGCTGGATCGTAATTGGCTGGAAGCAGGACCCGGATCTTCAGGTCACCTCGGACGGCATCGGTCTGGATACGAAGCTCCACCATACGATCGTCGATCCGGGTTTGCTCCAGCACACGGATTCCGGTTGGGGATTGCACGGCTTTGGCGTGTGCGATCGCGGGCGACGGCGCGCTCAGACAAAATGAGGCGAGCACCACACTCGCCAGGATCATATTTCGCGCCATCGAACTCTCTCCCGCTTCTCTCGAGAGCTACATTCGATGATTTATCTTCATAGTCAAACTATTTCGGTCGCGTCCAGGCGCGATATTAGCGCATGGTCTTGCGCAGATCTTCGGTTCCGATGGCTGAGGCCTGATAATAGGCTTCGAGGAAACGGACCGCGATCTGGCGGTCTTCCTTCGAAAATCCCTTCACGACCCCGCTCCCGCCCTTGATCGTGTTCAGATAGGGCGCGATGAATTCGTCGGCCTTGTCGGGCGCTATGGTGATCCAGACCTTGCGGCGATCGTCTTCGTCCCGCGTGCGCACGACGAGCTTGTTCTTCAGCAATCGCCCGACCAGCGCCGTCACCGATCCGCTCGTCAGCGCGAGGCTCGTGCCCAGTTCGCCGGCGGTCATCGGGCCGGTCAGAAAGAGCTGTTCCATCGCCCTCACTTCCGTGACGCCGAGCCCGTGATGGCGCGCCGTTATCGTCGCACGTTCCAAAAGGTGCGAGGCAAGTCCCCGTGTGAGGCGAGCGACCTGCAGGTGCTCTTCATCCATGTGCAATCGGGCGGGCTGATCCATCCTTCCGATCTAGAAGAGAGCGCCCGATGCATGCAAGCTGTTCGCACTCGCTTACACCGCCTTTGCAATTTGCGGTCGGACAGAAGGAGGTGGAGCACTTCCCGTATCAGCCGGGCCTAGCTCCTTCAAAAATGGCGGGCGTCCGGCTTGGTATTTCGGCGATACGCAGGGTGACCACGGGCCGAGCCTTTATCGGCGGACCCAGTTCGAGAACACCAGGGCCTTCCTGCCGTCCGCAGACGACGGCACCGCGCTCGAATTCGGTCTTTTCCAATATTGGCTGCAAGCCGGCTGGTGCGTTGACGTAGGTTTATGAAGCAATGGCAGACCTGACCTTGAAATAGATAAGCCGCCGATGACCTGGCCGGGATGGTGGTCTGCGAAGGGAAGCTGGCATTCCGCAAGCTATTCTTCCGTGCTCCCCCCAAGTTCGCTCGGCGGGAGCGCAGCGAAACGGACTTTGGTCAGCGGCAACTATGCTCCCCGATTGCGGTCATGCAATCTGGTTCGAGTCTTGCCTGAAAACCGACCGCCGTTACGAAGGTCTGGTCCCGAGCCGTGCGCCCTTGGCCCTGTCAAATGGCGGTCAATCTCTTCGATCAGGTGGGTCACTTTCGCTGCGAGTGTCTGGCCGATTTGGCTTTGCACACAAGAGTGCTGACCAATAAATCGCCGTTATTGGGGGTTGGGCTCGTGCCGGAAAAAAGGTTCGTCTTCACTCATCGAAAACGGCGACGACGCGACTCCAGCCAGCACTGGCGCCGCGGATCTTCACCGGGAAGCACAATACCTCGAATCCCACCGGAGGCAGTTGCTCGAGCCCGCCCAGCTTTTCGAGCTGGCAGTAACCGATATCGCGCCCAGCCTTGTGGCCCTCCCACACGATCGAGGCGTCCCCGGTTTCGGCATAGCGCTTCGCGGTGTGGACGAAGGGCGCATCCCAGGACCACGCATCGGTGCCGACGACCCGGACACCCTGACGCGTGAGGTGGAGGGTGGCTTCGCGGCCGAAGCCGCAGCCGCGCGACACGAAGCCGGGCTGGCCATAGGCGGCGCCGGCGCTGGTGTTCATCAAGACGATGTCGAGCGGGCGCAGTTCGTGGCCGATCCGTTCGAGCTCGGCGTCGATTTCGTCTGTGGAGACGACATGGCCATCGGGCAGATCGCGAAAGTCGAGCTTGACGCCCCGCTGCCAGCACCATTCGAGCGGGATCTCGTCGATCGTCATCGACGGCCGCTCGCCGCCGGGCAGTTCGCGGTCCTGCACCGAATGATAATGCCAGGGTGCGTCCATATGGGTGCCGTTGTGCGTGGACAGCCGCACGCGTTCGACCGCCCAGCCTTCGCCGTCGGGCAGCTGGTCGGCGGTCAACCCCTCGAAGAACCGCGCCAGCATCGGGGCGGTGTTGTCATGCGTGTGATAGGTCACTTCCGGCTCGTTGCCGGGCGGGTCCGATTCCACGCCGTTCTCGATGGGGATCGAAAGGTCGATCAGCCTGCGCATCGCTCTATGCTCCCTTCCTAGTTTCTCACCGGGCCCGGCCATTTCGGCGCAGGTAACACGCTCGCCGTGGCTTCGCCGAACCCTATCGTCCGATAACCGCTCCGCTCCGCGCGCGCGTGCAGCGTCACGCTGTCGCCATCGGCAAGCCAGTCGTGCTCCTGCGGAAGCGGTTGCGATGCGCTCGATGAGACAGGCGGCGGCTTCGTATTCCGGGCCGGAAGCCGTTCCGCTGCCGATGAGATTGCCGACCGACAGCGAGCAACCGTTGCTGGCATGGTGTGCGACCATCTGGGCAGGCGTCCAGTACATATGGCGGAAATTCGTCCGGCACAGATCGCGCCGGTTCCCCACCGCATCGACGCGCCACGCTTCCATGGCGAGATCGATGCCGCCGCTTGCGCGGTCCCGCTCGTCGTAGAGATGGGCAGGGACGGCGGGATCGCTCGGAGGGCGGGCGAAGGCGGGCGCGCGGAAGGGCGCCAGCGCGTCTGCGGTGACGACCCAGGGCGATAGGGTGGTGGCGATGCTCTTGCCCAGGAACGGCCCGAGCATCGTTTCCCAGAACTGAATGCCGCGTGCCGACCAGTCGTTGAGCAGGCAGAAGCCGACAATGCGCTGCTCCGCCTGCTCGACCGAGATCGGCGTTCCGGGCGGGTTCGGTTCCCCCCCGATCCATATGCCCAGCTCGAGCTCGTAATCGAGCCGCGGTTCCGGGCCGAAGCGCGGTTCGCCGCCATCGTGTTGCGGCTGCCAGGTCCCATTGGGCCGGGTCACCGGATGGCCCGAAATCTGGACCGAACCCGCGCGCCCGTCATAGCCGATCGGGATCGTGCGGAAAGCCGGCGGACAGATCGGCTGGCCATGCGCATCGTTGCCGCGCCGCCGACCGATATGGAAGGTGGACGCACACATGTCGGTGAAAGCGGTCACCGGAACGGGCAAATGCAGCGTCGCTGCGTTCATCGGAACCAGCGCCGATCCCACCGTGGCAGCATCGGCGAAGCGTTCGTCGAGCACCTTTGCCACCGTCCGGCGCAGTGCGGTCATTGCGGGACGACCGAGCCGGAAGAGCTCGGCCAGATCCTCGCATTTGGCCGCCTGGCGGACATCGGCTGCGCATTCGTCGAACAGGCCGAGGCGATCCGCGGTGGCGAGATCCAGTATCCGGTCGCCGATCGCCACGCCGATGCGCCTGCCGCGCCCCTGGGTGCTGAAGACGCCGAAGGGCAGGTTCTGAATCGGGAATTCCGCGCCATCCACGTTAGCCGCGGCGACATGACTCAGCCGCGCAGGATCGTGCGTGACGTCGAGCAGGGGCGAACTATTCATCTTCGCGCCAGGCCCGGCGCAGCCACGCGCCACCGATCCACAGGAGAACACCGCCGGCCGCGTAGAACGACAGGCCGGTCAGCAGCGCGGACTGCAAGCCGGTCGCCGGATCGTCCGGCGCGAACCGGGTGCTGAGCCAGCCAAGCGTGGAGGTGCCCGCGCCGATACCGATCATGTTGATGATGAGCAGCATCGATGCGCTGGCGGTCGCGCGCATCCGCGGCTCGACCAATTGCTGCGTCGCGGTCATCACCGGGGCGAACCACGAGAACGTCATCGCCTGCGGGATGAGGAATGCGAGGAAAGCCACGCGCCAGTCGTCCGACAGCATTCCCACCGCGTAGAGCGGGGTGGCGAGGATGAAACCCGCCGCAGGTACGCGGGCGTAGGCGGCCCGGTCGCGCCGTCCGAACCGGTCGGCCAGGAAACCGCCGCCATAGGTCCCCGCGACGCCGCCGATGAGGACCAGGCCGCCGAAGAACCACGAGGTCTGCAGCAGGTCGAGTTCGAAGCTGCGCTGCATCAGCGCCGGAAGCCAGAAGGCGAGGCCGTAATTGGCCATCGATGCGATCGCGGTGCCCGATGCGATAAGCCAGAAGGAGGGCATCCTCGCCAGGATGCCCCAGGTCGTGAGCAGCATTTTCGGCTCGATCCGGTGCGCCGCGGTGTCCGCTCCACGAGGAGGTTCGGGTACCAGCAGGCGGAACAGCGGAGTGAGGGCGATGCCGATGATCCCAAGGGCGATGAAGACGACCCGCCAACTGAACGTGTGCGCGATGAAGCCACCGAACAGCGCGCCGATCGCCGCCCCTAGGGGGATGGCCAGCGTGAACACGCCGATCGCGCGCGCCCGGCGTTCGGGTGGGAAATGCGCCGCGACCAGCGCGTAGGACGGAGCCGCGCCGCCCGCCTCGCCGACCCCCACGCCGAGCCGGGCCAGCAGCAATTGGGGAAAGTTCGCCGCCAACCCGCACAGGCCGGTAAATATGCTCCACGCCGCCAGGCTGACGGCGACGACCTTGGCCGGTCCCTTCTGGTCGGCGATCACCGCGAAGGGGATCGCCAGCACCGAATAGAGCGCGGCGAAGGCGATCCCGCCCATGAGGCCCAGCTGCGTATCGGTCAGCTGGAGATCCGCCTGGATCTGCTGGGACAGGATGCCCACCACCTGCCGGTCGATGATGTTGAGAGTGTAGGTCACCGTCAGCATCGTCAGGATTACCCAACCGGGCCGGTTGGTTGCGGCGCGGGCGGGCGTCCCCGGCATCTTCATCAGAAGTCCACCCGTGCGCGCAGCCCGTAGGTGCGGGGTGGCAGGATATTCGCGGCGAAATAGTTGAAGCCGTTGGGGGCCGCGAACGGTATCGAGCTGCCGCCGGTATAGACGGCGGTATCGGTGATGTTGTTCATGAACGCCGTCAGGGAGAAATTGCCGCTGGCCGGGCGATATTCGAGCGCTGCGTTGTAGGTCTGGTATGCATCGTCCCGGCCGTTGGGCACGTAATCGATGCTGAGCCAGCGACTGCTGGCGAACACCATGTCACCCGTCAGACGCAGATCGCCCGCTCCGCCGAGTTCGAAGACGTGTTCGGCACTCGCGCTGCCCGACCAGCGCGGGGTGCGCGGAAGCGGCAGCCCGGAACAGTCGATATTGAAGAACCCGCCGCCCGTCGCGGTCGGAGTGCAGCGGCTGCCCCCGGCAGCGGCGTAGGAGCCGATCCCGAACTGGGAGTTGCTGAAATCGTCATAGCGCGAATGATTGTATTCGACTGCCAGCCGCACGGTATCGAGAGGCGTCGGCTTCACCGTCAGGTCCGTCGACAGACCGCGGATCGTCGCATTGCCGACATTGCGGGTCAGCAGGGTGGTCACCCCGCACCCGTCCTGGCCGATATAGCTGGTCTGCTGGTCCTTGTACTTCCACTGATACGCTTCGATGTTGAGCTGAACCTTGTTGTCGGCAAAGCGATTGCGCGAGCCCAAGGTGAGGGCCTCGACGGTTTCGGGGCTGAATTCCTCGGCCCCGCACGAGATCGTCAGGCTGAAACCGCCACCCTTGAAGCCCGTCACATAGGTCGCATAGAGCATCGACTGCGGAGCCGCGTCGAATTCCAGACCGGCCTTGAAATTGGTCCGGCGGAACTTGAGCGGGTCCACGGTGACAATCGGGCGGGTCGAGGTGAACGGCACCAGGGGCAGCGCGCTGTCGCCCTGCTGGTATCGGCCTTCCACCTGCTCGGCAGTATAGCGGATCCCGCCGATCGCGCGCAGGCGCGGCGTCACGCTCACCGTCGCCTGGGCAAACGCAGCCCACGCCGACGGTTGCAGCAGCAATTCGGTGCCGGAGCGCCGCGCGGCGTTGAACGCCGAATATTGCAAGTCGCTATTCTCGTCGAAATAATAGACCCCGGCGACCCATTTCAACGCCGCCGTATCGTTGCCCAGCCGCGCTTCGAGCGTTGTCTCCTCGTCCTTCAGCTTTTCGTAGAAGCGAAACCGGCTGGTATACGACGCGAACTCCTGGTTCTGGTGCCGATATGCCGGGATCACCGTCAGCGTCGCGAAGCCGAGATCGGCGTTCAGTTCCGCGCTGATGCCCTTGGTGTCGCTGCGGATGAAACGATCGTCGGGCGCGGTGTAGGGGGCGGTGTTGGGCCCGAACAGGAACGGGTAGGCGAGCGGTGTCTGGGTGATGTCGCGCCAGGGATCGAAATTCGTCGGCTCGGCTCCGTTCTCCTTGACGACCACGCCCGATCCCTGCCCGCGCACTGCCGAGATGTCGGCCGAGATCAGCAGTGACACGAAATCGCTGGGCTCCCAAAGCAGCTTGGCGCGGGCGGCCTTGGTTTTTTCATCCTGTCCGCCATTGGAGGTGTAGCCGCTGCGATCGACGATCTGGCCGGCGATCCGCAACGCCGCGTTTTCGCCCAGCGGCGCATTAAGAGCGCCGTTGAACGATTGCAGGCCGAGATTGCCGACCGAACCTCCGAAATATCCCGACATTTCGCCGATTTCGGGATTGTTGGTGATGATGTTGATCGCTCCGCCGGAGGCGTTGCGGCCATACAGCGTGCCTTGCGGGCCTTTGAGGATTTCGAGCCGGGCGACGTCGAACATCAGGGGGCCGACCTGAGTGGTGCGCGCGATGTAGACATTGTCGATGTTGAACGCGACGGCGCTCTGGCTGCGGCTGTTTTGCGCCGGATCGAACAGCCGCAGAGTGAGAAAGAGATCGGCATCGGTAGTGGACGATGAAATCCACAATTTCGCCGCCACCGGGCCGGTGACCTCGAACGCGTCGTCCTGGGGCGGATAGACGAAGGTCAGCCCGCTGCTTTCCAGCGCGTCATATGTGGCCTCGCCCGAATCCGAAGGCTCGGTGCGCGACAGGCTTTCCGCCTCCGCATCGAGGTAGAAGGGCGTCCATTCGGTCTGAGGCAACGGCCAGTCCTCGGCCCTGCGTTCGACGAATTTCTCGCCCGGATGGCGCACCTGCAGCAGCACGCGCGGCTGGTCGGACCAAGTGTCGCGCCCCTTGAGATAATGGTCGAAGAAGCGGAGCTGCATTTCGCGACCGTAATCGGTGTAGAAGGTCGTCCAGTGCTCGTAGCCATGCGCTTCGAGAAACTTCTCGGACGAGGCGGCCTGCCCGAACGCTTCGAAATTGCCGCGCCCGTGGAGGCCTTGGCCAGCCCAGTTCGCGGCCGAGAGGAAGGGCACGGTGACCTTGCTCCAGTCGACCGAACGGTCGAGGTGAAACGCGTCCTCGAGCTCGTGCCGTCGGATCTCTTCGGCGAAATCGATGCGGTTCGCGGCGAGTTCCTCGTCGCTCAACGTAATGTCGCCGCTGACGGGGCCGCCGTTCAACTCACTGACGAGACCACGCTCGCCCAGGCCATGCTGGACGCGCCAGATCTGGCGCGGCGCAAGGGTCGCCCAGAATGTCGAAAGCATCCCGCCGTGGCGCGTCTGATCGCGGTAGAAATCGGCCGCGCCCTCCCAGGCGCAGACCGCCGCCAGATGACGCGGCTGGCGCGCCGCGACCAGCCATTGGGTGATCGCATAATAGGAGATGCCGTTGAGGCCGACCTTGCCGTCCGACCAGTCCTGGACGCCCGCCCATTCGATGCACGCGGCATAATCGTCGATCTCGCGCGGCGAGAAGGGATTGAGGTACCCAGGCGACTGGCCCGAGCCGCGCGCATCGACGCGCAGGCACACATAGCCTTCCGGCACCCATTTTTCGGGATCGACCGTCTCCCACACGTGAAAGCGGCCCGAGCTGCCTTCGAGAACTTCGGGCCAGGCGGTCGTCAGGGCGTTGAACTGGGTCGGCCAGCCTTGGCTGAACGACAGGTTCTTGCCGTAAGGCCCATGCGTCATGATGACCGGGTGGCGCCCGGTTCCGTTCGGACGGAACACGTCCGCGCGCAGCACCACTCCGTCGTCCATCGGGATGGGCACATCCCATTCGATGGTCATGTCCGGCAAAATCTCAACGCGATGCTCGCCCATCCCATCCCCATCCCGAACGTTGCTTAACGCAATCAATCTTGCGTTAAGTGCGCCCACCTTTAACGCAAGTCAACTGGCTTTAAGAATTATTTTGTCGCGGCTGGGATGACATCGGCTATGATGGGCAGAGTGACGAAGAAGGGGGAAGCGAAGGCCGCGCCGAAGGCCAGACGTACCGGGGGGCGGAGCGCCCGCGTGCGGGCAGCCGTTCTCGCGGCTACCGTCGAGGAGTTGAAGATCGCGGGCCATCACGGACTGTCGATCGCAGCAGTCGCCGCGCGCGCGGGGGTTGCTGAAACCTCGATCTACCGCCGTTGGAAAACTGTCGAGGGCTTGGTGGCCGAAGCGCGGTTTGCGCTTTTCAGCGAGAACATAGCGGTCCCCGACCGGGGCTCGTTGCGCGCGGACCTGATCGCCTTCCTCTCGGCCACCGGGCGTTTCCTGCAGACACCGCTTGGTTGGGCAGTCATCACCTCGAGCATCGCCACGCCGAGTTCGCCGAGCTACCTGCGCGAGGTTCACGGCTTGTGGAACAAGCGCTTCCTGGAACTGCAACCGATCTTCGCCCGCGCGGTGGAGCGGGGCGACTGGCCGGAAACGCGCGATGCTCAGGTGGCGATCGAAACGTTGATCGGCGGGATCTATTTTCGCGCGCTGGTCATGCGCCAGAAGGTACGACGCTCAGACGTGAGCGCGATCGTCGATCTCGTCCTGAACCACGCCGAAACGACCGATGGCCAAGGCGGGCCCCGATAGCGCGATGCGACGTCCTCGCGCTGCGCAATGGACGGTCAGAGGTTCCGGCAAGTCCCCAAATATTTGCCGCAGCCAGTCTTGCAGAGCTGACCAGCGGTATCTGCTCACCCGGAAACATGCTGACGCCAGTCGGCGATGGGATCGGATCACGCGACGTCCCGCCTGTCATCTCATTTGCCGCTTCCCAGTAGAATCGCGCTGAACTCGGCCCGGCGTTGGGCAACCAGTAGAGCATGACGTCGTCGATCAGATGATCGAGCGGGATCACCCGTTCAGAATCCCCATCGCTGTCGGATACAGCCCGGAACAGGCGGAAATTCAGCTCACCAAACCGATGGACACGTCCGCGAGCGCGAAGGCGACCGACCGCAGACGGTTCATCTGCGCCTTCATGTAGGCCCAGCATCCCCGATCGTGCCGGGAGACATCGTCGAGCATACGCCGCTCCTGCTCCGTCGCGTCCGCTACTTCCTCCAGAGTCGGCGCGAACATGACCACGTCGAGGTGGATGCCGACATCGCCCAGCGTATGGCAACGATCATCCAGCGCCGTTCCCAGTCGCGCTTCCTGCCCAAGCCCTCAGAGCGACAGGTGCGAAGCGAGTCCTCGACCCCTTCTTCGGATCAGGCTCGACTGGCGTCGCGGCCAAGCTCTCAGGTCATGTGGAGAGCTTCGTTGGCATCGACCTCGACCCTGCCTTCTATGAGAGTGCTGAGAAGCGCAACGCGAAAGTGAGTATAAACTAGGTAGGGTTCTTGAATAACGCGGCACCGCGCCCCATTTTTTGCCTGTCCGAAGCGCTCAATCCGTTCAGCTTCGACAGGAAAGAGCTTCAACTCGTCGATTCTTTCGTAATCTAATCCGCACTCCGAGTGCGCTTTACGAGAGTTTAGCGATGAAGCGATTTGAAGCCATTTCCCGTATTGTCGAAACATTCGTCTCGAACGGGCATCCCCATCACGCGCTAATTGCTTTGGCGCTGCTTCTCGTCATCCCAGTGATTGCTCTGTGGGTCGTTTGTGGCTGAGGGGTTAGTGCCCTTGTCTAAATAGGCGATGGGCCTTCACCCTTACGAGCCGTGGAAGGCGCACGATATGAAACACGCCCATAGCTACGTTTCGTACGAATTGCTGTCTTGGCACCGAGACAAGTCGGCAGAGATAGCCCGGTAATCTGCCCGCTGTAGCCACGTATCGACCACATCGGCCACCAGACGGCTTTCGCCCATGACTTCGCCAAGCTGGCCTTCGTGATAATCACCGGCGACCGTCGAGACGCTGGACAGGTCGGGATGGGATGGCGCGAACACGCGGAACGGCGACAGGAACTTCGCGTCGATCAAATCCTGCATCGAAACCGGACGAACAAGGTCCTGCCAATCATCAGCCATGCCTCGCGCCCACGGCGTTGCCGACAAACCGATGAACACCGTGTCAGGCTCCGAACGCATCCACTCACGAATGGCTTTGAACTGGAGGTGGCACTCGTCCACGACCACAATGTCAGCCTTCGGTCGATCGCGACGGGCCAACGATTGCACGCTGGCAATCTGGACCGGCTGACTGGCATCGGTGCGAACGTGGTTCGCCTGGATCACACCGAGACGATGGATTCCTTCCGCCTCGAATGCGTCAACGGTCTGGTCAACGAGGCTAATGGCGGGAACGGTGAAACACACCCGATTGCCCTTGTCTCGCGCTCCGGTGACGATCTGCGATGCGACGAAGGTCTTTCCCGCACCGGTCGGAAGCTGGAGAACGACGCGCTTATTGCCTTTCCCAAGTGATTGGCGAAGCTGGCCTAGTGCTTCGATCTGGTGAGGGCGGGGGGTTTTGCGAACGGTGGCAGGGGCGAACAGGTCGAGCTTCACAACCCACCCCCGATCCGGTTCCGAACCGGGTTAGCCTGCGGGGAATTGTCATTGCCAATCGACTGGCTAAGGCAAGGCTTGAACGTATATATATACCGTGGGTCATGGTGAGGGGAATTAATCGAACTGTGTGAAGCCGCCCTGCAATCCCCTACCGATAGAGAGGGGGATAGGCTGGAATGGCGACCAATCGAAAGCGCGCCAAAAGATGGGACGGAAGTTGACCTGTGGCTATCCTCCGGCGAACGAATTTCAGATGCCTATTGGCGGTGTGCTGCTTCTCGGGCAGGTTGGCTCGCGCCCTCTATGGAATACGGCGATATTGGTCCGGTTGAATGTGGCGGAGTTAAAGCCACCCACTGGATGCCTCTTCCCGAAGCACCCGCCCACCTCTCCCGGTCTATCGTGGGAGAGGGGGAGTGATTACCGTGTCTGGGCGATACCCTTCGGGTCCGGGAGGTGTTCAATGACAGCACAGCCTAAACCATTCTCGCCAGAGACCCTCGCCGAAAGATGGGGTTGCTCGGCTGAGAAAGTGCGCGGTATGTACCGATCGGGCGAGCTGCCCGGTTTCCGTCTCGGCAAGCTCATTCGCATTCCTGCAAACGAGGTCGAGCGGTACGAGTGTCAGATTACACCCTCACTCGACACCGTGGAAAATGGGCCGTCACCTATCGAGACGAAGGCGGAACGCGCCGACGCATCACGACTGGCAAGGCTGACGAACGCGAAGCCGAGCCTATCGGGCGCGAGATATGGCAACGACTCACCGCAGCGCGAAGCGAACGGGTAGAGGACCTATGGCCCGCCTATGTCCGCGACCGCAAAGCCGATGGAGTTCTAACCGACCGCTTCGGGCCAATCTGGGCCGGGCTCGCGCCGCATTTCGGGAAACGCATCGGCAGCGAGATAACGCGGGAGGATTGCCGCGCCTACCACCAAGTGCGCAAGCGCAAGGGCTATGCGGCCAGTTCGATAGCGACCGAGTTGGCATTGTTACGCGCTTGCCTGCGATGGCGCTACGGGGCCGGTGCGCCGAACCTATGGGTTCCTCCAGCTTCACCGCCGCGCGACCATTGGCTGACGAAGGAGCAAGTCAGGGAATTGCTCGCCGCGACCGATACACCGCATGTCCGGCTATTCATCCGCTTGGCAGCTTCGACCGGGGCGAGGGCGAGCGCGATACTGGATCTGGAGTGGCATCGCGTGGATTTCGATTCGGGTACGATCGACTATCGGCCCGCCGGACGCGAGGTAACGAACAAGCGGCGCACCATAGTGCCGATGAACGCGGGCCTGCGCGCCGAATTAGAACGGGCCTACGCAGGCAGACTGACGGATCATGTGATCGAGTTCGGCGGGAAGCCGGTCGGATCAGTGAAGAAAGCCTTCCAGCGATTGACTGCCAAAACAGGCATCAAGGTTTCGCCGCACGTCCTGCGACACACCTGCGCGGTTTGGATGGCGCACGACGGCGTTCCGATGTCGGAAATAGCGCAGTACCTGGGCCACACAAAGACGGCGATCACCGAAGCGTATTATGCCCGATATTCGCCAGATTACATGCGCCGCGCGAGTGCCGCGACGGAGTTCTAAAGTACGCCTGTACCAAAGGGGTCGGGCTGTACCTCACTGAAAATGGCGGAAACGGCGGTGCCGCTTACGTGACTCGAACACGTGACCCCATCATTACGAATGATGTGCTCTACCAACTGAGCTAAAGCGGCATTCCGGTCCGGCGTGTGCCGGGAAAAATCGTGGAGGCCCGAGCCGGAATCGAACCGGCGTGCAAGGATTTGCAGTCCTCTGCGTAACCACTCCGCCATCGGGCCTCGTCCCGTGCCGTTTGCCGCATCTTGCGAAGCGGGCGCGCGACAGGGAAGCGGCCACCTAGCGAAAGGCGCGCGGCAAGGCAATCGCCTGTTTGCCGGTTTTTGTGCCGATCCGCCGATCGCCTGTTCGGCATCGCCCGCGCTGGACCTACACTTATCCGTTGCTATGGCGGGAGCATGGCCATGTCCGATCTGCTCGCACCGATCACCGCGCAAGGCGGTTCCTGCTCGCTTCCCGATGCCGAGGACTGGATGCAGGGGCGTACGCTTTACGGCGGCGCCTCCGCGCTGATCGCCTATACGGCGGCGATCCGCGCCTTTCCCGACCTGCCGCCGCTGCGCGCTGGCCAGATCGCCTTCGTCGCGCCTTCGTCGGGCGAGGTCGATCTGCGGCGCGAGGTCGTGCGGCAGGGGCGCAACGTCACCCAGGTCCGCAGCGAGATCTGGTGCGAGGGGCAGTGCACGCTGACGGCGTTCTGGCTGTTCGGCACCGCGCGCGAGCCCAATGCGGTCCACCCGGCGGAAACACTTGCCGACTGGCCGGGCGGACCGGACGAGAATGAGACGGTCCTCGCCGACAAGGGGCCGGCCTTCATCCGCAACAATTTCGAATTGCGGCGGGCGCAGGACCAGCGTGGGCCGGGCGAGCCGGTGGTGCAGCGCTGGGCGCGAGTTACGAATCGCCAGGGACTCGATCCGGTGTCCGAGCTTATCCTGCTCGGCGACGTGCTGCCGCCGGGCGCGATGCGCGCGATGCAGCGTCCGGGGCCGCTCAGTTCGATCAACTGGTCCTTCAACCTGCTTGACCCTGAACCGAGCACGCAGGACGGCTGGTGGCTCTCCCGCAATGCGAGCCAGCACGCCGATGGCGGGTATTCGAGCGAGAGATTGCGGCTGTGGAACACACAGGGGCGGCAGGTGCTCGACGGGATGCAGTGCGCCGCGATCTTCGGATGACGCGCGGGTAAGGTGCCAGGGGGCCTGTAAGCCGGGTTCTGTGTCCGCAGACGGTATCCGACGGGCGGACCGTATCTGCGGCGGCAGCCATTCGTCTGGGCCGCGGATCGCTCCGCGGCTCAAGCAGCCAACCCGGGCGGTCGCAGCGCGAGCCAGGGGCGAAACACCCCTGCCGGACAAGCCGGCGCGCCGCCCCTATTCGGCCTTGCTCCGGGTGGGGTTTACCATGCGAGCCGCGTTGCCGAAGCCCCGGTGCGCTCTTACCGCACCCTTTCACCCTTGCCTGTGCCGACATGAAGCCGGCCATCGGCGGTATGCTCTCTGTGGCACTTTCCCTAGAGTTGCCTCTGGCGGGCGTTACCCGCCACCCTCGTTTCGTGGAGCCCGGACTTTCCTCGACGTCGTAACGCCGCGGCTGCCCGGCCCCCTGGCAGGCGCGCGATAGGCGATCGCGACCGTTCCGCCAAGATGTCTCCGAGGGCGGCGAAAATGCGCATTTTATCGAACCGAATGGCCTGCTCGCAGAGGAAAGGGAGATTCCTTGCGACAAATGGGATCGGTAACGAACGGGTTAAGGCTTGCGCAAGCCGCGCGGGATTGAGAGAAAGGGCTCGAATTGGGGGGCACGTTCGTTTGACGAAGGGGGCAGGCAGGTTTTGCCGCATCGGTACGCTGGCGTTCACCGCGCTGGCCGGCTGTGCGATTTTAGGCGGCTGCGCGACTTTGGGCGGCGCGCGTAACCTCGAGGTCGAGGAGGCGGGCGTTGCGGTCCCCCCCGATTGGGCCTTTTCCGAAGCGGCGGCGGTCCCTGTGGATCTGTCCGAATACTGGACCGCGCTGGGCGATCCGTTGCTTGACAGTTTCGTGCGTCAGGCGATCGTCGAGAATCGGGACATCGCGTTGGGGATCGCGCGGCTCGACCAGGCGCGCGCCGGATTGAGGCTGGCGCGGGCGGGCTATCTGCCCAGCGTTTCGGGCAGGGCGGGGGTCAGCCGCGATGTCGGCGATTTCGCGCGCGAAGAATTCGATCTCAGCGTGGGCGCGGATGTCGCGTGGGAAGCGGACCTTTTCGGGCGCATCTCGCGCCAGGTCGATGCCAGCCGCGCCGACCTGGCCGGGGCGGGCTATTCGCTGGCGGACGTGCAGCGCTTGATCGTGGGCCAGGTCGCGATCCAGACCGTGCAGGCCCGCGCGTTTGCCGAACAGCTCGCCATCGCGCGCTCCACCTTGGTGTTCCAGGACGACAATCTCCAGCTCGCGCGCTGGCGCAATCAGGCGGGGCTGGTCTCCAGCCTCGACGTCGAGCAGGCGCGGGCCCAGCGGGCGCAGACCGCCGCCACGATCCCGCTTCTCGAAAGCAATCTCGTCGCCAGCGCCAATGCGATCGCCACGCTGATCGGCGAGGCGCCGGGGCGGACTTTTGAGGCGTTGACCGAGAGCGAGCCGCAGCCAGTGCCGATCCCGCCCGCCGCGTCCGGCTTCGCCGCGCCCGCCGAAGTCTTGCGCCAGCGCCCGGACCTGCGCGCCGCGGAAGCGGACCTGATCGCCGCTGCGGCCCGCATCAGCGTGGCGCGTACCGATCTGCTGCCCGCAGCGCGGATCAGCGGGACGATCGCCACGGGCGCGACCTCGCTCGGCGGGTTGTTCGATATCATCACCGGCAATCTGTTCGCAGGGCTTACCCAGCTGATCTTCGACGGCGGGCGGACGGGGGCTCGGATCGACAGTGCGGAGGCGGCGGCGCGCGCTTCGCTCGCCTCTTACGAGCGGACGGTGCTTTCGGCGCTCGAAGAGGTCGAGACCGCCGCCGTCGATCAGCGCACTGCCGACGAGCGGGTGGCGATCACCGAAGAAGCCCTCGATGCGGCGAACAATTCCGCTTTCCTCGCGCGCAATCAGTACGAAGCGGGCCTGACCGATTTTCAGCGCCTGCTGGTGGTCGAAAACCAGCTCCTGTCCGCGCGCAACCAATTGGTGAGTGCGCAGGCGGACCGGGCCACCGCCTTCATCCGCCTGACTCAGGCGCTGGGCGGCGGCTGGCGCGCGAGCGATTACGATTTTCCCCTGCCCGCAACCTATGCGGCACCAGGCCAAGCTAGGACAGCCGAATGAGCGATCCCGAAACCGCGACCCCGCCCGCGAGCGTGTCTCCCGAGCAGGACATCGAGAGCTATCTCGACACGGGCAAGCCGCGCAAATGGTACAAGCGCAAGCGGGTCTGGGCGGGCATCATCCTATTGATCCTGCTCCTGTTCGCCCTCTCGCGCTGCATGGGCGAGGATCCGAAACCCAATTACGTCACCGCCGAGGTCGCGTCGCGCTCGCTCGATCTGACCGTGACGGCGACGGGCAATCTGCGCCCGACCAATCAGGTCGAGGTGGGATCGGAAATTTCCGGGCGGATCGACCGCATTCTGGTCGATGTGAACGATCAGGTGGTGCGGGGCCAGGTGCTGGCCGTCATCAACACCGACGTGATTCAGGACCAGATCGACCAGAACCGCGCCAGCCTCAACGCCGCGCGCGCCCAGATCGCGCAGGCACAGGCGACGTTGTCGGCAGACAGCGCCCAGCTCGAACGCCTGCGCGAGGTCGAGCGCCTGTCGGGCGGGCGCGTTCCTTCCGATGCGGAACTGGAGCAGGCGATCGCCGCCGTCAGGCGCGGCCAGGCGGCGGTGGCATCGGCCCGCGCCAATGCGTCTGCGGTCGAAGCGCAGCTTTCGACCGCGCAGACCCAGTCGCAGCGCGCCGTGATCCGCGCGCCGGTTTCGGGCGTGGTGCTCGCCCGCCAGGTCGAGCCGGGCCAGACGGTCGCCGCCAGCTTCAACACGCCGACCCTGTTCGTGATCGCCGAGAATCTCGCGACCATGCAGTTGCGGGTCAATCTGGACGAGGCCGATGTCGGCCAGGTCGAAGAGGGCCAGCGTGCGGCCTTCACGGTCGATGCCTATCCGGGGCGGCGCTTCCCCGCGCTGGTCGAAAGAGTCGATCTCGCCTCCAACACGGTCGCCCAGACCCAGCAGCAGCAAAGCGCGCAGCAGGGCCAGTCCGTCGTCAGCTACGAAGCGCGCCTGACGGTCGACAATCCGCAGGGGCTGTTGCGGCCCGGCATGACCGCGACCGCCACGATCGCGACGCAGAGCACCGGCAACCGCCTGCTCGTCCCCAACGCCGCGCTGCGCTTCGAGCCCGAGAGCGAGGACGAAGGCGGCGGCATCTTCGGCAATCCGAATATCGGGCTCAATCAGGAAACCGAAGCCGGCATCGGGATCGGTAGCCGCCAGACGGTCTATGTCGTGGAAAGCGACGGCTCCCTGCGGGGAATCGAGGTCGTCACCGGGCAGAGCGACGGGCGCTTCACCGTGGTCGCATCGGAGGAATTGAAGCGCGGCATGAAGGTCGTCACCGGCATAGCGGCGGGGCCGCAGTGAGGGGCGGCCGGCCCGCAGTGAGGTACGGCGGATAATCGCGTGACCGATGCACCGATCATCGAACTGGAAGGGATCACCAAGACCTTCGGCACCGGAGCGGCGGCGTTCCAGGCGCTGAAGGGCGTCGACCTGGCGATCGCGCGCGGGGATTTCGTCGCCGTCATGGGTCCGTCCGGTTCGGGTAAGTCGACGACGATGAACATTCTCGGTTGCCTCGACACGCCGACCAGCGGGACGTTCCGGTTTCGCGGGGTCGAGGTCCAATCCCTGTCGCGCGACCAGCGCAGTATGTTGCGACGCCGCTATCTCGGTTTCGTGTTCCAGGGCTTCAACCTGCTCGCCCGCACCAGCGCGCTCGAAAACGTCGAGCTCCCGCTGCTCTATCGCGGCGAGACCAAGAAGGCGCGGCGCGAGGCGGCGGAACGCTCGCTCGACAAGGTGGGGCTGCTTCCCTGGGCCAGCCATACGCCCGCCGAATTGTCGGGCGGCCAGCAGCAGCGCGTCGCCATCGCCCGCGCGCTCGTGACCGATCCCGACGTGCTGCTGGCGGACGAGCCGACGGGCAATCTCGACACCGAACGCTCGGTCGAGATCATGGAGCTGCTGAGCGGCCTCAGCGATACGGGGATCACCGTGCTGATGGTGACTCACGAAGAGGAGATGGCGGCCTATGCGCGCACCATCGTCCATTTCCGCGACGGGTTGGTCGAACGCAGCGAAACCGGAGTGCGGGCCGGGGCGCGGGCTGGCCGCGAGGGCGTGACATGAGGCTGCGGATGTTCGGCGCGACCTTGCTCTTGGCCTTTCGCGAGATCCGGCGGCATTTGCTGCGCAGCTTCCTGACGACGCTCGGCATCATCATCGGCGTCGCGGCGGTCATCACCATGGTCACGCTGGGGCGGGGCCTGACCGCCGATGTGCAGGAAGATATCGCCGGCCTTGGTTCCAACGTCTTCATCGTTTTCCCCGAAAGCGTCGAGGGACGCGCTCCGCCGCCCTTCGAGGATGCCGACATCCGCGCGGTCGAGCGGCAGATTCCGGGCGTGGTGAGCGCGGCGGGTACGGCGCAGACGGGTGCGACCGCCTTTCACAACGGGCAGGACTGGCGCACCAGCGTCCAGGGCGCCGATCCCGCTTTCTTCGCCGCGCAATCGATCGACGTCGAGGAGGGCCGCGGCTTCAACGCGCAGGAGGTCGAAAGCGGCGAGGCGGTCTGCATTCTCGGCACCAAGGTGGTCGACGAGATCTTCGTCGAGGGCGAGGTGCTGGGTGAACAGATGCGGATCGGCAATGTCAGCTGCCAGGTGATCGGCACGGTCGGCGAGCGGTCATCCGGCGGGGGCGGGGGGCAGGACGCGAACGATGTCGTCTTCATGCCGCTGAAGACCGTCCAGCGCCGCTTTACCGGGGCGGGCAACGTCCAGTTCTTCGTGGTGAAATACGACGATTCCTACACCAATTCCTCGATCCAGCAGCAATTGATCGATCTCTTGCGCGAACGCCGCGTGATCCAGGAAGGCGAGAACAACGATTTCAACATCGTCGATACCGCCGACATCAACGAGACGGTCAACAACGTCACCGGCACGATGACGGCGGTCGTCACGGTGATCGCGGCGATCAGCCTTCTGGTCGGTGGGATCGGGATCATGAACATCATGTTGGTCAGCGTGACGGAGCGCACGCGCGAGATCGGCATCCGCCTCGCCATCGGGGCCCTGGCGAAGGAGGTGAGGATGCAATTCCTGACCGAAGCGGTGGTGCTGTGCTGTTTCGGCGGGCTGCTCGGCATCCTGCTGGCGCTCGGCCTGTCGATGTCGCTCGCGAACGCGATCGACCTGCCGTTCCTGTTCGATCCGGTAGTCAATATCGTCAGCTTCGTCTTCAGCGCGATCATGGGCGTGATCTTCGGATATTACCCGGCGCATCGCGCGAGCAAGCTCGATCCGATCGACGCGCTACGTCACGAATAGAAGCGGGCGCCACGAACAGATTTAGGCGCTGCGACTGGCTCCCGAACCCGGTGTATCGCGCAGCGCGGCAGGCACGGACATCGCCCGGGCGAGGTCCACCGGAATGTCGATCTCGCCGCGCTGGCCGTTGATCGCGTCGCGTCCGACGAAGATCGCGTGACGGCCCGCAGCGACCCGCTGGGGCGCGAGACCGTCCGCCTGCCCCAGCTCCTCGACCCCCAGTTCGAAGCGGATATCCAGAATGCTCCCGGCGGGAACCTCGACATGCTGAAAAGCGCGCAGATCGCGCGCGGGCGCACCCGGAGTGCGGACATAGAGCTGGATGATATCGATGACGGCGTGGGAGTGGGGATTGTGCAGCTTCACCTGTACGGAGACCCGGTCGCTGCCGAATTCGAGCGAGAGATCCGTCTGCCGAAGCGCACCATAGCTCAAACCGTGGCCGAAGGGGCAGGCATGGGGTTCGTCCGCCTGACCGAGCGACAGGGGCAGCCTTCCGCTCGGTGCCGCCTTCCCCGTCACGATCGCGCCCAGCGCCTCGGCAAAGCCGCGGGTCGGTCGCCAGGTCTGGAGATGTCCTGCGAGGCGCTCTGGCAGGCACGCCGGATCGAGCGGGCGCGCCGTGGCGGCAAGCAGTACGCAGCGACTGTTGGCGTGGACAAGCGCGGAGAGCAGGGCGCTTGCCGCCTCACCCAGGCGCGGTAGGCCTGTCCCCTCCACGCAAAGGGCATCGCCGATGCAGACCAGCACCGTCTGGGCGCGCGAGGCGGCGTCGGACGCGATCCCGATCGCCATCCCGTCGGCGGCAAAAAGGGCGGTCGGCGCATCGATTGCGTCCTGCCGCAAGGCGAGGCCCGAAAGCTTGCGTGCCGACACCCCCGCCGTACCGAGCGCGCTGGAGACAGTATCGGCGAGACCGTCGCCGCAATCCACGCACAGCACCGTCTCGGCCTGTTCGGGCAGGGGCAGGGTGCTGCCTTCGTTGCGCAGGAGCACCATGGACTTGCGCGCTAGAACGATGCGCTCGGCATCCCCCGTTTCCGATCCGGCGGGTTTCGCTGCGTCGAGGCGGTTATAGGGATCACGGAACAGGCCGAGCTGCGCCTTGGCAAGCAGGATACGCCGCACCGCATCGTCGAGCTTTTCCGAATTCGTGTCGGTGCCCGAATGCCAGTCGGCAAAATCCCGGCCCGCAAAGAGGTCGCTCGTCGCGAAGGGTGGTCTGTCCGACGTCAATCGCGGACCGGATTGGGAGGGAGGGTCGGTTCGCAGCAGGGCCAGCGCATGGCCTTCGTCCGCCAGATCGGAACCGAAGTCCCGCCCAGACAGGCCGCGCACAACGGCATCGCGTATCGACTGCGCGAGAAAGGGCGATTCGCCCGAATAGCCACGACCCCTGATTGCACCTGCGAGGAGGAAGGGAGGCGTCGCGAGCCAAGTCAGGCCCCTTTCACTGGCCGCCTCCGCCGTTCGGCGTGCGACCGCCTCGACCGCTTCGGGGCTCCAGCTCGCGGCCATGGCAAGCGGCGATGGCCAGGCCGCTTCGTCGATCGGCGCAGCGAACAGCAGCGGGATGCCGATCCTCGTCTGTTCGATGGCGATGCGCTGCAACTGTCGGGCTTCCTCGCGCGAGCGCGGCCCGACGATCGTCCCCACCCGCCCGGCGCGTAGCTTTTCGACCAGCGTGTCCTCGACCCGGTCAGGCCGGTCGGCGAAGGAAGACAGCTCTTCGGTTTGAAGCTGGCCGCGCTTTTCCGCGACGGTCATATGCGCCAAAAGGTCTTCGACGAAGCGCAGCAGATTGGAGCGCAGAGCGACGGATAGCGGCATGGCTCAGCCACCCGCCGATAGAAGGCGGGAGAAAACCGTAAAGGTCGGCCGAGATTGCAAGCCGATATCTCCGCAACATGAGGCCCGCGCGATCTATGGCGGGCCCGGAACAGGTGCGGATGGTTTGACGAACAGCGGTTAACATCCGGTTTTCTCTCCATTCGGGATAGCGAAAGGGAGCCTTGCCTCGACGCATGAGCGTTGCCAGAAAGGCAATTTACACACTTGCAGATATCTTTATATTGCGAGTGATGGATATCGAGGCGATCTTTCGGGCTCTGGCGGACGGGACGCGCCTTCGTATCATGCGCCTGCTCGGCTCGATGGAATTGTCGGTGGGGGAGGTCGCGCAGGTCCTCGGTCAGAGCCAGCCGCGCGTATCGCGCCATGTCGGCATCCTCAGTGCCGCCGGTCTGGTCGAACGGCGCAAGGAAGGGAGCTGGGTCTTCTTGCGGGCGCGCCATGGGGGCGATGCGTCGGACGCCGTCGGCGGAAGGATCGAAGAGCTGCTCGAAGCCTGCGAGGGCGAGGATCGCGATTTCGGCGCGGCCTGCGAGCAGGACCGGCGCCAATTGGCACAGATCCGTACCGCCCGCGAGAAAGAGGCGGCGTCCTACTTCGCCGATCATGCCGAGGATTGGGACGAGGTTCGCCGCCTCCACAGTTCGGACGAACAGGTGGAACACGCCCTGGCCGCGGCGCTGGGCGATTATCCGCTCGGTCGCCTGCTCGATATCGGGACGGGGACGGGCCGGATGGCGGAGCTGTTCGCACGCTCCGCCGAGCGGATCGTCGCGCTCGATAAGAGCCTCGCCATGCTACGCGTCGCGCGTGCCAAATTGCAGCATCTTCCGACCGAGCGGGTCGAGCTGGTGCAGGGCGATTTCGCCCAGCTGCCCTTCAACGATGCGAGTTTCGACACGGTCCTGTTCCATCAGGTGCTGCATTTCGCGCAGGACCCCGCGCTCGCCATCGCCGAGGCCGCGCGGGTCCTGAGGCCCGGCGGCAAGGTCGCGATCGTCGATTTCGCGGCCCATCGGCACGAGGAATTGCGCGAACGCCACGCCCATGCCCGCCTCGGATTCTCGGATGCGCAGATGCAGACGCTGCTGACGGATGCGGGACTGGCGCAGCAGCCCCCCCTATCGCTCGACGGAGGAACCCTGGTGGTCAAGATATGGATAGCCCTCGCGGCGGACGAAAACCTGCCCGCCAGAACGGCGGCGGCGTCATGAGCCCCACGCTCGATCAGATGCGCGAAGCGCAGCGCGCTCTGGAAGCGCCGATGTTTTCCGACCTTGTTGGCGATATCGAGGTCAGCTTCGAATTCTTCCCGCCCAAGAGCGAGAAGATGGCCGAAACGCTGTGGCAGAGTGTCGAGACGCTGAAGCCGCTCGATCCGCGTTTCGTATCGGTGACCTATGGCGCGGGCGGGTCGACGCGCGAGCGCACGCACGAACAGGTCGTCCGCATTCAGAACGAGGCCCAGATTCCCGCCGCTGCCCACCTCACCTGCGTCGCCGCGACGCGCGAGGAGGTCGATGCGGTGGCCCGGCATTACTGGGAGGAGGGCATCCGCCATATCGTCGCCCTGCGCGGCGATGCGCCCGATAGCGAGGCGGGTTATGCGCCCCATCCCGGCGGCTACGAGAACGCGGTCGATCTCATCAAGGGATTGAAGAAGGTCGGCGATTTCGAGATTTCGGCCGCCGCCTATCCCGAGATGCATCCCGATTCGAAAGATCGCCAGGCGGATCTCGACAATCTCAAGGCCAAGTTCGACGCGGGCGCGACGCGCGCGATCACGCAATTCTTCTTCGAGCCGGAATGTTTCTTCGATTTTCGCGACCGCGCGGCGGCGGCGGGGATCGAGGGGGAGATCGTGCCGGGCATCATGCCGGTGATGAGCTTCGCCGCGGTACAGAAGATGTCCGGCCTGTGCGGCACGGCGATCCCGCACTGGATGGAGGGGCTGTTCGAAGGCCTCGATGAAAAACCCGAAGCGCGCCAGCTGGTCAGCGCCACCATCGCCGCCGAACTCTGCCGTCGTCTCTATGCGGGCGGCGTGCGCCAGTTCCATTTCTACACTCTCAACCGCGCCGAGCTGAGCTATGCCATCTGCCATATGCTCGGCCTGCGCCCGAAAGCCGACACATGACCAAACGCGAAGACTTCGAAACGGCCGCCAAGGCGCGCATCCTGATCAAGGACGGCCCCTACGGCACCGAAATCCAGCGCGCGAAGCTCTCGCCCGAGGATTATGCGGGCGATACCGGGCTGAATCATGACCAGAAGGGCAATAACGATCTCGTCAATCTGACCCAGCCGCAGGTCATCCGAAAGATCTGCGACAGCTATATCGATGCGGGCGCGCATATCCTCGCCACCAACACCTTCAACGCCA